>JAXFQS010000062.1:0-32123 GCA_034178815.1 Kiritimatiellia bacterium | reverse complement strand
TTGGTTGTGACCCGGGCCCATACTTTTTTCACAAGCCCCGGGGCCGGGCCAACCCCCCGCGGGGGCGCGGGGGCGGCTTCCCCGCCCCCCGATTCGTTTATACCAATTCTTACTGATGGTATGAATCTCTCTTCCCCGAAGAGAGTAATCTTGTTGACGCTTTCGTTGCTAGCAACCGGAGCAATGGGTTTGCCCGTGCCGTACGAATTGGCGGTTGTTGCTGCGGAAGGTTATGCCCGAAGCGGAACTGCTCCCAGCGCAGGGGCACGACTGGTGGGTGAAGCGGAAAGCGTCACGACCTGGGAATCTTCGGGACTCCCGCTCTTCCACATCGTGACCTACTCTTCGGGCGGCTTTGCGGCAATCGCCGGGGATGATTCGCTCACCCCGGTGGTCGCCTTTTCGCCCAGCGGCGAGCCTCCCGCCGAGGGCTCGCCTCTCTTCGATTTGCTTTCGGGCGACCTTGCCTCGCGCATCAGAGAGGCTAAGGAGGGGGGACTGGATGCGGACGAAGAAGAGGCCGCAGTCGACCAATGGTCGCGGCTGACACTTGCCTCCGCCGCAACCAAGGTGACGCTTCCGGCGGATGTCCGCGTCGAGCCTCTGCTGAGCACCAAGTGGAACCAGTCTGGGGGCGTGTACAACTATTTCACGCCGCGCAACTATGTTTGCGGATGCCTGGCGACGGCGCTCGCACAGGTGATGAAGTTCTGGCAAGCCCCGAAGACGGCGGTCGCCCCCTTTTCGCGTACCTGCACAGTCGACGGCAAGAGCGTTGACTTGACGGCAATCGGTGGCGTCTACGACTGGGCATCGATGCCAAACGGGCCCAACACCAGCGCCAATACGACGCTTGCCCAGCGTGAGGCGATTGGCAAGTTGTGCTACGACGCGGGCGTTGCGCTCGGGATGGCCTATACCGCTTCCGCCTCTTCGGCATCGGGACTCCAGCCGCCCCGGGCGTTGACGGAGTGTTTCGGCTATGCTTCCTCCAAGGTGGTCATCAATCCGCTTGTCAACGCGACCCCATCGCCCCTTTTGGAGGCGCTCTATTCCAACTTGGACGCGAAGCATCCGGTTATTCTCGGCATCTACGGTTCTTCCGCTGGCGGGCATGCCGTGGTGGCCGACGGGTACGGCCATTCGGACGGCGTGCGCTATACCCATTTGAATATGGGATGGTCTGGGCAGGATGATGTCTGGTACGCCCTTCCAGCGGTTCAGACGAGGAGTTATCGTTTCAACGAACTGATTACAGTTTCCTTTGCCATCGATCCCGACCAAGCCAACCGCGAGTTCGTCACGGGGCGTATAACCGACTCCGGAGGCAACCCGATCGCCGGTGCGAAGATTACCGCCTCCTGCGGAACAGGTACCTACGAAACGGTCTCGGACTTGCACGGGATTTACTCCCTTTCCTTGCCATCTCCTGAACCCAAAGGTGTCTATGCGCTGACCGCTTCCTGCGAAGGTTTCGCCGACGGCGTGCGCTCCAATGTCCTGATTCGAGCCAGTCAAAGCGGCTCCGAAAGCGCAGACTGCGGCATCGTGGGTTCCCTTTCCGGACAGGACTTCGTGCTCGGCGACCAGCCCTCCTGCATCGTGACGCCGCTTCCCGCGAATGACGACCTATCGGACGCAATCCCACTCGAAGGCCTCAGCGGAACCCTCTCGGCGGACACCACCTTCGCCACATCCGAAACGGATGAGCCAGCGCCTTCCGCCGCCATTGGATGTTCCAACCTCGGTCGCTCCATCTGGTACTCCTACACGAGTCCAGTCGACCAACCCCTGACCCTCTATGCTTGGAGCGACCAGGCCGAATACACCTCAATCGAACTCTTCACGGGCACCAACCTCGCAGACCTTTCCTTGGTAGACTCTGCCTGCTTTTCTGCCTTGAATTACGGCAGTACCGACCTTCGAACCACTGCCGCTGCCGGGCAGCAATACTTCATTCGTATAGACACCATCGCCGTACCAGGAACGGTGCATTTGGGCTGGACAGTGAACGACCTCTGCTTCTATTCCAACGCACGCTACCCCGACGGCTTTTGGCTTGGCGAGGGGACGACCAACCAATCTGTCTTCGCCTATGGTACGCCCATTGCGTTCAATTTCCTGCTCTCCGATGCCTGGGGAACTGCCGTACTCGACACCTTTTCGCTCAGTCTGGAACTGGGAGGGGCTGCGACCAGGAAACTCACCTTCACCTGCCCGTCGATCGAGGTGGATTATTACCTCTACCAACTCGGATACCAATGGTCGGATTTGCAGAATTTGCCTCCGGGAAACTACTCTCTGACTGCCAGCATCAACGCCGCTCGGACGATAACCGAATCGGACTATTCGAACAACTCCATTACCCGCGAGTTCGCCATTCGAGCCCCCCAAGTCGAAGGCATCCCGATTGCCGGTCTTTCGGATCAATTTGTCGCGCAGACACCCCAGTCCGAGATTGACCGATTGGTTCGGGAGTACCTTGCGGGCACCCCTTCGGCGACGGCGGAGTCGGTCGCGAATCTCCTGCTTGGGGCGGAATCTTTCGGTCTGACTCTGGCCGACTTCTCGCTCAAGGGATTGACCGCGTTCGCCCCGGCCATTGCCATCGAGTCGCTTCCATTGGATGGTACGCCGCTGACCTTTCGCGTGCGGAACGGGGTGACATCGGAGGCCGAGGCGGCGACCCGTTTCTGCGCTTCCGCCTACCGCACGCTCACCCTGCAATCGGGCGTCGAGCCGGGCAGTCTGAGCGACGAATCCCACCCGTCGCTGACCCCGAACGAAGACGGCTCGGTCTCCGCGACCTTCACGCCCGCGGCCTCCGGAGAGAATCGCTTCTGGCGCCTGAAGGTTTCCCGCCCCTAGCGGGAACGCATCGCGCGCTTCGGGACGATTCCTGCCTACCTCCGCCCCACCAAGGTATCAACCTTTTCCCCAAAAAGGTTGGTACCAACTGCCCCCGAAGGTTGCAACCAATCGACCCGGTGGACGGAGCCCTTGCCCGGAGCGGAAAAAACTGGACAAGTCGCGGGAGATGGAGTAAAGTAGTATAGAAATTGTCCTACTTTCAACCCCATCAGGAACACTCCCGTGAAATTCCTTCCCGTCCTTGCCGCCCTCGCGGCGCTGCCTATCCTCGCCGCCGAACCCAGTCCCGAGACGCTCATCGCCCACAGAGGCGAATCGGTCGACGCCCCGGAAAACTCCCTGCCCGCCTTCACCTGCGCCGTCGAGCGCGGATTCGGCTTCGAGTGCGACCTCTACCTCTCCAAGGACGGCCGCGTATTCACCTTTCATGACGGCCACCTCGGACGCATCACAGGGGGCAAAGACCGCCGCTCTTGCGGGGCCGTCACCTGGAGCAACGACCTCTCGAACCTGAATGTCGCCGGGTGGGGCAAGTGGAAGAAAAACAACTACCCTCATACGCCTCCCGCCCTCTTCGAGGATGTCCTCAAACTCGCCCGTCCCAACCGCTACATCTACGCCGAACTCAAGACCGGGCCGCACATCGTCCCGCATATCAAAGCCATCCTCGAAAAGCAGACCAACGCCACTCCGGAAAACCTCCTCTTCATCAGTTTCAACACCGCCTCCTGCGCCGAACTCAAGAGACAACTCCCCGCCTACAAAGTCTACTGGTTGACCTCACCGGGCGGCTTCAAGCCCTTCACCTCAACCAACCTCGTCAGCGTCCTCAAACGCATCAAGGCCGACGGCGTCGACAGCCATTTCGATCCCAAGTTTGTCACCGCCGATCTGATTAAAAGCGTGCACGACGCCGGCTTCAGTTTCCATGTCTGGACCATCGACCGACTCTCCACCGCCCGCGAGGCCTTCAAGCGTGGAGCCGATACCCTGACCACCAATCGCGCCAAGGGCCTCCTCACCGAGTACCGCAAGCAGCAAGAGAACGAGACCGCCACCAAGTAAACTCTCGCCCCTTTTCCTATCAACAAAACAGACCGGGAGATAGCAACCTCCCGGCCCGTTTCGTGCCTACCAGCGGGACTAAGAGATAAACAGCAAAGCCGGCTACGAAGCCTTGGCACCCGCCGCCGCCAAGCCCGCCCGCGCCAGCCGAATAAAGTCGCGAATGGAGGTCACAGCTTACCTCCTTTGCGCGTGAGAATATCGCGCCAATCGTAGACCTGTTCGTGATAGACCCCGTCCTTGAAGCGGCACAGCGTGTTGGCGGGAAGTTGATCCCGGTTGACCAGATTCCAACCGGAATTGAGGTCGAACCAGGCGTAGCGGAGCGAGAAGGCCTCGCGTACCTCCGGAGCGGAGAGAATGACCGTGTCCCCCTTGATTTCAGCCTTCGCCGCGTGGTAGATGCAACCAAAGATAGCCTTCTCGTCCTTCTTCCTCTCGGCCCCGTCGATAGTCACCCCAGACTGCGGCGGCCCCGCCAGTTCAAACCCCTTGACAGGCTTCCCGTCAGAGGTTTGGAGACCATCCGCGTTGCGGAAATGAAGGATGGCCTGAGGGCCATTCCACTCCACCCGTTCGAGCACCGGCCCCGCTTCAAGCCCCCTGCGGATGCCGTAGGCTCTGGAGAGAGCCAGACGCATCCACCGCTCCCCGACCTGCTCTTTGCGGACAGGGTGGATGTCGCTTTCGCCGAGATCGAGCAGGGATATGGCAGCGCAATTGGAGACGCTCCATTGAACGCCGGGTGCCTTGCGCTGGGCGATGCCTGCAAAGGGGGTATTCATCGTCAGCGTGCGAATCAGGCGGTTGGTGGCTTGGGCGACGAATTCGATTCCGCCGACCGGGTTGCGGCCATAGCCGTTGAAGGTGTAGGCCATGTTGGTCTGTCTGCACATCCGAGAAGGAGAGTGCGCCCGCCGAACAGACCGCCGCCGTGCAGAGGGAGACCACTGCAGGTGCTAATTTAACGAACATACAATGCGTATTGTATGCCAATTTTCCGTGCCTGTCAAGCGACTCCGCTCCTGTCCGGCCGTTCCGGAGAGTGGTGGCAACCAGTCGCCCCGAGCGGTTGCCACCTTCCCGTGCGGCAGGTACGCACCTTCGGGGGAGACTCCTTGTCAGGTACGGCATCCAGACCTACCAACCTTTCGCCTAGTGCCTAAGCGAGGATGGTTGTGCGGAACGGACGGAATCCTTTTCAGACGGGCGGCGTCATTTTAGGGTTGGCAATCGCGCGGAAATGGTGTAGACTTTGCAACTTGAGAGGAGACCCTATGGCTGAAGAGGCAAAACCCTATCTGAACGCGCGGTTGCGCAACCCGCTCGAAAGCGTCCCCCAGAGCAAAAAGTCGGACAAGCCCGAGAAGGTCGACTGGTTCGGCGGCGCCTGCGCCATCGTGGCGGTCGTCGTCGCGGCGGTCGAACTGGTGGTGCTGTTGCTCGACAAGGCCGGCTACCCCAACATCTAATCCCGTTGCCGTGCTCCCTTTTGGCTGGCTGAAGTACCGCTTCTGCAAGTTCGTCCTCGCGTGGGATGCCCGCATCCTCAGGGGGCGGGAACGCGTTGAGGCGTGGACTGAACGCCGCAGATTCTTCTTCCTGCGCCTTCCCCCGGGAACCCGAAGCCTCATCGCCCTCTGCACCCTGGTCTACCTCATCCAGGCGACACTCTTCGCCGTCTCCCTCGCCCACGACTGGGGCTTTGACCGGGCCATCGAGTTTGCCTTTGGATTAGTTCCAAGACTCCTCGAGAAGGGCTTCTGGTGGCAACCTTTCACCTACGCCTTGCTCCACCTCGGCTGGTGGCACCTGTTGCTCAATATGCTTGGCGTCGCCCTGATGGGGGCGGCTATTGAATGGCGCTTTGGAAAGCGCGCCTTTTGGCTGGTCTTTTGGCTCGGAGCCCTGTGCGGAGCCGCAGGATTCCTGATTCATCAGACCGCCCTATACGGCTGGGGCTCGAGGCGTTTCTGTATGGGAGCCAGCGGCGGCGTTAGCGCCCTCCTCGGGGCATTGCTCGCCGGAATCCCGGCCAAAAACCGCGTGACCCTGCTCATTGGATTCATCATCCCCGTGCGGTTGCGCGTGCGCCTAGCGATAGTGGTCATTCTGGGGCTCAACCTCTGCGAAGCCCTCTTCCTCGCCAACTATGTCGCCTGGGCGGCGCATCTTGGCGGGTTCCTCTGCGGTATCCTGCTCGGAACCCTTTGCCGCTGGCGCGAAGAACTGGAGAGCCTGTGCCGCCTCGACTGATTCTCGCGCCCCTGCGCGGCGTCACCGTCAAGCCCTTCCGCAACACCCTTGCTGCCCATTTCCGGGGCTACTGCGAAGCCCTCGCCCCATTCATCCCGACCGTAGCCGGCGAGCGCGTCAAACCCGCTCTTCTGGCCGATATTTCGGGCGAACAAGCCATCCCGCTCGTGCCGCAGACTATCGGCAAAGATCCCGCCCAACTCCGCACATTCATCGCCGCCGTTCAAACCCTCGGCTACACGCGATGCGACCTCAACGCCGGGTGCCCGTTCCCCTTCGTCGCGAAAAAGGGTCGCGGCTCCGGACTCCTTGCCAATCCCGACCAGCTGGACGCATTGCTCGACACCGCTTGCCAGACCGGCATCGCCTTTTCCGTCAAAGTCCGCCTTGGATTGCGCGACGCCCGCCTCCTCCCCGAATGCCTTCCCATCCTCAACCGCTATCCCCTTCATTCCATCTGCATCCACCCCCGGACTGCCGCCCAGATGTACGACGGCCAGGTCGATTTGCAGACCCTCTCTGACCTCCTCCCCGCCATCAAACACCCCGTCATCTACAGCGGCGATATCCGCAACCCTGCCGACCTCGCCCGCCTCCAGATGCGCTTCCCAACCATCCAGTCCTGGATGATTGGCCGCGCCGCCGCAGCCAACCCCTTCCTCGCCGAAACCCTTTCCTTAGGCACCGATACACGCAATCCAGAACGACTCAAGGCTTTCCTCGACGACCTCCTCCAAGTTTACTCCTCCACGCTTCAGGGGAACGCCCCCGTCGGCCGCTTCAAAGAGTTGTGGAACTACCTCCGCGAAAGCCTCGCCGACGGCGATCGCATCTGGAATAGCCTCAAACTCTGCCGCAGCCTCGACGAGTACCGGCGCGTGGCAGACGCCGCCTTCGCACCCTTCCGAGGCTTCCGGGATCTGCCCTCGACTCTGCCCTGATATTCCTACCCACCAATCCCCCTCAGTCCCGCAAAATCGGCAAAGCCGCGGATTTTGGCTTGCGTTGCCCCGCGCCTTGGAGTACAATCCAATTGTTCCCGCTTCTCAATCTGGAGTTTTCATGACCGAAACCTTTCGCTGTGCCCTCAACCAGGCCGACTTCCTGCCGCCCGCCGACCTTCAGGCTCTGCAACTTGCGCGCCTCAAGCGAACCGTCGAGCGCGCCTATGCGCGCGTACCACTATTCCGCAAGCGTATGGACGAGCGCGGGGTTCGCCCGAATCACATTCAGACCCTGAAAGACCTTGCCCTGCTCCCCTTCAGTTGCAAGGCCGACCTCCGTGACGAATACCCCTTCGGGCTCTTCGCCTCCCCGATGGACGAAGTTGCCCGCCTTCACGCCTCCAGCGGCACCACGGGCAAACCCATCGTCGTTGGCTACACCAAAGCCGACCTCGATGTCTGGGGCCAGGCTGTCGCGCGTTGCCTGCTCGCCGCGGGCGTCCGTAAAGGCGACATCCTCCAAAACGCTTACGGCTACGGACTCTTCACGGGCGGGCTCGGGCTCCACGGCGGTGCAGAGACCCTCGGCATCACCGTGCTGCCCATCTCCGGCGGCAACACCGAACGCCAGTTGATGCTGATGAAGGACTTCAAGGTCTCCGCCATCAGCTGTACCCCCAGCTACTTCCTCCATATCCTCGACACCGCCCGCGTCAAGGGCATCGACTTCAAGGAGACCTTCTCCCTCAAGGTCGGCATATTTGGCGCGGAACCTTGGACTGAGGAGATGCGCCGCCGAATCGAACGCGAGACCGGTATTCACGCCTCGGATATCTATGGTCTCTCCGAAATCGTAGGCCCCGGTGTTGCCGGCGAGTGCGACCGCCAGTGCGGTCTGCATATCTTCGAAGATCTCTTCTACCCGGAAATTATCGACCCCGATACCGGCGAAGTCCTCCCCGACGGGCAAGTCGGCGAACTCGTCTTTACGACCCTGTGCAAGGACGCCATGCCAATGATTCGCTACCGCACGCGCGACCTGTCCTGCATTGTTCCCCAGCCCTGCGCCTGCGGGCGGACGCTTCGCCGTCTCCAGCGCATCGACGCGCGATCCGACGATATGCTCATCGTGCGCGGCGTCAACCTCTTCCCGACTCAGATCGAAACCGCTTTGATGCGAGTCGACGGCGTCCTGCCCCATTATCAGATTGTGCTCGACAAGAAAGGCAGTCTCGATACCGTCGAGGTTCGCGTCGAAGTCACGGCCGAGCGCTTCGGCGACGACATCCGCAGTCTTGAACTCCTTCGCAAGGAGATTGCCGCGCGGGTCTTTGAAATCACCGGTATCCATGTCGGCGTCTCCCTCGCCGAACCCAATACCATTCCCCGAAGCGAAGGCAAAGCCAAACGCGTCTTCGACAACCGCAAGAAGTAAAACAGAAAGGCTCCAGCCATGAACGCCAAGACCATCAAGCAAATCTCCCTCTTTCTCGAAAACAAGCCCGGGCACCTCAATGCCATCTGCAAGGCCCTTTCCGACGCGGATATCAACATTGTCACGCTATCCCTCGCAGACACCCAGCAGTTTGGCATCGTGCGCCTCATCGTCAAGGAGTGGGAGGACGCCAAGAGCGTCCTTGAGAAGGCAGGGCATGTAGTCAATCTCCGCGATGTCGTAGCCGTCGCCGTTCCCGACAAGCCCGGCGGTATGGGCGATACGCTCGACATCATCTCCGCCTCTGGCGTCAACATCGAGTACATGTACGCCTTCACCACTCACTGCGGCGGCGAGGCAGTCCTCATCTTTCGCTTCAACTATCCCGAGCAGGCTGCCGAAGCACTCGCCGCCAACGGTCGCAAGATTCTCGACTCCGAAACCCTTTTCGCCAAACTCTAGCCCCGATGAACACCATCCCCGTCATCGAGAGCTTTGTCTGGCAGCCGCAGTTCGAGTGCCTTCCGCAGGACGAGTTGCGCGCGCTCCAGGCCCGACGCTTGCGCGAAACGCTCGCGAGGGTTGCCCATGTTCCCTTCTACCGCGAGGCTTTCGCCAAGGCCAAGATCTCACCGGAATCCATCCGCACGGTCGACGACATCCGGCGCTTGCCGTTTACCACGAAGGAGGACTTGCGCAACCATTATCCATTGGGCTTTCTTTCCGTCCCCTGCAGTGAAGTCGTGCGCTACCACGGCTCCAGCGGCACTACAGGACGCCCGACCTTTGTCGCCTATACGCGCAAGGATTTGGAGACTTGGAGCGACCTGACCGCACGCTTTCTGACGGCTTGCGGGATGACGCGGGATCAGACCGTTCAGGTCTCCTTCGGCTATGGTCTGTTCACCGGCGGATTCGGTCTGCACTATGGTATCGAGAGGGTTGGCGCAGGGGTGATTCCTGTGGGCTCCGGCAACACCGACAAGCAGCTGATGATTCTCCAGGATATGGCCGTGGATGCGCTTATCTGCACCCCGAGTTATGCGCTCAAGTTGGCAGAGACGATGCGCGAGCGTGGCCTGGTCGGCAAGCTTCCGCTCAAGTTCGCCCAACTCGGCGGCGAGCCTTGGACAGAGGATATGCGCGTGTCCATCGAGAAAACCGGCGGGTTTCTCTGTTTCAACAACTATGGGCTCTCCGAGGTAATGGGGCCGAGCGTCAGCGGCGAGTGCGCCTACCGCAACGGTATGCATATTCAGGAGGATGCCTTTGTCTTCGAGGTGCTCGACCCCAAGACGCTTGAGCCGGTGCCTGACGGGGAGTACGGGGAGATTGTCATTACCGCCTTGGTCAAGGAGGCGTTCAGCCTCATCCGCTATCGCACAAGGGACATCGGGCGTATCATCCCGGACGGGCCTTGCCCCTGCGGACGGACGACCCGGCGCATGAGCCGTATCATAGGACGCTCCGACGACATGCTCATCATCCGCGGCGTGAATGTCTATCCGTCCGAAGTGGAGACGGCTCTGTTGCGTGTCGAAGGGGCTACGCCCAACTACCAGATCGAGGTCACGCGTCCCGGTGCGCTCGACCAAGTGACCGTCCGGGTGGAGATGAGCCCTGAGGTCTTTTCAGACCAAATGACCGACATGCTTGAACTCAAGCGGCGCATCCACGCGGTCGTCCAGAGCGTCACGGGGCTCTCGATGAACATTGAACTGGTCTCCCCCAAGACGCTTGAACGCTTCGAGGGCAAGGCCAAGCGAGTAATCGATCGCCGCAATCTGAACCACGAATAGCCCCCATGAGCAGCAAGACTAAATATCCCATCCGCGAAATACTCGGCCACTTCCGCCTTGAGAGCGAGGTTGTCCGCGCCGCCCCGTTTGGCGACGGCAACATTAACGACACATTTCGGGTGGAGACCTTCGATTCGGTCTTTCTGCTCCAGCGAATCAACACCAATGTCTTCCCTGATCCCGAAGGCGTGATGAACAACATCATTCGCGTGACCGACCACATCCGCCGCAAGCTGGAGGGCAAGACGCACGAACCTGACCGCCATGTCCTGCATTTCGTCCAGACCACGGACGGGCACTATTGCTACCTCGACCCGGACGGAAATGCCTGGCGCGTCTATCATTTCGTCGACCGGGTGACGGTTTGCGAGGTGATGACCTCTTCGGAGCAGGCCTACGAGGCGGCATGCGCCTTCGCGTGGTTCCAGAACCAGTTGGCGGACTTTCCGGCTCCGCGCCTGAAGGAGACGATTCCTGACTTTCACAACGGTCTCAAGCGGTTGGAGGCGTTCCGCGAGGCGGTACGCCAGGATGTCGCCGGGCGGCTGGAACGGGTGGTGCCGCTGGTGGACTTCGTGGAGTCGCGGGCGGACATCTGTTCGCGGATGATGCGGTTGATTCGAACGGGGGTGATTCCCGAGCGCGTGGTTCACAACGACACGAAAATCAACAATGTTCTCTTCGACGAGGTGACGGGCCACGGTATTTGCGTCATCGACCTGGACACGGTGATGCCAGGTTCCGCGCTCTTCGACTTCGGGGATTTGGTGCGGAGCGCCGCGGCGAAGATGAGCGAATCGGAGACGAACTTGGCGAAGGTCGACTTCGATATGGATCGTTTCCGTGCAATCGTCCGTGGCTACCGCAAGGAAGCGCCTTTTCTGACTGATGCGGAGTGGGACGAGATGGTCTTCTCCATCCATTATATGGTCTTCGTGCTGGGGATGCGTTTCTTGACGGATTTTCTCAACGGGGATACCTACTTCAAGACCAAATATCCTGACCACAATCTCGTCCGCGCCAAGGTGCAGTTCCGCTATCTGGGAATCCTCGAATGCGAGGCGGACAAGATGCGAGAGATTGTGCGATCGATTCGCCCATGACCCTGCTTGACCTCTTCCTGACCTTCTTCCGGATTGCGTTCTGCGTGTTGGGGGGAGGTTTTGCCATCGTGCCGATGGTCGAGCACGAATTCGTCGCCAAGCGCAAGACGATGACCGACGAGGAGTTTGCCGACCTGCTGGCGGTCGTTCAAAGCGTGCCGGGGCTGATGGCGGCGAACTCGGCGGTCTACATCGGGATGCGCTTTCGCGGCGTGGCGGGCGCGGCGGCCGCGCTGGCCGGGGTGGCGCTACCTTCGATTGTCGCGATTCTGCTGGTGGCATGCGTGTTCGGGCGCAAACTCGGGGCAGGGGAGAGCCCGTGGCTCGCGGGAGCTTTCCTCGGAATCCGCGCGGCGCTTTGCGGACTCATCCTTTCGACCGCGTGGCGCAACGGCGCCAAAACGCTCCGTTCCCCCTTCGCCTGGTGTCTCTTCCTGGTCGCCGCGTTCTTGCTAATTGTTCTCAAGGTCAACCCCGCATGGGTGATTCTCGGAGGCGCGGCGGCCGGCGTACTGCGCGAACTAATCCGTCGCCCCAAGCCGCCCGCCACCGTGCGCGACTGATGCTTCGGTGTTGGGGCAGTTTCGCACTTCCCCTCCGCAAGGTTCCTACCCTTGATGCCCGTCGGTGGGCACCCTGCGCCTCTTGATGTGCGCACCAGCACCTCCCGTTGCTAAGCACGATTCCGCCCCGTGGATGGTTGCCCGATGCTCCGAATCAATGCAAAAAAGCGCCGCCCGCGAAACCGCGGACGGCGCTCGGAGTAAGCCTCGGGAAAGGGTGTCCCCGGCTTTGTCTACTTGACGGAGGATTCCATCAACTCGGGTTCAATCAGGAAGAGATTGCGCATATCCAAGAAGCGTGCGTCGGCCCCCGGCGCGAGTTCCAGCGCGACCGTCATTCCTGCCTCCAGTTTCCGCTTGCCAAGCGAAATCAGTTGCCACGAATCGTCATAGGGCGAGCCACCGACCTTGACCGAATCGACCACCGCCGGGGCAATCGATTCGTCCGGAATCGAAGGCACTTGCTTCGGCGCGGTATAGAGCGACAGGCGGGCGACATCGGTAGCCAGATAGCGCTTCGAACCGATACGCACGCGGGCAAAGAGATACTTCTCACCCGCCTGCTCCTTGCCGATTGTCGCCACAACCTTGGCGTTCCTTCCGACCGATTTGCCGTCCCCCACTCGGGCAAACCAAAAGCCGTCGAACCGTTCCTTCTGAAGTTCCAGACCGTCCGAGGTGACGATTGGAGACTTCGATGGAAGTTTGTCGCGCCCGCGCGGCGGCTGAATGCCCAAGTAGCGCGCGACATTCTTTTCATCGTCGAGCACCGACGCGTTCACCAGCGTGAAGTTCTTTACTGCAAACGAGTTCAGCGGATGCACGACGCCGGGGAACATATAGAGCACCGCGCCCTTGTGGAACGGGTACTTTCCGAAGGAGACAATCTTCCACCCCTTGTCCGATTTGCTCCCCGAGATGAAGAGCGACACCATCTCCTCGTGGCCGAACGACTTGATATCGTTCTCGAATGGCTGCCGGTAGGAGAAGTAGGCCGCCGCCGGGTCACTCTCGACCGCCGAGTCGATGCGGAGCGTAGCGAACACATACCACGAACCGAAGTCCCCCTCCTTGAACTTGTAGTTCACATCGCGGTTACCGTCGCACATAAAAATCGAATAGAGTTGCTCGGTCGGATTGCGCATCTCCACCTGCGCAATCGTCGTACCATCAGCATCCTTCGACTTGACCATCTTCTTGCCGCCCTCAAGTTCATCCCCGCCGATATAGCGGCTTTTCGCCTGTTGCGGAGCAACCGTGGGGTTCATCTCCCCCTTGAAGAGCGCCTGGAGCGAGTCGAAACTTTGGCTCTCCCCCGCCCATAGAGCCCCGTTCCCGACATCGTTTCGCAGCCCCGTATCGTAAAACTCGCGCAGATACTTCTCCCGGGGCTGCAGGAAAAAGCGCATCGCCTTGGCTGGCGCAATCATATCGTTATAGCGCATTCCCGTCAGCGCCAACACGCCAAACTTTGCCCGCGTCACATTCCTCAGCCGGGCGGGATCGTTTTTGACCGCCGCTTGTGCCTCGTTGAACAACTGCAGAATCCGTACGCAGTCCGCCCCGCTGAGGTAGTGTTCGGTCGAGAGCGCATAGCACCCCGTCCACAGCCCCCTTTGACGGTCGCGGCAGTGATGCAGGAAATCAATGTATTCGAGGATTTTAGGCGCGGCCGCCCCGTAGCAATCGCGGCAGAACTTCTCAATCAAGGCGCGGTCGTCCGCGTCCGGATTCCAGGACAGTTTGGAGTAGAGCCAGAAGTGCAAATCCGCCAAATCCCCGAGTATCGACCACTGGTTCTGACTGTCCATCCTGTTGATGTTGTGCGCCTTGTAATAGCGCCAGTTCTCGCCCATCGTGTCGAGATTCGGGAACGGAATATACCAGGTCGCGAAGTTCGCATAGTAGTCCCAATTCGCAATTCCGTTCGACGAAATCCGATTCCAGTTCTCGACAGAAAGAGGCGTTCGCTCGCAACCGGCGATGGGGCGCCCGAAGTTGCGCCACAAAAGCGCAATGCCCACGCCCGCATTGGGTTCCATTGGGAAGCGTTCCACATTCTCCGGAGTCGGGCCGAAACCATCGTAAGAGAGGATGTTGAACCGCACATGCGGGTACTTCTCGGCAAACCGCTTGGCCACACGGTTGATAAGCGAAATGTACTGAACAGCCGCCGCCGCGAGCCCCCGGTTGGGCACGCCTTCCGACAACTTCATACAGTCGCGGCAATCGCAGCGAACTGACCCGTCGTCCAGCCCCAAGCCAATCTCGATACGCTCACCAGGGCGTTGCGCCATCTCCTTGACAATCTCCGCCTCGACCTCGCGGCAAAGTTCCTCGAACATCTTGGGGTTCGAGACACAGAGGAAATACCCGTGGCGCTTTTTCCCCTCTTCGTGCCAGGCGTACCACTCGGGATGATACTCCTTGGGATTCTTCTTCTGGTCGAAGAAGCGCTTGCGCGGAATGAAGTACGCGCAGAGCGTCTGGGCAATTGAATAAGACGGCGCGTTGGAGAAACTTCCAGCCTGCCCCATCCCGTAGGTAGCCCAGAACTGTTTCGTATTTTCGCTGTTGTGGTAGCGCAGGCGCATCTGGTAGCGAAACGCCTGTTCGTCGCCGCCCCAAGTCGGCCCCGACCAACTTTTACGGCAGACCATCCACGGCGCGGATTGGAGATGATACCCTGTTGTCAGTGCCAAGCGGTTGGTCACCGGGGGCAGATAGTCGTAGTCCCACATATAGAAGCCCACCCCCATCTGCTCAAGCATCTCATAGACCGCATAGAGCGTGCCGCGCGGGCCTTGTCCTTCAATGCGCATCGTCTCGGCGTTGTCGACGGTAATCTCCGTCTCTTCGAAGGGGCGAGGCTTGTCGCGGTTCGACCCGATGTAGATGGTGTTCATCCCCGCAACGGGTTTTGCCGTCACCATAAAGCGTGCGCCAGTGAGTTTCGCCAGGTAGTCGGCGCACTCGTTGGCGGCGTAGCGATAGCCGCGCGGAGCGGAGGGGTCGACGACAATCGCGGCCTTGGCCTGTCCGTTTTCGGCGAAGACGAATTCGCTTTTTGCTGCATTGCGTCCGCCAAACGGCCACATGGCCGAAGCGAGCGTTGCCGTTGCGATGGTGGCGACAAGCGCCGCCTGGAATCGGTTCATTTTCTGTTGTCCCTTCTGATGTTCTGATTTCCCTTTTCCGGTTGCGCATCGAGGAGATATTCAATCGCCCCTGCGAACATGACATGGCTGTGGCTGGCCATTGGGCCTTTACGCACCCATTGCTCCCACATGGTTGTGGCTCCCAACTTTCGCCAGTAGCCAAACGAGGGGCACTGCTCCACCGCCAACATTCTCAGAATGAGTCCGCGTTCGCCGCGTGCGGCGAGGAGGCGGAAGAGTTCCCGTGCGCCGAAGATACCGACGCGCGTCTGGCAAGCGTCGTTCTCGATTTGCTGTTTCAACTTGTCAAAGATCAAATCCGCCTCATTCCCGGAGACCAACCCGCATCCGAGCGTGAGAGCCGAGGCGGCGAGGCTTCCGCTGCCGTAGAGCCCGTCCTTGCGCCGGAAGGTTTTTCGGAACCCTTCGGCAACGAGTCTTTGTGCCTTTCGCCAACGCGCGGCGGCAGCGGTGTCGCGCATTTCGTCCGCCATCTCCGCGCCATAGCCTAGGAGGCGGTGGAGCAAGGCGGTGTTGACGAGAGGAACATCAGCACTGCTGGTGTGGTATGACCCCTGTTCGTTCGGGGCCGCCCAATCGCCATAGCCGCGGAGGGTGACGACCCAGCCGGAGGGTGCTACCTTCCCGCAGATGAAGTCGAGATAGCGCTTGACGGCGGGGTAGGACTCCTCCACGAAGGATCGCTCGCCATAGACACGCCAAGCGACATAGGGCGTGTTGACGACCACGCCGCTCCAATCCGGCTGGCCGCGTCTTGACTGGGCGGTCAACTTGCCATCGAGCGGCGAGAGGCTCTCCAGCCTGTCGGCGGTGACCTCAAGCGGCGCATCGTTGATGTACTGGCACCAAGCCCGCGTGTAGTCGCGCAGGTCGAAGAGTTCGCAGGCGACGCGCCAGTAGGTATGGGTATCCATCAGGCACGGCGCGCGTTCGTCCCGCACGGCGCAATCGGTCGGCAAGGTCATCAAGTTTGCCTTGATGGAGTTGACTGCCATTTCGACGAGGTGCGCCTCCAAGGGGTTCTCGGGGTGGAGTTCCCTTCGTGGGCGGACATCGGCGTAAAGGGTCTGGGCCCGAATCTGCGCGGCGTCCAAACGCTGGGGCATTCCCTCGACTAGCGCATAGCGAAAGCCGTGGTAGACGAAGCGCGGGGCGAGCGTCATAGGGCGGGCACCCGCGGGAATCCGATACTGCTCTTTCGCCTGTGCGCCGCCATTCGTCCAGCGGTCGAGCCCCTTGCGGTCTTCGGTCAACTCCTCGGCGTGGGAGATGGTGATGAGGGTCTCCTGCTGTAAGGTGCCGACATCCAATTCGACGAATCCGGCGAGGTTGCGTCCGAAGTCCACCAGCCACGCCTCCTCGCCGACGCGCCACAGGTTCTTTGGCTTGAGGCTTTCGTGACGCACGAGGCGCAAGGTCTTGCGCGGTTCTAGGCGTCCCCCTGCGTGGCCGACGACGGTTGCGCGGAGAGGTTTACCCTCCGGCCTTGTCCAGTCCCACGATTCGCCGTCATACAGGTCGCTCTCGCGCAGGTGGGTTTCCGTGACGACCTGCCATTGACCATCGCTGACCAAGAGCGTCTTCTGCGACCCCTTCGCCTCTGACACCGAGAGAGCGGCAATCAGCCGTTTGGGCAACCGCCACGCGGGGGAGTAGGAGGTGAAGCCTGGCCCGTACCCATTGGCAACCGTCACCTCCAGCCGATTGGTTCCGACTTGGAGGAGGGGCGCGACCGAATAGGTCTCATAGGGGAGCCTGCGGGCGTATTCCGCATAACCTGGGGCGAGGCAGTCGGTATTGATCGGGTGGCCGTTCAATCGCGCCTCGAACGCTCCCAGTGCACAGAGCCGAAGTGTAGCGGAAGCCGGGGGCGATGTCAATTCAAAACTTTGGCTGAACCGCCAAACGCTGTTGGTTTGGTCTGATTTGGCGGAAATCCACTGTGCGGTGGCAAATGCTTCGGGTATCGAGGGGGCGGCTTGGAGGGCGGAGGCTAGAAGCAGGGGCAGGAGGTAAGTCATCGGGGCAGTATAACACGCCTGAAAGGTGGTCGCAATGCTAAAACAACCATACGCACCGGACTGAATGGGTCAGTGGGGGCGTATGGTCGAATCGAATCAAGCCGCGTGTGCGCTAGCGCAGAAAGATGATGGTGGGGTGGGCGGTGCGCTTGCGGTAGAGCACGACATGCTGCATACCGTCTACCGTCTCGATGCGCACGGCCGGCGAGTAGAGACCCTCGGGGTCTGTCCCGTCATCGGTGTCGAAGAAGCAGTTGGATAGATCGAAATCGGACTCTTTGAGGGTGCGGACGGAGGTCGGCACCTTCATCAGCGTCCACCCCTTGGCCGAGAGCGGATTCGCCAACTGGATGGCCACCGTGGCAGCAAGTTTGACGGTTCCCTCAAGGGTGCAGGATTCGTCCAGCACGAAGCAATCGCTGACGCAGGTCTCATCCTTGATGTCGATTTCGCACTTGACGCCGCCGTCAACGAATTGGGCGTTCTTGAGGGCAACCTCCTCCGTCCCGACCGCGTTCGAAGAGGTCACCGGCCTAGGATGGTTATAGTGATTAATGCCCGCTTGAGAGCTGGCGATTGCCGTGACGGTCGAGGAGACGCCCGGGTGCAGGTAGGCGCACAATTCAGGGTTGGCAGAGCAGGAGTGTCCGCCAGGGAAATACGAGTAGATCCCGGCATGGATCCAGCCTCCCTCCAACCGCAGAGCAACCCCCGGAATGCGGGCAGCATCGAGCGCAATCGTGCCATTCTCCTCCGCGCGAAGCAAGGTACCCTCCGGAATCACGAAGGCGTTCTCAATCTGAAGCAAGGTGTTCGTCGAAGCCGTCAGCCGAGGCGTACCCTCCGGGCACGAAAACGCCCCCGAAATCAGAAGAAAACCGTGTTCGAGCGGGCACGAATCAGTCCTATTCGCAAAGACCACCTCGCCCTTGCTTTCGAGGTACCAGTTCAGCATCCGTTCAGGCTTGTGCGCGGCATAACTGAAGTTGCGGTTCTCGAACCACATTCCCTCCTCGTCAACCACCCAGCCGTTCTTGGCACAGTCGAGATTGACATGTCCGCCCGAGAGCGAGAACCCATAGAAGAAGCCAGTTCCGCCGCGCACATCAACCGCATCTTGACGCCGAGTGCTGCGGCTCCCGCCGTACTCGGGGAAACCACAGGTCAACACCCCGTCCGAGCCATCATAGATGACCTTTCCAAGGTAGTTTTTGCCCGAAATCGTGATTGGGTTCCAGAGGGTTGCACCCGTTGCCCGGCGCACCTTGACGGCGCTGCTTTCAGATCCGGACAAAGGCACCCCAACGCCCCCGTTTACATTGCCTGCATTCAGCGAGACAATGCGGAACGGATTCGCCTCGGTGCTCTCGACCAGGCCAGCATTCTGAAAAGCCGTGTTGGCTTCCACCAGCAGTTCACCCGAGTGCAGGATGAGTTCCGGAATGACCACTTTGCCGTGCCATTTGCCGGTCATTCGAAGCGCACCTTCGGTCTCATCGGTGCCGATGGTCAGCCGCTGGCCTGCGAAGGTTTGGGTTCCACGGTCGATACCCATAATCCAGAGGGCATTCTCGGAACCCGGGCCCAAGGCGACCAGGTAGTGGTTGGTGACGGCGGCACCCTCTTCGGGGGCGGACGGGGCTTCGCCATTGCTCCAATTCCCTGCCGCCGCAAAAGAGGATGCTTTATACGAGCCGTCACCTTTCGTCAAGGTGACGAGGTTGATGTCCGCGAAAACTGAAGCGGCGACCAGCGTGAGAAGGGCTGTCGCTAGAGGTTGGAGCGGCGAAGACATAGATTAATCCTTTGAACGAGTGAAAAATAATTGAATAGCCCCCTCATTTTACCCCCCCCCCCCTGATGTCAAGAAAAATCGTCATCGGAGCGAAGAAATTTTTGCCCCTTGGTAGGCACCTGCTTGAGGCGAGAGTTGCCGAGAGCGGCATCCGGTCGTGGGTAGCCTCGGGGCGCAAAGGTGTCCGAGAGTCGGGGCGAGGGGCTGGTAGGAGTGGCGGTGGGGCAGGCGGGACGGGGAAATGGCTCGACAATGGCGGGTGCATCGGGTATACTGAGCGCGAAAACGGCACTTCAGGAGGCAGGCGTATGCTCTATTTCGATTGTCCTACGGGAATTAGCGGCGATATGACGGTGGCGGCGCTTTTGGATTTGGGCGCCTCTCAGACTCGGCTCGACGCGGCGCTCCGCTCGCTCAAGTTGCCGGGCGTGGCGTGGCGCTTCGAGCCCCACCGCTTTGTCACTGAAACGCCCCATCACCACGCCGGCGACTATCACGCCCATCGCAACCTGACGAGGATTCGGGAAATCATCGAACGGGGCGCTTTGACGGCGCGGGCGCGAGCCATCGCCTTGCGAGTCTTCGAGGTGGTCGCCGACGCCGAAGCGAAGGCGCACCACTGCGCCATCGAGGAGGTTCACTTCCACGAGGTCGGCGCGGACGACTCCATCCTCGATGCCGTCGCAACGGGGGTGCTGATCGACGATTTGGGCGAGCGCGAGGCGGCCTTCTCCATTCTCCGCGAGGGCACGGGCCATATCCGCTGCGCCCACGGTGAACTGGAATTGCCCGTGCCGGCCGTGCGCGAAATCGTCGCCAAGTATGGTTTGCCGTTGGAGCAGACAGACGAGCCAACCGAACTGGTCACGCCTACGGGCGCCGCCATTGCTGCCGCCCTGCGGACGGAGCCAATGCTCCAGCGCTTGCCGTCGGATTGGTTGGCATCGGGCTACGGGGAGGGGATGAAGGAACTCGTTTCGGGGCCGAACCGCTTGACGGTCTACCGCTTGCCCTGAGGTGGCTGGACGGTATAGCGGACTTCCTCCGCTTCGGCGGGCATTGGAATATTGTAAGCCCGCGAATCGGCCAGTTCCGCCGCCGTGTCGGGGTCGAACCACCAGTAGGAGACAACCGCGGATTCATCCCCGAAACGACCGAGCGGTTGGCTCGGAAGCCCGAACTTGTTCCAGAACAAAAGGCGCGTGGCATCCGTGTTCCAGAGTAGAACATAAGGCACCTGCGCCGTCACCAGACGGTCGATTTCGCGGCAGATTTCATTGCGCCGCTCAAGGGAGAAGAGCCCCTTTTGCCGCTCGATGAGCGCATCGACGCGTGCATCCCGGAAACCCGTGATATTGTTCCCGCCTTGGTGCTCCGCCTCCGCCGAAGACCACATGGATTCAGGGTCTTTGTAGAGCCCCGAAGACCACGCCGCCCAAGTCATCTGGAAGTTGAACGCATCCATATCCCGCATCCAGGCGGCGAAGTCTTTGCGGACGATTTTCATCTCGATTCCCGCCTTGCGCAAAGCCGCCGAGTAGAACGCCAGGATGTTGTCCGCCGAGCCGTCCCTTGAAAGGAATTCAAAACTCAGACGGCGCCCGTTGCGGTAGCGATAACCATCCTTTCCCCGCGTATAGCCCGCACCGTCGAGGAGGGCGGCCGCCTTTTCGGGGTTGTAGTCGAAGGTCGGGTTCTGGCAGGGATGGGCGGCATCGTAGAGGTCTTCGAAGTAGGACTTCTGCAGGAAATAGGCGCCGTGCATCAGGGTTTTGTTGAGCAGTTCGCGGTCAAGCAGGTGGGCAAACGCCTGCCGCACGGGAAGTTCGTCGAATGGCGCCTTGCGCAGGTTCATCGCAAAGCCCTGGAAGCCGATTGGATTCTGGTTTCGTACTCGCAGGCGGCGGATGCGGTTGGCGTTGAACTCGCTCCCCTGCGCCTCGACATTCCAGATGCGGGATAGGGTCACGGGATAGATATCGGTTTCGCCCTTTTTGAATGACTCGAAGGCATTGACGGGGTCGGAAAAATGGCGGAAAAGAATCTGGTCGAAGTTGTAGACCCCGCAGTTTTCCTCCCGTCCGCGCGCCCACCAATCGCCCCTGCGCTGCATCAGAATGCTCGCCCCCTCGTCCAGTCTGGCTAGGCGGTAGGGCCCCGAGACCACGGGAAAGATGAAGTTGATTTTGTTGAAGTCCTTACCCTCGAAAATATGCTTCGGCAGGATCGGCAGGCCGCCAACAGCCAGCAGGTTTCGCCAGTGGATGGTTTTGGCACGGAAACGAATGGCGCGGGGCGAAAGCATCTCGGGCGGCTCGAAGACGGATAGTTCCACCTTGAATGGGCCGGTCATACTGCTGGGGGCTGTGAGCACCTTGAAGGTGAAGGCAATGTCGTCCGCCGTGATGGGGCGTCCGTCGCTCCACTTGGCCTCCGGATCAAGCCGGAAGGTGAAGCAACGCTTGTCATCCGAAACCTCCCAAGATTCCGCCAGACCGCGCGTTGGCTCCGCCGTGATGGGATCGTCGGAGAGCAAGGAGTCGTACATCAGCCCGAAGACCTGCCGCGAAAAGACATTGCAGTCGAGGTAGTAGTTCAGGCTCTTCGGGGCGGGCGGCGCGGAGTAGATCAACCGTCCCCCCGGGCGCGCGGCGTCGGAGGCGGGCGGTTTCCCCCACGCGAGTGTGGCGCAGGTAAGGAAAAGGAGCAGCCGGCGCATTTTACCGCACCTTCACCAGCAGCACGAACAGTAGCGGCACCAAGAAGAGTTGGATCAGCACGAAGCGCACCAGCACCTGCGCTGGTGACCAGTGAAAGACCTTCCGGCAATGGTCGTGCAGGGGCCAGCGCACGCCGTGGAGCGCCTTGACTACATACGCCCTCCGGTCTGCCTCTCCTGCCGTCAACTTCCCCTCGGGGCGTACATCGAATCCCAGCCTCCGGAGCAGGCGAAGCAGAATCAGTTTCGCCAACCCGCCGCCGCCGTTGACCAGTAGCACCGGAGCCGTCACCAGCGCCATAAAGGGATTCCCCGATACCAAGACCGCCACCCCAATCAAAAGTCCCAGAAAGCGCGATCCGGCATCACCCATCAGAACCTGGCTCGGGAAGGCGTTGTACCACAGGTACCCGGCAAAACCGCCGCCGACAACCGACAATAGAATCGCCCAGCGGGCACCGTCCGCGACCGGCGGTATCAAGAGGTAGCGTGCCAGGTTTTGATGTCCGACCGCCACATAAAGGAAGAGCGCCAGCGAAAAGAGGGAAATCAGCGAGAGGCTTCCCGCCAACCCGTCGATGCCGTCGGAGCAGTTCGTCGTGTTGGTTGTGATGAAGAGCAGGAGCGTCGCGAAGGGCAGGTAGAGCCAGACGGGGACGGTCAGAACACCTTTGTAGAAGGGTAGCCACAGCGTCGCAGGCTCCCCTTTGCAGACTAGGAACGCCGTGGCTCCGGCGACCAGCAGGTCGAGCAGCCCTTTCTTCAACTGTCCCCAGGGAAGTTCGCTGCGGTCGTCTAGGTAGCCGAACCACATGCTCAAATAGAGGCACCCCACGACGCCTAGTCCCCAACGGTCGAGCGGGGCAAAGAGGAGGATTGCCGGAAGCAGCCAACGCGCCACTAGAATGCCCGCGCCCGTCGGCTTTCCTTCGGACTGTTTGCCGTCTGGGGTGAGCGTCTTGCCGCGGTCTCGGGGCAAGGTTTCCCAGGCTAGCGGAAGCCTCCAGAGCACCAAGGCGGCGGCAAGCGAAGTCCCCAGCGCCAGCAGGAGCAGGTGGGAGGCGAGTAGGCGGAATGGGCCCCAATGGGGCGCGAGCCAAGCGGAGATCCAGTAGAGCATTTTGGGGACGGTCTTTCTTTTGGGGCGGCGTCGGCAACGGGATTCAGCGGGTGGTCTGGAAGGCAAAGATTGCCCCGATTCCGTAGAGGGTCAGGTCGGGGTCGATAGTGAAGGGAAGACCGCTTTCGGCGAGCACCCACTTCGCGTAGCCGCCAGTTGCGATGAGGTGGAAGTCTTCCTTGGTTTCGTGCGCGAGGTGCGCGGCAATCTCCCGGATGAGTCCCCTGTAGCCGATGCGGGCGCCAATGCGGATGGCCTCTTCGGTAGACCTTCCCACGCCGCTGCAGGGCTGGTTCAGGCTGACTTGGGGGAGTTGCGCGGTTTTCTCGTGGAGGTAGTCGGTCATCAGGGGAATTCCCGGGGTTATGACGCCTCCAATGTAGGTGTTTTTCGAGGTGACGAGGTCAAAGGTCAGGGCCGTTCCGAAGTCGGCAATTAGGGCGGGGGCTCCGTAGCGTCGGATGGCGCCGACGGCATCGGCGATACGGTCTGCGCCGATGGTTTCGGGCTTGGGGTAGTCGATGTCGAGGGGGAGGGGAAGGGCGGCGGTGACGAAGAGGGGAGCGCACCCGAGGGTTCGGCGGATGAGTGTTTTCCAGCGGGCGTTGACCTTGGGAACGACGGAGGCGATGCAAACGCCGTTGACGCCTCCTTTGGCGGCCTTGAGGATGGCTTGTTCGCACGCCTCGGGGGCGCGGCGGATTCCTCCGTCGATGTGGGCTGTGCGGGTGACCTTGCCGTTCTGCCAGCGGGCGATGGCGACGGATGTGTTGCCGATGTCGACGGCGAGGCAGGCAATGCTCGGGCTTTTGGGGGACATCGTCAGACGGTTTCCCATTCGAGGGAGAGGTCGATGGAGCGTACGGAGTGGGTCAGGCAGCCGAGGGAGATGGCGTCAACGCCGGTTGCGGCGACGGCTCGTGCGCGTTCGAGGGTGATGCCGCCGGAGGCTTCGAGTTTAGAGGTTCCGGCGACTATCTGGACGGCTTGTGCCATGCTGGGGCAGTCCATGTTGTCGAGCATAATCCACTCGGGCTTGGCGCGCAGGGCGGAGCGGAGTTCGTCGAAGTTTTCGACTTCAATCTCGACCATAATGCCGGGAAATTTGGCCCTTGCGGCTTCGACGGCGAGGTCTAGGCGGTCGGGGTCGCCGTCGCGCCAGAGGCGGCGGTGGTTGTCTTTCATCAGGACGCGGTCGTAGAGACCGAAGCGGTGGTTGGTGCCACCTCCGCAGCGGACGGCGTATTTTTCGAGCAGGCGCAGTCCAGGGGTGGTTTTGCGGGTGTCGAGGATGAGAGTATGGTAGTCTTTGACGGCTTCGACGAAGCGAGCGGTCTGGGTGGCGATGCCGCAAAGGCGTTGCATAAAGTTGAGGGCGGTGCGCTCGGCGGTGAGGATGGAGGCTGCGCGGCCGTCGAAGGTGAGGATGGTGGCACCTTGGGGGGCGTCGTTGCCATCGGGAATGCGGATGGTGCATTCTGCGGCGGGGTCGACGGCTTTGAGGACGGCGGCGGCGATAGTGGCGCCGGCGACGCGGCAGGGCTCGCGGGTGAGGATGGCGCCTGTGGCCTGGGCGGCGGGGTCGACGAGGGCGAGGGTGGTGACATCACCGGTGCCGATGTCTTCGTCGAGCGCGTTGCGGATGATGCGGGCGACGCGCGGATCTTGGCTGATGTCGTCCATTGGCTAGAGGTCGGGGGTGAGGTTGGGGTTGGCGGGAAGGTGCTCAAGGGTGTCGCAGATGAGTTGGATGATCTCTTCGACATCTTTGAGGTCGATGACTTCGATGGGACTGTGCATGTAGCGCAGGGGAATGCTGATGAGCGAGACGGCCGCGCCGCCGCGGGTCATGCGCATGGAATAGGCGTTGGTGCCGTTGCCTCTGGCACGGACTTGGCGCTGGAGGTTGAGCCCGAGACGGTCGGCGGAGGCTTCGACGAGTTGGCGGAATTTGGGGTTGTAGAGGGGGCCGCAGACGAGCATGGGGCCGTCGCCGAGGCGAATGTCTCCGACGCGTTTTTTGTCCTCGGGGTTGGCGTCGGTCGCGAAGCCGACATCGACGCAGATGCCAATGTCCGGGTTCAAGTCATAGGAAGCAGTCTGACCACCTATTAAGCCTAATTCCTCCTGTATGCTGGCAACCATATGGACTGCGACATTGATTGGTTTCCCGACGAGCCTGCGCATGACTTCCGCGACGATGAACGCGCCGATGCGGTCGTCGAATCCGCGGCAGGCCACGCGCGTCCCGGCCAGCGGCCGCCATCCGGCGTCGATAACCGCGGGGGCGCCGATCTCCACCAGTTCGAGCGCCTCCTTTTTGTCCTTCGCGCCGATGTCGACGGCGATTTCGGAGACTTCGGATGGGGCGAGTTTCTTGCGCTCGTCGGGCTTCATCAGGTGCGGTGGACGGACTCCGAAGACGCCGTTGACCGGCCCCTTGCGGCCCTGGATGACGACTCGGTCGCCGACGATGATCTGCGAGGTCACGCCCCCGTCGGCGCACAGGTAGAGAAAGCCATTGTCGTCAATGTAGACCACCATAAAGCCGATTTCGTCGCAGTGCCCCTCAATCATCACCTTTGTCGGAGCCTGCTCGTTGAGCGAGGCGATGAGATTGCCGTGGACATCGAAGCGGGCTCCTTCGACTTGGTTCTCCTTGAGGTACTTGGCAATCAGGCGCATGCCATCCTGTTCCCAGCCTGAAGGCGTCGGAATGCTGACCAACTGTTTGAGGAAATCGAGCGCTTGCTGATCCATAATTACTCCTTCCGCCCGGACGCCTGCTGGTGTCGGGCAATGGTTTCGTGTTGGGGATTCAAAGAAAAGAGTTTGTTCCAGACGGCTTGAGCGGACGGGTAGAGCTTCAACGCGGCAAAGACCTCCGCCACATGGTCGACAATCTCCTCGTATCGGGAATCGATTTCAAGCGCCAGCAGAAGATAGTGCGCCGCGTCGGTAGACCGCCCGAGGCGGTGGAGAATCCACCCCTTCGTGTCCAGAATGTTCGCCTCCTGCGGGGCCTCCCGAAGCGCCTTGTCGACCAGTTCGAGCGCTTCGTCGAGCCGTTCGCCGCGTTCGGCATAGTGGTAGGCCAGGTCATTCAGCACCTGCGGATGATGAGGCAAAATCTCCAGCCAGGAACGCATCGCCTGCTCGACTTGCCGCGCATCCGCCCCCGCCCGCTCGAGCATTGTTTGGTGCAGACGAAATATTTCAATCGGCGGCTCGACTCGCTTCCTCAGGCAGATGTCGACCAGTTTCTCGAAGTACGACAGGTTCTTGGTATCAAAGGGCTTGCTGTCAAGACCGAGCAGCAGAAGAGCCGTCCAAGAGGCGTAGTCTTCCGGATTCTTTTCGACCGCCAGGAGCAGTTCCCGGCGATACGCCTGCAAGTCATTCTGCTGGCTGATAGCCGCCTTGGCCAGCATCCCGTCGAAAGGCGCAACCTTCCGCTCTTCGCGGATAAAAGCGTGCATCGCCTCCGTCTGTTTCAGTTGCATCAGAGCCAGTAGCCGTGTCATGCGCAACGACGACATCCCCGTGCCGTATGGCGGCAAGTGTGCGGAGCACGCCTCAAGCAGGAATCGCGACACTTCTGCCACATGCTCCGGCGGCAATGGCGCTATATTATTGAGCGCATCGATTGCATTGTCGACCCATAGTGCTAGCCTGTCGGGGGAAAGCGACTGTGTGGCGCTCCGCCAGTCGGCGATAACCCTCTCTGACGGCTCTCCGGTGAGCAGACGGCATCGGAATGTCCGGTTGGAAGAGTTCAGACTCCAGGGTGAGTCGGGGGCGCTGGACAGGGATTCCCGATGATAGTTCAAAGCCTCGGCTGGATGGTTTTCCATCTCGCAAAGCCAACCGAACAGAGTCAAGAAACGGGAATCTCCAGGGAACTCCTTGATGGCGGATTCCAAGACACCTCTTGCTTTGCCAATCTGGTTTGGCTCCATCAGTTCGCAGGCTTGGGTCAGCAGTCGACCATAGCGCCGCCCGACGGTCTCAGCGCTACTGTCTCGTGCCGTCAGGGAATCTTGCGCCGCCGGGCTATTGAGCCTCGAATCGGGCCGATTCTCGCCCGAAACGGGGGCGCTCAGAAGCAAGAGAACGGCACTCCACGCGGCAAATGTCAGGCTGCTGGAGATTCTCATAGGCGGGGAATGTGGTCGAGCTGGAACAGGGACGAAGGGAGGGCAATTCCAAAAGCCCCAGATTGCCTGTAGCGACATCTGGAACTATCTGGTCGCACGGGCGGGGGCTAGGCGGCGATGGGCTGCAGGTCTACGAAAAAACAAAGCCACCTGCAGCCTTTGCAAGACTGCAAACGGTGGCTTTGACTGCGCCGCGCAAGAACTCAGGAGTTTTTGTGGCGGTCGTTTTTCAGGCGTTTGCGGTACTTGTGCTTGGCCATTTTGGCGCGGCGTTTCTTTTTGATGGATCCCACGTTTTTCTCCTAGGGGTTTGAGGGTTCGGATGCGGACTAGAAAATGACTTTGTTGAGGGGCAGTTCGATGATACCTTGGGCTCCGGCGTCGTGCAGGGCGGGTACGAGGTCTCGGACGGCTTTTTCGTCGACGACGGTTTCGACCGCGGACCATTGGTCTTTGAGGGGGGTGACGGTGGGCGCGTGGAGGGCGGGGAGGATGGAGCAGACGGCGTCGAGTTTTTCGGTGGGGGCGTTCATCTTGAGCAGCACGCGGGACTCGGCGGCGAGGGCGGCTTGGAGGAGCATGGCGATTTGGGCGATTTTCTTCTGCTTTACAGGGTCGGCCCAGGCCTTGTTGTTGGCAATCAGTCGGGTGGTCGAAGTAAGGACTTCGTCGACGATGCGCAGGTTGTTGGCGCGCAGGGAGGAACCGGTCTCGGTGAGCTCGACGATGGCATCGACGAGTTCGGGGGCTTTGACTTCGGTGGCGCCCCAGGAGAACTCGACTTCGGCCTGGACGCGGTTGGCTTCGAGGTAGCGCCGGGTCAATCCGACGGCTTCGGTGGCGATGCGCTTGCCTTGGAGGTCTTTGACGCTCTGGATGGGGGAGTCGTTGGGGACTGCGACGACCCAGCGGACGGGTCTGGAGGTGGCTTTTGAGTAGCACAGTTCGCAGACCTCGTGGACATCGGAGCCGTTTTCGTAGATCCAGTCGTACCCGGTGATGCCGGCGTCGAGGAGCCCGAGTTCGACATATCGGGAGATTTCCTGCGGGCGGATGAGGCGGCAGGCCAATTCGGGATCGTCGACGCGCGGGACATAGGAGCGCGAGCTGGCGGAGACTGAGAATCCGGCCTTTTTGAGCAGGGCGAATGTGGACTCTTGCAAGCTGCCTTTGGGCAGACCGATCACTACGGGCATAATGAAACCTTCGGGAACTCTAAAGCGGATTATGGTACAGGATTCGTTGGATGAAATCAAGCAAAAAGCGTCTGCCCAGAGGATGGTCTGGGGGCTGGGCGTGGGCGTGCCTCGGGGACTTTGCGGGGGCTTGGTGCTGGATGGGGTGTTCGGGGGATGGTTTAGCGGGCCGATTCGAGCAGGCGGGTGATGCAGGTCTGGGCTTGGCGGGTGAGGAGGTTCGCCCTCTGTCGTGTCTGGTCAGCGGGGCCGCGGAGGGGCTGAAGGGGAGGGGCGATGGTAATGTTGTAGTGGACGGTCTGCGCGCCTACTTCGGTCGGGGGCTGTCCTTTGGCGAGAATCTGGCGGTTCACGGAGATGGCGATGGGCACGAGGGGGGCTTGGGCGCGGATGGCGAGTTGGGCTGCTCCGCGCCGGAAGGGGCGCAGGTCGTGCGGGGACGGGGAGCGGGTTGCTTCTGGAAAAATGAGGATGTTGTAGCCTTTTCTCAAGAGGTCTGGGGCGAGGTCGAGCAGGGCTTCGTCGTCGGGCAGAAAGACGCGGCGGACGATGCTGCCGATGAAGGGGTTGGCGCGGAGGGTGTGTTTGGCGATGGAAAAGGTGTTGGGGTAGAGACAAGTCAGGAGCACGACATCAATCAGCGAGGGGTGGTTCGCCGCCAGTACCGAACCCTTGATTGCTCCGGGGCCGTTTCGTGTGCACCTGACGAGGCCGGTCTTGTCTATTCCCCGGACCAGAAGGTGCCAAGCTTTCGCGACCAATGGTAGGCACTTTTCCCGGCTCCGGTAGCGAGGCAGGCACAACCAGGCCGACAGCACTAGGGCCCCCGCGCCCAAAAGGGCGAAGAAGCACAGGGAGAGCACCCCACGCCCCCGCTGTACCAGTCGCCGCCTCAAGCCCAGCCCAACCACAGGTTTCTTCCCTTCACTTCCGCCAGCCCGCCCGAAAGGAACTTTGCCAGCGCGTCGAAGCCCATTGCTTCCGTTCCGGGATTCGGGGCGATGCGGACGGAGAGCGCCTTTTCGCCGCCCCCGTCCGGGGAGAAGAGCCCCGCACAGCCAAAACCCCCGTCAACCTCCTCCGCGTAGACGAACGCGCACGGGCCCTTCGCCAGCAACGCCAGCAGAATCCCATTTTCCAGCGACTCTTCCCCCGCTGCGATTGCCGTGTACGGAGCCCGGTTCTTCGAGAATATGGAGTAGAGCCCCGGGGCTGCATTGTAGACCGACGCGCTGAACTTTTGAGGAGAGACCTCGCCCTCTTCAGCATACTGCCGAACCAGTTCGCGTGTCCTACCGACCTCACCCCAGCGCGAGGCGAAAACCATCTCGCAGTCAACCCCCAGCGGCACCGCCTCGTGCGCCAGATGAAAGAAAATCCGTTGCAACGGGGAGAGCCGGCGGCGTTGCATCGGCGGCACGAACGATAAGTCCGGCACCGCCCCCCTGAAAAGCGTTGCTGATGCCAGAAGATTCATTCCACCCCCAGCACGAGCGATGTGTTCACCCCACCAAAGGCAAAGTTGTTCGACACCCCAATCTTGGCCTCCGTCGCCCGACCCTCCCCAGTGACAAAGTCAAGCCCGCCACAGCGAGGATCGGGGTCGGTCAGATTAAGGTTCGGCGCCAGCCAGCCCCCGCGAAGCATCTCAAGAGTCAGGATAGCCTCAATCGCACCGCAAGCACCCAGCGTGTGCCCCGTGTAACTCTTGATCGTGCTGACCGGAACCCCGGAGCCGAACACCTCCGCAGTAGCCGTCCCCTCCGCGATGTCCCCGAGATCCGTCGCCGTTCCGTGCGCGTTGATGTATCCCACATCGGCAGGAGAGAGCCCCGCATCTTGCAACGCCAGACGCATCGCCTGGGCCATCGTCGCAGGATTGGGCTGGGTGACATGGCGACCATCCGTATTCGTCGCAAATCCCAAAACCTCGCCGAGAATCGGGACGCCTCTCGCCAAAGCCCGCTCCCGCTCCTCTAGTATGACCGTGCCAGCTCCTTCCCCAATGACCAGGCCGTCCCGAAGGCGATCGAAGGGGCGCGGGGTTGCTTCCGGCTCGTCGTTTCGGTGGCTGGTGGCGAAGAGCGTGTCGAATATCGCCACCTGCGTAGGACTGAACTCTTCCGCCCCTCCGGCTATCATAATGTCCTGCAGACCGTAGCGTATGGCTTCGTATGCCGAGCCGATGGCAAGGCTGCCGGAGGTGCACGCGGTGGAGGTCGGAATGAGGCGTCCTGTGGTGCCGAAGTGCACGGACAGGTTGACGGCGGTGGTTTGCGACATCATCTTGATGTAGGTGGAACTGGTGACATTCCGGACTTCGCGGGACTGGAGGACGGTGTAGAAGTCCGCGATGGCGTCGACGCTACCGGAAGAGGAGCCATAGGCTACGCCTGTGCGGCCGTTTTGGAGGGCTTGCGGGGTGTCGAGGAGTTGGGCTTGGGCGAGGGCCTGCTCGGTCGCGTTGAGGGCGAGGATTGAGACGCGCCCCATGGTTCGGACTACTTTTCTGCTGTAGTGTTCGGGGCGCTGGAATTCTGTGGCTGGGGCAGCGAGGTGGGAGCCGAGTCCTGTGTAGGTGTCGAGTTCGGGGGAGTGTATGACGCAGTTTCGGGTCAGGTGGAGTCTGTCGAACGCTTGGTGGGTGGAGTTGCCGAGGGCGCTGACTAGGCCGCAGCCGGTGATGACGACGCGTCTAGGGGTCATAGGAGGCCTCCGTTGACGCTGATGCACTGGCGGGTGATGTAGGAGGCTTCGTCCGAGAGGAGGAAGCAGACGAGTGCTGCGACCTCTTGGGGGGTGCCGAAGCGTCTCATAGGGATGTGGCGCGCAAGTTCGTCGGCTGGGAGGTTGGCGGTCATATCGGTTTGAATGATGCCCGGGGCGACGCAGTTGACGGTGATGTGGCGGCGTGCGAGTTCGAGCGCGAGGGCTTTTGTCGCGCCGATAATGCCGGCTTTGGCGGCTGAGTAGTTGACCTGTCCGCGGTTTCCTGCGAGTCCGGAGATGGATGAGATGGTGACGATTCGTCCGGGTTTGCGGGTGGAAATCATGGGCAGGATGCAGGGGCGGAGGGTGTTGTAGAGGCCGTCGAGGTCGGTTTTGAGGACGCGATCCCACTGGGTATCTTCCATGGCGGGGAAGGGTGTGTCGTCGGCGATGCCGGCGTTGCAGACGATGCCGTAGAATGGGCCGTTCTGTTCGATTTCCCGTTCAAGGGTCTGGCGCGTGGCGTCTCGGTCTGCGATGTCGAAGAGGGTGCAGGCGGCTTCGGCTCCGAGTTTGCGGCAGTCGTCGGCGAGGGTTTGGAGTCCGGCGCGGTCGCTTCGGGCGTGCAGGAGGAGGCGGTAGCGCTGTTCGGCGGCCTTGAGGGCTATGGCGCGTCCGATGCCGCGGCTGGCGCCGGTGATGAGGAGGCGTTTTTCAGGGGAAGTTTCTTGCATAGGTTCGGGTGGCTTTGATTACTATGTTCGGGTGGCTTTGATTAATATTAATGGGGGGCTCTCGTGTGCAGGTTTTTGGGGGAGTGGTGGCTACCTTTCGGGGACTGTGTCGGGTGGTGGGCGGTAGCAACTGATGGTGCCGTCGAGGAGTTTCGCGCCCGTGTTGTCGTGCATCGAGCAGGAGAAGGAGGCGAACGCTCCGTCCGAGAAGTCGATTGTCCCGCGGAGGAGATAACGGCAGCCTTTGAGGAAGGCAACGGGAACGGGCCCGAGCCGGCGCGCGCCGATGACATAGCCGATGCTCGGAGTCTTGCCAGATTCGAGGGCTCGCAGTCCGATGAGACAGGCCAGTGTCTGGGCTATGTATTCGAGGGCGAAGACGCCGGGCACCCCGCCGAGCCGGGGCTCGTAGAAGGGGCTCTCGGGCGTGATTTCGACATAGGTCTCGATTGATTCG
>JAXFQS010000031.1:0-2574 GCA_034178815.1 Kiritimatiellia bacterium | reverse complement strand
TGAACCATGTCAGGCGGGGAACCGAGCAGCATTAAGCAGTGTTTGGTTTGTGCCGCGGTCACCCGGTCCCAGTTTCCGGTCGAAAACAGACGGCGCAACTCTTTTTTGTTCTGTCCTGTCACTCTGAGACCGGCTTTGGTCTTGTCCTTACTGCGGGAGCGGATCAAAGTCCGTTTCCGTTTTTTGTTATTCTGGAAAGGAGCGCATTGGCTTTGTATCAGGCGCTTTACCGCAAGTGGCGGCCCCAGACCTTTGACGAGGTCACCGGCCAGAGCCATATTACCGACACCCTCAAAACTCAGGTGGCCTCCTCCCGTCTGTCCCACGCCTACCTTTTCACCGGCACCCGGGGCACCGGCAAGACCACATGCGCCAAGATCCTCGCCCGGGCGGTCAACTGTGAGCGCCCGGTGGACGGCAACCCCTGCAACCAGTGTCCCGCCTGCCGCGGCATTCTGGACGGCTCCATTCTGGACGTGCTGGAGCTGGACGCCGCCTCCAACAACGGAGTCGATCAGGTGCGCGCCCTGCGGGACGAGGCGGCCTACGCCCCCGCAGCGGTGAAAAAGCGCGTCTATATCATCGACGAGGTGCATATGCTCACCCCCGCCGCCTTCAACGCCCTGCTCAAAACCCTCGAAGAACCCCCCCCCTACGCCAAATTCATCTTCGCCACAACCGAGGGCGACAAGGTTCTCCCCACCATCATCTCCCGCTGCCAACGCTTCGACCTCAGACGAATCCAAACCGGCCAGATCGTCCGCCGTCTCGAACAAATCTGCCGCGCAGAAGCCGTCCAGGCCGACCAAGACGCACTCCTCGCCGTCGCCCGCGGAGCCGAAGGAGGCATGCGCGACGCCCTCTCAGCCCTCGACCAACTCATCTCCTTCAAAGGCACCTCCCTCACCGAACAAGATGTCCTCTCCGTCTTCGGCCTCGTCTCCAGGAAAGAACTCGAGACCCTCGCCCAAGCCATCCTCTCAGGCGACATCCCCACCATCCTCCGCCAAGTCGACTTCTACGAATCCTCCGGCAAAGACCTCAGACGCCTCCTCGCCGAACTCATGACCCACTTCCGCAACCTGCTCGTATACAGCCAAGGCGGCGCAGACCTCCTAGGAGCCAATACCACCGGCGAACAGCTCCAGGTCCTCCAGCAACAAACCACCCAGACCGACCCCAAACGCATCCTCGACATCGCCGGACAGCTCGCAGACCTCGAAACCAAACTCCGCCAAAGCCTCAGCATCCGCACCCTCCTTGAGATGGGACTTATCCGCTGCGCCCGCCTCGCCACAGCCGTCCCAATCGACCGCATCCTGCGCCAGATTGCCGCCCTCAGACAGCAACTCCCCACCCCCGAAGCCGCCAGCCAGCCGCCCCCGGAACCACCCGCCAAACACCCCGATCCGCAACCCCCTACGCCCCCAATTTCCGCCGCGAAACAGCCCCAGAACAGCGCAGAAGCCAGGGCCGCCGTCTACAAAGACGACACCCTCCGCCAAGCCATCTCCATGTTCGACGGACGCGTTGTCGACCCCGGCGCCTGAACCCACCCGACACCATCAACCCTTCCAAACAGGACACCCCAAAAATGGCAAACATCTTCGAACAAGCCAAACAAGCCATGGCCATGCGCCGCGAAGCCAAACGCATCCAGGCCGAAATCGAGAAAATCACCTGCACCTACGCCAACGGCGGCATCACCTGCACCGCCAAAGGCGACTTCACCATAACCTCCCTCAAGTTCGCCCCTGACGCATTCGCCGAAGTCATCGCCGGCAAGCCCGAGCGCTTCGAGACAATGCTCTCCAGCGTCGTCAACGGCGCACTCAAGGGCGTCCGCAAGCAGACCCAAGAGGCCATGCAGAAACTGATGAAAGCCAACGGCGGGGGCGCACTCGGCGGGCTATTGGGCTGACGCGACCAGGGCCGGCGGACGGCCACGAAGCCGCTCCGGCCCCGACCGTCTCCGGGAGCGATTGCCTCCATGAGCGAACCCATTGTCCAACTTGAGACTCTGCTGGCCCGGTTGCCCGGACTCGGGCGGCGGAGCGCGCAGCGCATTGCCTTGGCGATTGCCCGCAATCCGGAGCGCTACGCCGAACCTCTGATAGAGGCGCTCCAGAATGTGCGGGAGTCGATCTGCACCTGTTCGCTCTGCGGCGGGTTCACGACTCGGGACGCGGATCCTTGCCATCTCTGCGGCGATTCGAAGCGCGACCGGCGGACGCTGTGCGTGGTGGAAGATCCTGCGGACATACCTTCGCTTGAGGCCTCGGGCGGGTACCGCGGGCTCTACCACGCGCTTATGGGCCGCCTCTCTCCCGCGAAACATCTGGCTCCGGAGGATTTGCGCATTGCGGCGCTGCTCGAACGCCTGGAGTCGGGCGAGTTTGAGGAAGTGTTGCTGGCGCTGGGCACGGATATGGAGGGTGACGCGACGGCTCACTATCTGGCGGAGTTGCTGCTTCCGCTGGGGGTTCGGGTGACGCGTCTGGCGTACGGTCTGCCTGCCGACAGCGGGATTGGCTATTCGGATCCGTTGACGCTCCGGCGTGCGATTGCGGGGCG
>JAXFQS010000028.1:0-7448 GCA_034178815.1 Kiritimatiellia bacterium | reverse complement strand
GGCCCCGCCACCGGCGCACTCCGCTTCGCCCTGGCCAACCACCAACGCTTCAGCAAAATCGTGCTCCTCTCAGACGGCGAACAAGACCGCGTCATCCAGAGCCTCAGACACCACCACCTAGACCATTGCTTCGACGAAATCGTCTGCAACGCCGGGCAGGGCGACAAGTACGCCAACTACTTCGCCAGCCACGACACCTGCCCCGAAACCACCCTCCTTTGGGAGAACGAAACCCGCCAAATCCGCGCCGCCCTCGCCGCCGGAATCCGCACACACCACATCCAGAAAGTAGCCTGATATGACCGACAACAGCAACCCCCAAATCCCCTCCATCGAAATCCCCGAGAGCCACTACCTCTCTAGCCCCGCCATCTGCTATTACCACGCGCCCTACAACAAATTGCAAAGCGGCGACTGCCACCACCAGTACATACTCAACCTGAAAAACGATTGGCGCGGAAACTCCCCCGCGATGCTCCAGAACGCCATGCACACACTCGCCGCAATCCTCCTCGAAGAAATCCCCCAAATCGTCGCCCGCACAGGCGCCACCACCCTCGTCACCATCCCCCGATCCAAGGCCGAAAACACCTACAGTTCCGACCAACTCCTCTTCAAGGAAACCATCTCCCAAGTCATACAGATCCTCAACCAGCGCGGACACCAGCCGCCCCTCGAAGACGGCACCTCCTACCTCATTCGCCACACCAACACCAAAACCACCCATCGCCGCCACGGGCAGCACCCCGAACTCGCCGGCGACGGCCCTTTGCCCCATCCCGGCATCACCGCAGAAACCTGCCACATCAACCCCAATGTTGCCGGCAAAAAGATCCTTCTCATCGATGACATCTACACACCAGGTGTCGGCATCGACGACGATGCCATACAAGCCCTCCGAGACGCCGGTGCCCACGCCGTCACCCTCTACGCACTCGGCAAAGCCCGTGGATTCGCCTTTAGCTATTCCGCTTTCTAATAACCGATACCCAAGGACACCAACCTATGGACAACGCTAATCAGAACACCCCAAAAGAGGAAAGACCTATGGACAACAAGCCCCAATCGAAGAAGCCATCCAAACCATTCTCTACTAAGATGACAGACGAAGAGTTTGACTCCTTCCGCGCCCACTTCCAACAAGCAGGCTACCTGCCAAATGCCAACGCACTCGACTTTCTAAAGGAACCACTTATGGCAGGATGGACATCCTTTTCCCAGCGGCTGGACGATAACAAGCTACTCGTAAAACAACTAGTGCGCCATATGATTGCCAGTTTAACGGAACTTGGTCTCCCGGATACTACACAGTGTGGTCTCGAGGTGACCTTCTATCGCGACGATATCAGAGACCTGTTGGACTACCTTACTACAGGCGTGAACACCACAAAAGACGGAGATAGGAGCGTCCCGAGACCTCCAGCCTGTCTGTTTCGCAAGTTGGCGTGGCTCTCCATGCAGCGTTGGAAAGAGGAAGGAGCATGCACAGCAAAGGGTGACACTCCTACCCACCAAGAGGGTAGTTTCCTAGGTATGACTGCAGGGAAACCGTTAGTACCAACCACTGAGAAGGGAGCAACGAATTCGGACAATCCTTTTGCCTGGCTGGATCAATTGATTTTACCGCAGCCGGATTACGAGAAGGACAAGAAAATCTGCGACCTTTTCATTGAGCATCTCAAGAAACGCCTAGGGGAGTAGTCATGAACAACCATCCGATTCCACCGAATCTCGACGATTTGATGTTCCGCAACGCGGTCAGCGGCATCTGGCATCAATACCAGACGGCGTTCCTGAACCAACTGCCGCTCGAACTGGTCTGCCGGCTTTGTTCGGCGTTCGACGGGAACGAGGATATGGACGCGACGGCGCACACCTACATTGTCTCGGCGCTGAACCGGAACGCCTTCGCCCACGCCCGAGAGAAGGAGCGGCAGGAGGCGTTGGATCGGGATCAGCGCGAGTCGACCGAGACGGCGTACACGCCTTTTCGAGCACCCCGTCCGGACACGCGGGAGTTGCACGAGTTCGCGGAGGAGTTTGACAAGGCCCAGTCCATACTCCACGGCTTCGAGGACTGGCAGTTGACGGACTTCGACCTAACCTGCGAGGAGCGCGACCCCTATGCCGAGCGCATTCCGGCGGGCTACCTGCCGCAACTGCTGGTGTGGACGGCGGAGGACTTCGACCGCACAACGGAGGAGGCCTGCTATGAGTTTCTCCGCTGCTGCCGCCGCTACGAGGCCATCATCGCGACTGTCAAGAGGCGGATGCGCTACCTCGACGATGGCCCGTTCAAGATTCGCCCGAGAACGGCCGCCGAATCTAGCAACCCTTTTGACTGATTCCTTGACAGGAATTGTGCTATAATCTGCCCATCTGCGGAGGGAACTCCTTGCTATGAAAACCATCTCCGAACGCACTCTGAACCTGCTCACCGCTGAGACCTACCCCGGCGTCGGCAAAGCCGCCATCCAAAGACTGCTTCACGCCCCGCTCGCCCAAATCCTCGAAACCACAGGCGAATCCTCCGAGTGGCGATTCACCGCCAGGCGCGACCAAATCCGCGAGGCAATCGACTCTCTGGGCGACGCCATCGACGGTGTTGCCATCGCGGGCGACGACGACTTCCCGAAACTCGCCGGGGAAGTCAAAGAGAGCGACAGGCCCTTCGCGCTCTTCTACAAAGGCGACCTCTCCCTCCTCGCCTCCCCCGAACGCAATGTCGCCCTGATTGGAATGCTCGAACCCGACGAGTCCATCCTCGCCGACGAACGCCGCGTCGCCAACGAACTCCTTCGCCAAGGCTACTGCATCGTCAGCGGTCTCGCCAGAGGCTGCGACACCGAGGGACACCGCGCCGCGCTCGACGCCAACGGCAAAACCGTCGCCATTCTCGCCTCCCCCCTCAACGACATCACCCCTCGCTCCAACCGCGCCCTCGCCCAAGAAATCGTCGACTCCGGCGGCCTGCTCGTCAGCGAATACTACGCCCAGCCCAGAACCCAGCGCGACCGCCTTATCCGATACATCCAGCGCGACCGCCTCCAGGCTCTCTTCTCCTCCTGCGTCATCCTCGCCGCCAGTTACTCCAAAGCCGACTCGAAAGTCGACAAGCGCTACGACTCCGGCTCCTCCAACGCTCTCGACACCGCCAGAAAATGCCATATCCCGCGTGCCGCCATCTACAATGACAACCGCCACAGTACCATCCGCGGCTACAACCTCAACCGCGAACAGATTCGAGACGGCGCGATGCCCATCAACCCCGACGGCGACCTCACCGGTCTGCGCCTCCCCACCCTGTTGTCATCCGACACCCTCTTCTGAAAACACACGCCCAATCCACACCTAGAAACCCAACCGGAAAGGCATCTCAATGACCAAAACCATCCTGCTGCTCGCCCTTCTCTCCGCCCCGCTCGCATTCGGGCAATTCATCCGCTACACCAACAGCAACGGCGGTAGCCAAACCGTCTTTGAAACCCCTTGTGGCGTGCGCGTGCACGACTTCAATACCGGACGGGACTGCACCTTCTCCCGCCTCGGCGACAGCGTCATTTACCGCGACAACCAGGGCAACAGCGGCTTCGCCCGCGAGAACATCTTCGGCGGCTACCAGTACACCACACGCGATGGAGTCACCCACCGCATCTCCCGTCCCTAGCCTCTAGACCAGGACACAAAAACGAGGGCGGCCGTCCAACCGGACGGCCGCCTTTCTACTTATCCCCAAAGCCCGGCGCTACTGGATAATCTGGAAGTAAATCAACTTGGACTTGTGCGGCACGCGCTCTTCTGTCGAATAGTTGTCGTTGAAAATCGAGGTGTTGCCGCCTGCCCACGGGCCGTCGTTTATCGTAGCGACATCCGGCCGCAGAGGATTCCGCCAGACCAACGCCACCGCACGCGCGCTCGCAGACGAACCGCCCGAAGCCAAATCCGTCCCGATTGCCGGCGTATAGGCATCTGCACGGAGAATAAAGAGGAAGAGTTGCTGGTTCCGGCTGAAGCACTCCTGACTCATCGCCGCAATGGCTTTGCGCTGAACCTCCGGCAAATCTTTTATGCCGTTGAGTTCCCGGAAGGAACGCCCGTCGATTGTTCCCTCGAAGATACGGTCGGAGGCGTACATCTCCCGGTCGCCAGTCGCCCGGCTACGGTTCTTGAGTTGTTCCAGTAGCGCATTGATTGCCGAAACATCCAACTTCTCGCCACTGCCCGAAATAGCCTCTCGGATGGTCTTGGGCATACCCTGAAGCGCCACGGAAAAGAGGTTCGCCCCCATCTCGTTCTTCGAGTCGTAGGTGGTGTTCGGATTGACCAGTCCGCGCCGATTGCTTTTCGTCGCCGCGAAGAATCCTAGGAACCCCGTGTCCGCGGGGACGGCAGTGCCGTAGCGATACGAGCGGATAGAGCGGAAGAACGGCCACGCACTCGAAGTCGGGTCGGTCGGGAAGTCCGCTTGCGAATAGAGGTAGTAGGGCGGACGGGGCAGATAAGCCAACTCACCCGGCAGCGTGATGGCACCATAGTCCCCGCAGGAGAACGCCTGGTACTGGCCTATTCCCGCGAGGTTGACCGTATCGGTCATATCATCCGTCTTCTGCATTGCCGCCCGCATAATTGGATTGGGGGCGCTGTTGGCGGTCGTGCCGTTCGGACGGTAGAACCAGTGGACGGAACTGCTGGCCGCCTGGTACTCGCCTGACTTGCCGTAGTAGTTGAGCACGGCTTGCGCCGCCGCCGTGTTGCGGAACCTCTCGTCGCAACCGGGCGAGAACCAGTTGAAGCGGGGGTCGACCGCATCCCAGGTGGCAACGGTAGGCGAAGCGGCAGAGTCTCTCGGCGCAGGTTCGACCGTGTAGTAGTCCAGAATGGTCAGATTTCCCTCCGCATCCTTTTTGTAATGGGGAACCAACTGGTAGACATGGCGGATGCGAATGTAATGCTCGCCCGAAATCTCCACCGCCGAAGGCGTCAAGTTGTTCGGCGGCATCATACCAGCAGCGTCGATCCCTCGCCGCGAAACAGGCATCTCGTCATAAGTCGCAGAGCCGCCGTAAACCCGCACATGGAAACCGAAGTCGACATAGATCTTGCCAGGATTGACCTTTGCGGGGAATGTTCCCGAGTCTGGCGGAAACTGCAGTTTGGCATTGGCGGTGAAGAAAGTTCCGGCGCCCAAGGCTCCGACCGAACCGGGATTGGCGCAACCCAGCAATCCGGTCTTGGCGTAAGTAGCCCCGCCATCGCCTGATATGCCGTAATAGCCCGTCACCTCTACCGTCGCGGCGGGCGATTGCTTATCGGCGAGGTTGCAGAGTTGTAGGTTCAAGTTGGCCCCGTAGGTGCCCGCCGCTCCGGCGATTTGCGGATTGAGATTGATTCCGACCACAGGCGCCGTTTCACTCGTAGGGCGGAACTGTTGCGACGGATTGAATGCACTCCCGGCCAGCACAGAGGAGTTGCACCAGATTTGGGAAAGCATCGGAACTGCCTCGACGCAAGGATAGGTCATCGCGTACTTGTCCTGCCCGCCATCGCCGTTGTAGGGAATCGAGTCATCGTCAATGTAGTCGAGCAGGGCGAGGCGGAAAGCCTTGAGCTCGTTGGCGTCCGTCCGGGTCTTGCCCATCAGGACACGAAGCGGCAGATCGAGTTGGGACTCAAGATTGCCGTTGCCCCGAACCAAATCGCCATCGCAGGTCAAGACCAGGTCGGAGAGTTCTTTGAAGGTGTACTTCTTGGAGCCAGCAGAAGTGAGAATGTTGGTGAACGCCAGTTGCGGCACAAAGGGGAACAGGCTATAGGTCGTCAGCGGCAACGGATCGGCACCGCTTCGGGCGATGGAGGCCTCGAACCAATCCAGCGACTGTGCCTTGAAGTCGCCATTATCCTTCACTGCCGACAAATCCGCGCCCGTCATAAAGTGGCGCTGGAGGCCGGTACGGTTGAGGAAAGCGTTGCCATTGACAATCTCCAACCGCTCGCTAGGACCGTTGTTTCCGACAAGGTCGAAGTCCCCCCCCGCGATGCCAGGCCCGCGCACGGAACGGGAACTATTCGTCCAGCCAATGGCATTGATGTCGAGCATATCGGAGATATTCACCACCATCCACCCGTAGCGCCCAGCGATTTGGCGCGTGGAATAGTTCTGATCCTGGCGGTCGAAAAGCGTCGGCTTCTCAATGGGGCGCCAGCCGACATGCCAGCCGGCTTCGAGCACTTGGGAGGCCAGTATGGGCGGAACATGGGCCATAGCCTCTTCATTCAGCAGAGGCACCGCAGAACCATCCAGGCGGGGCTGGTCGCCAAAACCATCAACTAAGGGAATAGCCCCGCCCGCACTGTTCGCGTTGGTCGACGAGACCAGAATGCGGTAATCCGCGGCGGCGGCGTCAGCCGAGTTCGTCAGCATCGGCCAAAAGCCCGACCGGCTGCTCTGGAGGCGTTCCTCAAGGGAGAAGCGCGCATCGGCAAAGGCAATCTGGAGCATCTGGCGCGCCACGACCGAATGGCGGTAGTTGGAGGTCGCTACGCGCTCCACACGCATATAGATGGTAAAGGCGACGGCGCTGATGAGCAGGAAACTCAGCATGCCCAGGACAATCAACAGAGCAGAGCCCCGGCGGGAAGAGAGATGGAAGAATGGCTTCATTGCGGCCTCAATCAAAGCGGGCAAGGTTGGGACAGAAGACACCCGAGACAAAGGTCTCGCCGATGTCCTGCTGGTCGTTGACCTTCACGATCTTGATGCGGTAGGGTTTTCCCCAAGGGTCGAGAAACTGGTCGTTCGGGGAGAGTCGGACATTGAGGTAGGTCACGCCCTCGATGTTCTGCTTGGGGTCAATCAGTTTGGCCAAATTGGCGCGATTGGCGACCATGCCGTCCTGGTTTTCGGAGTTGAAAGGGAGCGGAGAAGAACCCTCCTCATCGTCGTAGTGAACCTGCTCATAGGTGCGGATGGCATCGACAATGGCACGCACCTCGGCTTGCGCCTTGACGATGCGCGCCCGCTTTCGAGCCCCGGCGAGGGAGACGGTCATAGCGGTGACCATAATGGAGATGATGACCATAACGGCCATCATTTCGACGAGGGTGAAACCTCTGTTGCCGCGGTTCATAGTGCCTCCTTAGTTGCCCAGCCAGGTTCGGATGACATCGGGGTCTGTCTCGGGATCAACGCCTTCGTTCTTGTTCGGCCCCCAGGACCACGCACCAATGTCGTAACTGTTCTTGGCCTGAGCGCTGACGGTTGCCCGTAGTTGATAGGCAGGGGCTCCAGCCGGGGCGGGACGGGCATCGGCGGGGCGGATTTCCCTCGGTGTGTCGAAGGAGACCTGTCCGTCTCCGACCTCAATCAGTTGGATGGTGAGGGTCTTCCAGACGGAACCGTCGGGGTTGAAAAGCGTCTCGCTCCGGCGGGCGGAACCGCCGAGTGTCCA
>JAXFQS010000025.1:0-15246 GCA_034178815.1 Kiritimatiellia bacterium | reverse complement strand
GGGGGGGGGGGGGGGGGGCCGGGCCGCCCCGGGGGGGCGCGGCTGATTGGTTTGCGGGGGGGCGGTGGTTGGCTGAGGGGTGTGGGGCGGCGGTGTTGCTCAAGGGGGGACACTGGGATGGAGTGGTGTCGAGGGATGTGTTGGTTTTGCCGGATGGGCAACTCGTGGAGTATGGGGTTCCGCGGGTGGACTGTCCGGTTTCGTCGCACGGAACGGGGTGTTCGCTGAGTGCGGCGTTGGCGGCGGCGTTGGGGAAGGGAATGGGGCTGGAGGAGGCTGTGGCGGCGGCGAAGGCGTATGTGCTGGGGGCGTTGCGGGGGGGGCGTGAGTTGGCTGGCGGCGGGGGGGTGATGGGGGTGCCGGATCGGTTGCCGGTGGAGGAGATTCGCGTGCGGCGGTTGACGGTTTGACGGGCACCTGTCGGGGCGGTTGGTGGCTATCTTTTGGGGAAATTGGCTGGCAGGAGAGGGGGCGATTGGTTGGTATCAAGGGGGATCGGGGGTTGCCGAGATTTGGCGGTGGGCTTCGTACATGGCGATGCCGACGGCGTTGGCGAGGTTGATGCTTCGGGCGTGCTCGCCGGGCATGGGGATGGTCACGAAGCGGTCTTTGAAGCGTTCGTGGTAGGCGGGCGCGAGTCCGCGGGATTCGGAGCCGAAGAGGAGTGCGTCGCCGGGGCGGTAGCGCACGGAGGTGTAGGGGCGGGTGGATTTGGTAGAGAAGAACCAGAGGGCAGTGGGACAGACGGTTTCGAGAAAGGCGTCGAGGCTGTCGTAGAGGTGGAGGTCGAGATGCTGCCAGTAGTCCATCCCCGCGCGTCGCAGGTGGCGCTCGTCAAGCGAGAAACTGAAGGGGCGGATGATGTGCAGCGGCACCCCGAGGCCCACGCAGAGCCTGCCGATGGCGCCCGTGTTTTGCGGAATTTCCGGGTTGACTAGGACAATGTGCATAGGGCAAATCTACCAAATTGTTTGACATTGCACAAGCAATCGTGCATACTCTTGCCTATGAACTCGTTGCCGATACCCCTAGTCCAACTTCAGGCCGTCGCATCCCTGGCCGCTCGCCGGGGCGGCGACTATGTCCTCAACCATCTCCATCGCCGCAAAGACGCCGACACCATCTCGCGAATCGATGTCAAACACACCCTCGATCGAGAGAGCCAGCAACTCGTCGCCGAGACCATTCGCGCCGCCTATCCCGACCACGGACTCTTGGGCGAAGAGAACCTCCAGAGCGGAACCTCCGACTGGCGCTGGGTTATCGACCCCATCGACGGAACCGTCAACTTCTACCACGGACTCCCCGTCTGGTGCGTCTCCGTCGCCTGCCAATTCCAAGGCGAAACACAAGCCGCCGCCGTCTACCTCCCCGAACTCGCCAAACTCTACGAAGCCACCCGCGAAACCCCCGCCACCTGCAATGGAATCCCCCTCCAAGTCGCCCAGACCCCGACCCTCGCCCAAGCCATCATCCAGACCGGCGCCGACAAATCCTCCACCGCCGCCTGCGACTTCCAATTCCTCACCAAAATAGCCCAGATCGCCCAGCGCCCGCGCATTTACGGCGCCGCTGCCGCAGACATCTGCTTCGTCGCCGAAAGCCGCTCAGACGCCTTCTTCGAAACCGGCATCTACATCTGGGACATCGCAGCCGCCGCCCTCATCCTCGAACGCGCCGGCGGCCGCTTCGAAATACTCAAAAGCGACCCAGATGGACGACTCGCCGTCCTAGCCGCGCCACCCCAACTCTTCGAATCAATCAAGCAAGAAGTCCAGCCCCTGCTCATAGCCGACTAACCCCGGCGAGAACCTCCCAAAACAGGACAAACCCATGCTCCGCATCATACTCTTCATACTGACCAACCTCGCCATCATGCTCGTCGCCGGCCTCGTCACGGCCCTCCTCGGTCTCGATTCGCAGACCTCCGTCGGACTGGCCGCTATCGCCCTCGTCTGGGGCATGCTGGGCGCCTTCATCTCCCTGCTCCTCTCGAAATTCATCGCCACCCGTGCCGTCGGAGCCATCCAAATCAAGCCGCACCAGAGCCCGGAAGGTGACTGGCTCCTGAACACCATCGAAGGCCTCTCCCGCAGCGCCGGCATTCAAATGCCCGAGGTCGCCCTCTACCACGGCGAGCCCAACGCCTTTGCAACTGGGGCCTTCCGCAACAGTGCACTCGTCGCCGTCTCAGACGGTCTGCTCCAACGCCTCGATAAACGCGAGATACGCGCCGTTTTAGGCCATGAAATCGCCCATGTAGCCAACGGAGATATGGTCACGATGACCCTCCTTCAAGGCGTTCTCAACGCCGCAGTCATCTTCCTCTCTCGTGCCATCGGGCGCATTGTCGCCTCGGCTGGGGACGGTCGCCGTTTCAACACGGGAATCTACTTTTTGGTGCGCTTCATTCTCGAACTGGCATTGGGCCTTGTTGCCGCTATCATTGTTATGGCCTACTCCCGCAGACGCGAGTTCGCCGCCGACGCAGGTTCCGTGCAGTTGACCGGATCGGCGGGCGATATGATTGCCGCGCTCAAGGCTCTCTCCGGGGGCGAAGAAGGCGAACCTTTGCCCGATACGGTTAAGGCCTTCGGAATTCGTTCCAGGCCCTCTTTTGCGGCGCTTTTCGCCTCTCATCCGCCGATGGGGGCGCGTATCGCCGCGCTTGAAAAACTCAGCGGAGGCCGGTACTGATGTGGCTGGGCGCGTCATCCCGCCGTTGCTGGATTGGGGCCTATCTCATTGTCGCTCTGGCCGCCGCTTGCTGGGTTTTCGCGCCTGCGGCGGGGTATTGGTCGGCACTCTCATCGCCTGACGACGCGCCCTTGCGGACTTTCGACTGGTTTGCGAACCGTCTCGACGACTATTTGGACGGGACCCAGGCTATCTCTCCCTTCTCATTGTTGCTGTTGATTGATCCGATTCTCCGGCACGAGTGGGCCTATATCTTCTGCACGATGCTCTTCGGGGGGGGCATGGTCTGCTACCTGCGCTCGCTGCGGTTGGGGTGGATTTCTGCGATTGGCGGGGGGCTTTTGGTGGGCTTCTCGGGCTACTTTTTCACGCTGTTCAACGCGGGACACTTGGGCATCTTCTGCTGGGCGGCAACTTATCTCTGGTGTTTCGGGTTGCTGAACCGGTGTCTGGAAGGTGGGCGTCTGGCGGACTTTGCGTTGCTGGGATGCGTGGTGGCTTGGGGGCAGCCTCTGCAGCCGGACTTGTGGCTGTTGGGAATTGGGGTGTTGGGGCTTTACGCCCTTTGGCGTGTGCGGCATTACTTCCGGTCGTGGAGCAGGTGGGCGCCTCGATTCTTGGTTTCTCTGGCGATTGGGGTGCTTGCGGCTTGGCCGAGCGTGCGGGTTGTTTTGACTTCGACGCTGGCTTCGCGGGATGCTCAGATCGCGGCGTCTTCGAACCCCTCTGCCGCGCAGGTTTCGCCGGAGGAGGCGGCCGGGGAACGGTGGAACTTTGCGACGGGATGGAGTCTGCCGCCTAGCGAGGTCGTGGAGTTGGCGGTGGCTTCCTACTATGGGAATGATTCGTTCCGCGCGCCGCATCCCTACTGGGGGGCGCTGGGGCGGCCGCACCACTTTGCGCCTGGGAAGATGATGCCCAATTTCCGTCAGCATACGACCTATTTGGGGCTGGTTGGGCTGCTTCTGGCACTGTTTTCCCTTGCTTTCCGCCGGTCTGACGCCACCTGTTTCGAGGGGGGGGCGACGCCCGACGACCGTCCGTTCTGGTATGCGGTTTGGGTGGGGGCTCTGCTGTTGGCGTTCGGGCGGTTTGCGCCATTCTATCGCCTCTTCTATTCGCTTCCCTATATGGATTACCTGCGCGCCCCGGTGAAGTTTCTCCACTTTGTCGAGGTGGCGACGGCGGTATTGGCGGCGTATGGTCTGGAGGCTTTGAGGCTGGGGCGTGCAAGGTGGAAGTGCCTGGCGTTGCCGCTTGCCTTTGTGGCCGGGACTTGCCTGCTGGCGTGCTGGACGAAGGCGCACGAAACGGAGTCGGTGCGGCAGATTTCGGAGTTGGGATTTGGTTCGCTGGCCCGGGATTTAGCGACCTTTTCGACTTCAGTTTGCTGGCGCGCGGCGGGGCTGGCGGTGTTGGCGACGGGGTGTTTTGCCTTGGCGGCGAGGGGGGCTCGCCAATGGTCTGTTGCGTTGCTGATTCTGCTGGGCGTGGCCGACCTTTCTTTGGTGGCGCGCCGCTTTGTGGATGTGCGCGACATGGCGCCATTCCACCATCCCAATCCCGCCGTCAAAGCCATGCTCCGGCGGACGGAGGGCTATTCCGCCACGGTTGCCTCCTACATCTCCCCCATCGCCTGGGGGCGCGACCCCTTCTCCACATCCTTGAAAGCCAACGGCTTGCTCTCTGTCATTCCCGACGCCGCCGAGCCCCAATCTCCCGCCCGCGCCGTCGCCACCCGATTGGCCCAGAATCCGTCTGCTTTCTGGGACTACACCGGTACTCGATTCGTCATCGTCCCGCCGGCCAACGCCTCAGGAGTCTTGCGCCTCTCGGGCGGAAAAGCAATTTACCAAAGCCCCCAGATGGTTGTCATCGAACGCCCCCATTCCTACCCTTGTGTGAAAGACACAGGTGGCAACCTTCTCGCCGCCACGGTGCGTATGAACGCCCAGCGCGGAAAGAACCTATCCCTCCACACCTCCGGCACCGTCGAACACCACGCCAACGCCCCCGCCCAACTCATTCTCCCGACCCCCTGGGATGCCCGACTGAGAGCCCAAGTCGACGGCCGCACCGTACCCCTTCTGCAGGCCAATGAACAGTGGTGCGCCATCACCATCCCCCCCGGAACCCATACCTTCAACCTTGCCCGCCGCCGCGCCCCCTGGCCCAACCTCCTCTCCCTGATAACCACCCTCGGCGTCCTCGCCTGGACAGCCATCGACCGCCGCCCGAGCCGTCCATGACCCCCCAGCCGCCCACCCCTTCGCCCGAAGCCCAAGCCTTCCTCGCCACCCTCTCCCCCAAGCGACAGCAGACCCAAGTCAAAGCCATCCAGCGAGCCCTCGAAGGCGACCTCCATCTCCTTCACCTGATGCGCAACCTCCGCATCCGTGACGCCAAACTCCCCGACTCCACACCCGAAATAAAAGTCGCGACAACCACCCTAGCCGACCACCCCGCCGCAGTTTACACCCCCCGACACACCCCACCCAAAGGCACCATCCTCTACCTCCACGGCGGCGGATGGGTCATTGGCTCCATCTACACCTGCGCCCAAGTCTGCCACCAACTCGCCGCCGCCACCAACCAGCGCATCATCGCACTCGACTACCCCCTCGCACCCGAAAACCCCTTCCCAAAACCACTGCAAACCATCCTCGAAGCCACCCGCCAAATCTGCCGACAATATGGCGGCAGACTCATCGCGGCAGGCGACTCCGCAGGCGCCAACCTCGCCCTCGCACTCGAACGCCACCACCCCCTCGACGCCCTCCTCCTCTACTACCCCGTCACCCACGCCATCGCCGACCAACGCCCCTCCTGGCAACACTTCGCCACCATCCCATCCCTCGACGCCTCCCTCATGGAAACCTTCAACCAAGCCTACGCCCCCCTGCACCTCCGCCAGACCCATCCCGACCTCTCGCCACTCGTCGAGCAACCCATCCGCCCCCCCCATTGCCCCGTACTCCTCGTCGCCGCCCCTTGCGACATCCTGGCCGACCAAGGACTCGCCTATGCCAGGCAAATCAAACAGACAGGAGCTGACATCCACTACCGCCAAATCCCCGGCTCCGTGCACCTCTTTATGACTATGCCAGGCCAACCAAACGCCCGCCGGCAAGCCCTCCACATCACCGCGGACTTTCTCGCCGCCCGCACCCTTCTTTAGGCTTCAATCCGCACGATTGCCCCCCCATTTTCGGCCAAAATCAGCCGAATCCGCGCGTCCCACCCAACCCCAGAAAACACCTCCTCCACCACTTCACCAGCCTCCCCAAGCTTAGCATCCCTCCGAATCGAAACCGCATACTCCTCGCGCCGGAGATGCCTAGGAAGCCGCCCGCACAATTCCTCCATCCGCACCGTCATCACAACACGCTCCGACCCCAGCAGGAACACATCCCATCCCCTCGGAGATGGCCGCCCGACCGCCAGATAGAACCCCGGCACCACCCGCAACACATAGTCGCCCGCGCAGGGCCTTCCCAGCAACCCGAACGCCTCCTGGTGGCAACGAGTCGCCTGCGGCGCAGGGCTCCAATCCCCCCGCGAAAAAGGCACCTCCGCAATCAATCCATACAGTTCATCCCGGGTGTCCGCAAAGCACCTCGGCGCCACCTCGCAAGGCAGCCCCTGAGTCTCCCAAACGGCTTCAAACGAGACAAATGGCAACCCACGAACGACCGGACGGGCGCCTAGAAACTGGATTGGTTCCGGCACCGTCTAGAGGTCGAGACCTTTGAACGCCTCCCCCAGAGAGCCGAGCGAGGCCGAGGGTTGGAGATTGGCTCTCCAGTCGTCCTGAGCTTCTTCCTGCAGCTGTGCCCACTTGGCAGGAAGGGTCAGGGAGATGCGATTTCCTTCGAGGGATTTGACTACAACTTTGATCTCGCTGCCTGCCGGAAATTGGCGTTCCAGATGGGAGACAGCGGAACCTTGCCTGGGAATGTCGGTCTCGCTGACATGGAGCAGACCGGTCTTATCTTCGCTCAATCTGACGAAGACACCGAAGGGCTTGTAGCCTTCGACGATGCCGTTGGTTTCGGTTCCGACGGCGAGTTCCCCGGGTTTGAGTGCTGCTACTCTGCGGTCGAGGGGCTTGAGCGCGATGCGGCGTTTGGAGTAGTCGATTTCTTCGATCTGGGCTTCCAGGCGCTGGCCTTCGGAGGCGACTTCGTGTGCGGAGCGGACGCGTCTACCGGCGGCGAGGCGTCCTGTGGAGAGAAAGCCGTCGATTCCGGGCACGATTTGGGCGAAGGCGCCGAAGGGTTCGACGCGGGTGATGGTGACTTCGAGGACGGATCCTACGGGATATTTTTCGACGACTTGGTTCCAGGGATCGCCTTGGACGGCGCGCAGGCTGAGGCTGATGCGCTTGGTTTCCCGGTCGACGGAGAGGATGCAGACATCGACGCGGTCGCCTTCTTTGACGATGTCGGAGGGTTTGGTTCCGCGCTGCCAGGAGAGTTCGCGCAGGGGGACGAGTCCTTCGATTCCGCCGAGGTCGACGAAGCAGCCGAAGTCGACGATTCGGGTGATGGTTCCGGAGCGGATTTGGCCTTCCTGGAGTTGGTCGAGGAGTTCGGCGGCTTGTTCCTCTCGTTCGCGTTCGAGGAGTGCGCGGCGGGAGAGGACGAGGTTGGTTCCGCGGTCGTCGTGGCCGTATTCGGTGATGAGGAAGTTGAACTTTTTGCCGGCGTACTCGGCGCCTTCCTGCTTGTAGAGGGCGATTTGGGAGAAGGGGCAGAAGGCGCGCTGGCCGTTGACCGTGACTTCGTAGCCGCCGTTGATTTCTTTCTGGACGGTTCCTTCGACCGGGAGGGCCTGCGCGAAGGCATCGTGGAGTCCGGTGTCTGTGACGGGGGCGCGGGAATCGGTGCGTGTGGTGAAGAGGAAGGTGCCGTCTTTCATCCCGGCGAAGCGGGCCTGAAAGGTGTCTCCGACCTGGTATTTGATCTGGCCGTCTTCGGCGAGTTCTTCGGCGGCGATGAGGGCTTCCTGCTTGGCTCCGACGCTGCAGGGGAGGAATTCGCCTTGTGTGCCGAGGAGGGTGGCGGTGACGGTTTCGCCGGGGGTGAATCCGCTCCTAAGGTTGTCGGAATGGGCGTCGAGGAGTGCGGCGAAGTCGCCGGCGTTGCTCTTGGCGGAGGTGAAACTTTTGCGGCCCATGTGGTACTGTCTCCTGTGTTTGGGTAGGTCGTGTCGGCACGGGTCGGAGGGGGCTTCCCGGGTGTTCCGGCCTGTTGTGCGATGACCGCTTAGTATAGCATTTCCCGGGGGCGGGTTCAATAGCAATGCGCCCGCGACGGGTAGGCACCTTTCGGGGGCGAAGGTTGACACCTTGGGGAGGGGGTGGTGGTAACCTTTCGTCCCCTAAGGTTGGTAGGAATCAGAGGGGCTTGCGGGCGCCGAAGGCGGCGAAGCAGGCGTGCTTGTGGAGCAGTTCGATGTCGACGAAGCCGCTCGCTTCGAGCAGGCGCAACTGCCAGAGCAGCGGCCGTGGCGTGTCGCAAGCGTCTATAGCCTCCAGAATCTCGCGGCGGTAGGCTTCTCCTCCGGTGCGGTCGAGAAACGCGCCGTACGCCGCGCGACTCTCGCTTGAAATTTCGGGCGTGGTGTCGAGCACCAGGTCGCTTATCCACAGCGTTCCTCCCGGGCGCAGCGAACGGAACAGTTTGGCGAAAACCGCCCTCCACTCGGCTTCCTCCCGCAAGTGGTGCAAGACCGCCGCCGCCGTGACGACATCGTACCGCCCGGCCTCCAGTTCGACCTCCCGCACATCCCCCTCAAGCGTCCGAATCGCCCCCGCCGTCGCCGCCGAAACCCGCTCGCGCGCCCGCTCCAGCATCTTCGGCGCAAGGTCTAAAAGATCCACCTCGATATCCCGCCGCCCCGCCGTCTGCAAGAGCATCAGCGCATTGTTTCCCGCCCCGCAGCCGACATCGAGTACCCGTCCGATTCGCCCCGACAGCCGCACTGCCCCCGCCGCCAAAAGCCGCAACATCAGCGGCGCGTCGATAACGCTCCGCTGCGCCGTCCGCAGGTCAGAAAAGCGATCCACATCCTCGTTAAACTGCGCCCGCAGTTCGCCCGCCGACTTCTTCCCCCTCATGGCGCCACCGAAGCCAACGTCAATACCGCCAGCGCATTGTTGTAAAGTTGTCCCCCGACCGGCGACCAGGTACCATCCGCCCCGAAAGTTCCGTTCCCGCGATACCGTCCCTCGACCGACTTCCGGAGCCCCTTCGCCACAGCCTCCGACGGCCGCGCAAGCGCCACCGCAAACTGCTCGTAGTAAGAAGCCGAGCCCGAAGATTGCAACCGATCCGGCACCTCGACGGCTACCCCGGCCGCCCGGAAAGCCGCAGCTGCCAGCGCATCCAAAGTTGGAGAAGTGTGCCCGTCGCGAGCACTGTATGAGAACGCCCCCGAGCCCGTCTTCGCCCGCTCCAGCCAGCGCAACGCGCGTTTCACCGGCGGCGAATCGCCCCCCTCCGCAAGCGCCAAAATCCGCGCATTTCACGCAGTCAAAGCCGTATTTCCATCCGATCCGTCATAACTCCAGCCGCCCGCCGCCGTCTGGTGCCCCTTGAGCCGCGCCAGCGCCGTCGAAAGCACCTTCCGAGCTTCCGGATACCCCCCAGATCGGCTCAAAACCGCCAACGCATAGGCCCCCAAAGTGAGATTGTAGGCCTCCGATTGAGCGTCATACCGCACTGGCATCGAAGCCGCCAGAGCCGACACCCCCTTGGCGACCGCCTCCCTCGCGCCCGCCTCATTCCTAAGCGCCACCAAAGCCAGCGCCGTCAGGGCCGGCGTGTAATGACCATCCCCCCCAAATGCCTCCGCATGCCACAAACCATCGCCCCCCTGACGCTCCAAAAGCCACCGCCGAGCCTGCACCACCTCTTGCCCTCCGCCAATGGCGAAGGTGCCAGCCAGATAGACCGACACCAACACCGCAATCCCCGCCGCGGCCGCCAACGCTACGCCCCAATGCGAACCCTTTCGTACCGGTGGTTCCTGCCCGATCGCCGCCATCACCCGTTGCACAAAATCCGGGCTCGGCTCGCGTTCCGCAAGCCCCAGCGTCTGCCGGCGAAACCGTGTCGCGAAACTCTTCATCCATCACTCCTCCTCAAGAAACTTCCTCATCCGCCGTAAAGCATGGAAAATCCGCGACTTGACCGTCCCTAACGGGACATCCAACTCGCGCGCAATCGCCTCGTATTTCAACCCTTGCATGAAAGCCATCAGTACCGTCTGCCGCAGCGCCTTGGGCAGACGCGCCACCGCGGAAGCCACATCCGGCCCCGTTTCGTGGTTTGGAGCCGCCTCGCCCGGTTGCTCTTTCCCGAACGCTTTGTGCAGACGCTCTTTGCGCGAGCGGTGCCTGACTTCGTCCAGGAATACTTGCCGCGCCACCATCCAGAGGAAGGTTGAAAACTTGGCCGTCGGGCGGTAGCGGTGGCGGTAGTTCCAAATGCGCAGGAAGGTGCGCTGGGCACAATCTTCTGCATCGGATGAAACGCCGGAACGGACGAAAAAGTTGACGAGCGGCTTCTGGTAGGTTGCCACCAGTCGCTCGAAGGCCTGTACATCTCCGCGGGCGGCGGCAAGCATCTCTTGCTGCTCGCGGAGGGTTGGGTCTGGGGCGTCGGGTGGCATGAAAGGTAGGTCGCGGGTGGGCTGGTGCCTCGGTTAAATTGGGGAAGGGTTTACGCAGTTCTATTGGCGTTCGGGTCAGCCGCAGTCGGGAATGCTGTAGTAGTGGAGCGTCCAGAGATACTGGAGGCGTCGTGTCTGGGGAAGGATCCAACTGCGGTACAGTTCTTCGATGGCGTCGGGCAGGTGCATGAGGGGAACGAGTGGGCTTCTGTTGCGGCGGGCGAAGGTTGTCGCGACGGCGAGTGCTTGGCTGATTTGGGTCTCGTCGGTGGTTTGGGTTGCCTCGATTGCCTGGCGGATGCGGGCTGGGTCGGATGCATTGACGGCGTCGCGGAGGTCTCCAATTCCGAGGCGGAATTTCGCCTGTATGAGTTTGGTGGAGGTGTGCATCCGGAGGAGTGCGGCCCAGATGCACATGGAGTCGATTTCGAGCACGGCGCCGTTTTCGGGGGCGGTATCGGCGCAGAGCAGGGGTAGGGCGAAGGTGGTGTATTTGGCTTCCGCGGCGGGGAGGATTTGGTCTAGGACTGTGCGGGCGTCTCCTTGGCCGACGACCTCTTTGTAGTAGGGAAATGACCAGCCTGGCTGGTACTGGTCGAGGGAGTAGGCCCATTGGGCTCTCTGGCCGAGGTAGGTAATCAGGGAACGGTCGAGTGTGGCGATGGTCTGGCGGATGATGTTGAGGTCTTCAGGCATGGGTTGGGGCGAGCAGGGGGTGTTCGGGGATAGCGTGGAGGGTGTCGACGAGGGGGCAATGGGCGGTCTGGAGCCGTTGGGCGGTCTGGTGGCCGCAGGTAAGCAGGATGCAGTTCCATCCGCAGGTTTGCGCGACTTCGGCGTCGTGCAGGGTATCGCCGACGAGGAGGATGTGTTCGGGGGGGGCGGAGAGGAGGCGGGCGAGGTGCCTGGCCTGTTGGAGTTTTGAGGTTCCGTGGAGGTCTCCGGCACCGATGATGTGGCGCAAGCGGGGGTGGATCCCTGCTTTGAGGGTCATCTGGTGGAGCATGGTGTGTTCGGCGGCGGAGAGGATGGATTGGCTCTGGAGGCGTGTGGCGAGGGTGTCGAGAATCTCTTTAGCCTGTGGTCTGAGGCGTATGAGTCCGGAGGCGAAGAAGTGGCGGTGGAATTCTTCGGACATCCTATCGTACTGGGCGTCGTCGAAGCGGAAGCCGAGGCTACGGTAGTAGTCGCGCACGGGGAATCCGAAGTGGCTGCGGTAGGTCTCGATGTCGGGAATGGGGGGGAGGCTGCGGTCGCGGCACATGCGGTTGAGGGCGTATACGCTGGCCTCGATATCGTCGAGCAGCGTGCCGTTCCAGTCCCAGACGAGGTGGCGGATGGGGGTCATGGGATGATGGTGCGCACGAGGGTGCCTGCCCCGGCGGCGGAGAGTGCCATGCGGGCGGGGACGAGGCAGCAGTGGCAGGGGGGCAGCGGGGTCTCGTTGCCGCCCCAGAGGAGTGTGACGCCGGAATCCTGGGTGAAGAGCACTTGGAAGGTGGTGTGCTGGGGAATGTGGCAGGGAAGGGTGTGTATCTCCGTGGTGAAGTGTCGGGTATGAATGGGGGCGAGAGGTTGCAACCTTGGAGGAGGAAGGTGCCAATCTATCGCCTGAAGTGCTTGCTTGGTATGGAGGGGGCGGGGCGCATCGGGCTGGGGCGGGCGGTTCCAGTCGTAGAGGCGGAAGGTGGTGTCGGAAGCCTGCTGGACTTCGTAGATGTCGCACCCCGGGCCGATGGCGTGGACGAGCCCGCCGGGTATGAGCAGGGTGTCGCCGGGGGCGGGATGGTGCCGGACAAGGGCCCGCCCAGCCTCGGGGGAGGCGAGTTGCCCTGGATCGGCGCCGGGGGCAAGCCCTGCATAGAGGATGGCATCGCTCCGGGTGCTGCGCAAGATGAACCACATTTCGGTCTTCGGATCGCCGCCCGTCAGGGGCGCGGTTGCTTCGTTTGGGTGAACCTGAACCGAGAGCACATCGGTGGTGTGCAGGTGTTTGAAGAGCAGCGGGAAGGGCAGCTCCGCCCCCAGCAGATTGGGTTGCGCCGCCAGCAAATCGGGCAATGAAACGCCCGTGCCGATTTCGCGGGAAGGAGCCTGGTCGAGCGCGGAGAGGAGTATGGTTTCAATGCCCCAGACCCGGGGTCGGACAATCGGCTTGTAGATGTGGGGCTTGTTCATGGCGAGGGCGGGACAGGCGGCTTCAAGGTCTGGCGTCGTCCAGACGGGAAAGTCGCGACATTGCTTGGGTTTGGCGTTCTGGATGCGGCAACGCTCATCCGTGTCGAGCCAGGCGCACCGGCCGTCCGGTTCCTCCAGAAGGGCTAGCGCGCTACGGTCGTGGTTGAGTCGCGTATGGTGGTCGATAAACTCCTGAGGTTCAAGCCCCAGCAACCGGGCGATGGCATCGACTTCGTTCGGCTGGAGGGACACTTCCCCCGGCACCCGGCAGCATCTGCCGCAGCGCCGGCAGGCAAAGTCAGAGGGAAAGGGTAGCTTCAAGATAGCCTCCGACGGCTTGCGGGGAAGGCTCAATGAGGTCGCAGCGGACGGGTTTGGCGGCAAGCGCGTCCAACTCGGGAATGTGCGCCAGATCCTTGCCTGTCGCTTGGCGGATGGCATCGGGGAACTTGGCCGGGTGCGCGGTCGCAAGCGTGACCATCGGCGCGTCGGGAGAAAGGTTGCGCCGGGCGACGGCGACGCCTACGGCAGTGTGCGGGTCGAGCAGCACCTGATGGGACTCCCATGCCTCGCGAATGGTCTGGAGCGTGTCCGCCGTGTCGCCCCGTCCGCCCGTTAGAATCGGGTCGTCCGCCACGCCCGGAGTGAGCGAGCCGGTGGCTTTGAAGGTCTCCATCCACTGCACGAGTTTCGAGGGATTCTTCTGCGCGAGGAAGTAGAGGTAGCGCTCGAAGTTGCTCGCGACTTGTATGTCCATCGAGGGGCTCAAGGTTGGCGCGACCTGCCCCAGCGAGTAGGTTCCGCCTTGGAAGTAGCGCGCCAAGATGTCGTTCTCGTTGGTGGCCGCCACGAGGCGTTCGACGGGCAAACCCATCTGGGCGGCGACATAGCCCGCGAAGATGTCTCCGAAGTTGCCGGTCGGGACGGTGAAGCGGAGGCGTTTGGCGCCGGTCGTGCGCAGGACTTTGAGGCCGGCGTAGAAGTAGTAGACCACTTGTGCCAGTACGCGTGCCCAGTTGATGGAGTTGACCGCTCCGAGGTGGTTGCGGTCGCGGAAGGGGAGGTCTCCAAAGAGGGATTTGACGATGCTCTGGCAGTCGTCGAAGGTGCCTTTTACGGCGAGGTTGTGGACATTGGGGTCGAGGACGGTGGTCATTTGGCGTTCTTGCACGGGGCTGACTCGTCCGTGGGGATGCATGACGAAGATTTCAATCCCTTTGCGGCCGCGGACGCCTTGGATGGCTGCCGAACCGGTGTCGCCGGAGGTGGCGGCGATGATGTTCATCCGGCGTCCGTCGCGGGCAAGGACATACTCGAAGAGGTTGCCGAGGAATTGGAGGGCGATGTCTTTGAAGGCGTAGGTCGGCCCGTGGAAGAGTTCCAGCAGCCAAAGGTCTCCGAGGGGGCGCACGGGGGTTGTCTCGGGGTCGCGGAAGACGCGGTAACTGCGGTCGATGATGGCCTTGAGTTCGGCCGGCGGGATGTCGTCGGCGTAGCGGCTCATAATCTCGAAAGCCAGGTCGCGGTAGTTCAGGCGGCTCCAGGATTCGAGCTGGTCGCCGACTTGGGGAAATGTCTCGGGGATGAAGAGCCCGCCATCGCGGGCCAGACCGGTCAGGATGGTCTCGGTGAATGTGAGCGGTTCGCCCTGCCCGCGGGTGCTGATGTAGCGCATGGATACTCCTTCGAATGCATGTCTCGAAAGTATAGTAAGCCTTGTATGGAATGTCAAAAGAAAAGCACCTTGGGAGAATCGTTTTCCGTCTTATGCGGCCTTTCGTACCCACCACGGGGAGGAATTGGTGCGTACGGTTCGCCCCGTATGGAGGGTACGAGTCTCCCCCAATCCTAGGTAGGTGCGATTTTCCCCGCGTGGCAAATAAACATTGCCAAGTGCGCTGCGATTTGGTATTCTGTCCGCCGTTTTGCCACACGGATCGCATTGAGAGACTATGTCCGAGCCCTTCAACGCCGTTATTGAGCGCTGCACTGTCCTCCCTCGGCTGGCGGCTCAGAATATGGCCTGTGCCATCGAGGAGCTCGTCGACGCGATGGTTGCCGACGGTAGCCTCGATTCGGCTCTGCGCGACCTCGCCGTCAAGACCGTTGCTCAGCGCGAACTTAGCGCCAGCACCGCGATGGGCGACGGGATTGCTATGCCGCACGGGCGTTTGGAGCAGATCGACCGCCTGATGTGCGCGGTCGGCTTGAGCCAGACGGGTTTCGTCGATGCACCCTCCGGAGGGCAAAAGGTCGACATCGTCGTGCTTCTGCTCGTGCCAGCCTTGAATGGGGTCAACCACATTCACTTTATGGCGCGCCTCAGCGTGAAACTCCTCGATGCCGCCCTGCGCGAACGCCTCCTCGCCGCGACCGATCGGCAGAGCGTTCGCCAGTTGCTTCAATTTTCTGCGCCGGCTTAGCTCAGTTGGTAGAGCAGCTGATTTGTAATCAGCAGGTCGTCGGTTCGAGTCCGTCTGCCGGCTCCATCTCCAGCCCCTCGCACGAGGGGCTTTTTTCGTTTTGGTGCGGAGAGGGGTGCGCAACATTCGCCAAAAGGTGGTTGTAGGGGGCCAGAACCCGCCGTTGCCTCAGGCTGTTGATTCGCCCCCCAAGATGGTCTGCCCTGACTAGCGCCCCAGACGGGCGGTTTCAGAGCGTCGGAACGGGGTTTTTCGCCCATTGCGCGGGGCC
>JAXFQS010000152.1:0-6967 GCA_034178815.1 Kiritimatiellia bacterium | reverse complement strand
TCGATGTGGTCGTGTGCGTGGCTTCGGAGCCGGTCGCACAGGTCGCCCGGCTGGTGGCTTTCCGTGGGTTCACGGAGCAGGAGGCTTGGGCTCGTGTCAATGCGCAGCTTCCGCTTGAGGAGAAGGTGGCTCGGTCGGATTATGTGATTCCGAACCACGGCTCGGCGGAGGCGTTTGAACTGGAGGTCCGGGCGCTGCTCGGACGGATTGAGAAGAAGGATAGATGATGATGGATGGTGAAGTTTGGTCTCCGGGCGACGGTGTTTCGGTTCCGGTGCCTCAGCAACCCGCCCCGCAGACCCCTCCGGCACCGCCTGCCGCCCATACGCCTCACCCTGTGGCAACCCCGCCGGCTGGCACTGCCCAAGGCCATCGCCCCGCATCTCCCGCGGCATCCGGGCGCTGGGCCGCGATGCAGGCCTTCCGCGCCCAGCAGGCCGCGCAGATGCAGCAGCAGTCCCAGCCGCAACCTCAGCCCCAGCCCCCTGCGCAACAGCCCAAGCAGAAGCCTCAACAGCCTCAGCAACAGCGCAATGCGCGCCCCAAACGCCCTCAGCAGCAGCCGAAGCCGGAGCCTATTCCCGACCCGATGCAGGGCTCTAAGTCGTCTAGATCCCGGCGGCGCGGACATCAGAACAAGGGGGGCTCGGATGAGAGTTATTCGCTCGCGCCGGTTAGCGACGAGGTAATCCAGTCCCTCCCGCCCTTGCCCCCGGACGCCGAGCCTCTGACGCTCAAGGCGCTGCAGCAGATGTCCCCCGATCGCTTGGTCGAACTCCTCCCCACGGCTACGCCCGAGGAGATCTCGAACCTGCGTTTGCACGAGCTGATTGTCGAGGTTATCCGGCTTCATTTGCGGCGTAGGGGCGCAGTCCGTGCCGAGGGTGTTTTGGAGGTGATGAATGACGGGCACGCCTTCCTGAGGTCGGTGCAGAACAACTACCTTCCTTGCCCGGAGGATGTCTATGTGGCGCCAGCCCATGTGCGGCGTTTCGGGCTTCGGACGGGGGACTGTGTCGAGGGGCCTGTGCGGGAACCGCAGCAAAGGGAGAAGACCTTTGTGCTGGCTTCGGTGGACTTTGTCAACGGCAAGCCGGCGGTCGAAGCCAAGCGTATCGTGCACTTCGAGAACTTGACTCCGACTTTCCCGACGCGGCGTATTCTGCTGGAGACGGAGAAGGAGGAGTATTCGACCCGTGTGATGGATGTTTTCACTCCGATTGGTTTCGGGCAACGGGGGCTGATCGTGGCACCTCCGAGGACGGGTAAAACGGTTCTTCTGCAGAAGGTGGCGAATGCGATTTCGGCGAATCATCCGGAGGCGCTGCTGATTATCCTGCTAATCGACGAGCGGCCGGAAGAGGTGACGGACATGCGCCGGCATACGAAGGCGCAGGTGATCAGTTCGACTTTCGACGAGCCGACGGAGCAGCATGTGAAGGTGGCGGAGATGACCATCGAGGCGGCGAAGCGTCTGGTCGAGAACGGGAAGGATGTGGTGATTCTTCTGGACTCAATTACGCGTTTGGCGCGGGCATATAATATTGTCCAGGCGAACTCGGGAAAGACGCTTTCGGGCGGCTTGGATGCGGGGGCGTTGCAGGTGCCGAAGCGTTTCTTCGGGGCGGCGCGGAATATTGAGAACGGGGGGTCTCTGACGATTCTGGCGACGGCTTTGGTTGAGACGGGTAGCAAGATGGATGATGTGATTTTCGAGGAGTTCAAGGGTACGGGCAACATGGAGTTGTGTCTCGACCGGATGCTCTCGGACAAGCGCATTTTCCCGGCGATCAATATCGAGCGCTCGGGCACTCGCAAGGAGGAGTTGCTCTTGCACGCCGACGAGCTGAAGCGGATTTGGGTTCTGCGCCGGGCGCTCGGCGGGACGGTTCCGGCTGAGGCGATGGAGTTGGTTCTCAAGCGGATGCGCGTGACGCGCAACAACATTGAGTTTTTGCTCTCAATCAAGGATGTGGGGCAGGCGTAGCCGGGGGAAAGGTAAGTAGGAACAGGTGGCGGAGTTTCCTATCGGGGGGCTCCGCCGCTTGCTATCTCCGGGGGTGGAGGGTGTCAACCAGACGGGGCGAAAGGTTGCCACCTTTGGGGGTGAGGGCGTTTCGCGTCCGGGGGAGAGGCGTCTGAACGGTTTGGCCAGAACGCTGACTCCGGGCGCTTGGCCGTGTCGCGACTTTCGGCGGGGGAAAGCGTCCGACAGTACCTGACGGGGCGCGACTGCCGGCGGGAGTGGGCGGCTGGTCACGCCCGGGATGGGGCGCGGGAGCGTTTTCGGCTTGGCCGGCTCAATCCTTAGAGTCTTCGGTCACGCGCATCAGTTCGCTGACGGAGGTAAAGCCGGAGAAGACTTTTTTCCAGCCGTCCTGACGGAGGGTGGTCATGCCTTCGAGCATGGAGGCCTTGCGAATCTCGGCCGATGAGCGGCGGTTGATGATGAGGCTCTGGAGTTGCTCGCTGACATGGAGCAGTTCGAAGAGCGCGCCGCGCCCGCGGTACCCGGTCTGCGTACAGGCGTCGCATCCGATGGGCTCGTAGACGAAGTCTTGCGGGGGCTCTCCGGGCTGGTCCCAGAGGGAACGGTCGAGCGGATGTCGGGCCCGGCATTTCGGACAGAGCCGCCGCGCGAGGCGTTGCGCCATAACCCCCGCCACGGCGGAGGCGACAAGGAATGGTTCAGCCCCCATATCGATCAGACGGGCAAAGGCCCCCGCCGCATCGTTCGTGTGGAGCGTCGAGAAGACCAGGTGCCCCGTGAGCGAGGCGTTGATGGCAATCTCAGCCGTTTCGCCGTCTCGAATTTCCCCGACCATGATAATGTCCGGATCCTGGCGGAGGAAAGCCCTCAGCGCCCGGGCAAAGGTCAGACCGATGTCCGCCCGCACCAGCACCTGGTTGATTCCGGGCATTTCATACTCAATCGGGTCTTCCACCGTCAGGATGCGCACATCCATACGGTTGATCTCGTGGAGAAAGGCATAGAGCGAGGTCGATTTGCCCGACCCCGTGGGGCCCGTCACGAGAATGATTCCGTTCGGTCGCTTGATTAACTTGTTGATGACGCCAAAGTCCCGCGGTGCCATCCCCAAGTCCTTGAGCTGGACAAAGTTGCCCGCCTTCTGAAGCAGACGCAAAGAGACCGATTCCCCGTAGGCAATCGGACAAGTCGAGATGCGGATGTCCAAGTCCTCCCCGTTGATGCGGATACCGATTCGACCATCCATCGGCATTCGCTTCTCCGCAATGTCGAGATTCGCCATCACCTTCAGGCGCGAAATAATCGCCGCCTTCAAACGGTTGATCTGGGGCGGCACATCCACCTTGTGCAACATCCCGTCAATCCGGTAGCGAATGCGCAACTCATCCTCCATCGGCTCGAAATGAATGTCAGTCGCCCCCTGCCGATCAGCCTCCGCAATAATCCGGTTCACGAAACGGACAATCGCCGCCTCCTGGTTCCCCTCGTTCACATCCAGTTTCGTGATATTGGCCGTGTCATCGTCGACCGTGTAGCGGTCTCCCTCCAACATCTCGTCGATGACATCCCCCCCAACGCCGTAGAACTTGGCTTCCGCCTTCTCGATCAGGGGCCTAGGACAGAGCGCTAGCCGAACATCCAATCCGCTCGCCAGGCGTAAACCATCAAGAGCCGCCGGTTGGAACGGATCCGCCGTCGCCACGGTCAGCAACCGCCCCTCCAGACGCACCGGCATCACGCCGTATTGAAAGACCGGCCCCGACTTGAGGCATTTCACCGCTTCAGGCGCCGGAGGCGTTTGCGTCAGATCCACATATTCCAGCCCGAGCCCCTTCGCCAAAGCCCTCAGAAACTCCTCCTCCTTGACCATTCCCAACCGCACGACAACACCCGTCAGGCCCGTGCCGTCGGAACGATCCGCCGTCAGCAACTGGTGCAGTTGGAAGTCTGTGAAAAGCCCCGTCCGGCGCAGAAGGGAGGCAAGAAAGGTGTCGGTGTCAGGCATAGGATTCCTCTGATGGGTTGCTGGTTTGCTCAGGAGCGGGGATGCGCGTGGTGGTAGACATCCTTGAGACGGTCGATGGAGATATGCGTGTAGATCTGGGTAGTGGCGAGGCTTGCGTGGCCGAGCAATTCCTGCACATCGCGGATGTCGGCACCTGCGTCCAAAAGGTGCGTGGCGAAGGCGTGACGGAGGGTGTGGGGTGTGATTTCCGGGGGGAGTCCGGCCCGCACCAGCCGCTGCTTGAGGTTGCGCTCGACGGAACGGGTTGTCAGGCGTCCGCCGTCGCGGAGGTTGCGAAAGACGGGGCCTTGCGGGTGGCCTTCTTTGAAGGTGGCCGCGGCTAGGCGTTCGAGGGCTTCGCGGGCGTAGTGGCCGATGGCGCAGAGGCGTTGTTTGGAGCCTTTGCCGTGCACGGTGCAACTGGCACCGCCGTCGGGATGTAGGGTGATGTCTTGCCAGTCGAGGCGGACGATCTCGCCTACCCGCGCGCCGGTGCTGTAGAGGGTTTCGAAGAGGGCGGCATCGCGTAATTGGGCGTAGGGGGCGGTTGCACGGGCGTGGCTGTGGGGGGAGGCAGGGGTGGTGTCGGGTGCTTTGAGGAGGCGTTCGACGGTGGCAAGGGGTAGGGCTTTGGGGAGGGTTCTGGGAAGTTTGGGGGTATGGAGTGCGAGGGCGTGGTTGGTCTCTACGCGGTGTTCGCGCTGGAGGTATCTGTAGAATGTTCTCAGAGCCGAGATTTTGCGGGAGGCGGAGGCTGGTGCGAAGCCTTTTGCGAGGTAGTGGGAGAGGAAGCGGCGGAATAGGGTTTTCTGGGGTTGGTTCCAGTCGAAGGGTGGCTGTGCGGTGTTGCCGAAGGCGAAGGTGGCGAATTGGCCGAGGTCGCGGAGGTAGGCTTGTGTGGTGTGGTTGGAGTGGTTGCGCTCGGCGCTGAGGTAGGCGCGAAAGGCCTGAATGGCGGGGTCTTTCGCGAGGGCGGGATGGACGGGGAGGTCTGGCGGGGGAATGTTTTTTGGGGCGCGTGGCATGGGCTACTGGTCTTCAGGCGGGGGGACTTTGAAGTCGTAGGGCGGCGGGAAGGGAGGCTCGTAGGGGGCGTCAAAGGCGGCGTGGAAGTCGTAGACATTGTCGAAGTCGGAGCGTTTGTCGTCGGGGGAGGCGGAGAGTTGCTTGGCTTCGATGAGGTTGTAGACGATGTCGCCGAAGTCGGATGTGGAGGATACGCCCCAGGCGCGCAGTACGCTGGAGGCGAGGGGGCCGTAGTCGTAGACGAGGTCGGCGCCGATGGTGCGGGCGAGTTCGCTGCCGGTGATGTGGCGCGGGGGCTGGTCGGGATGGCCTTGGCGGGATTCTTGGATGAGTTCGTCGAGGACATTGGCGACATAGTCGTAGGCGTAGCGGCTGTAGCGGGGGTCTTTGCGGCAGATGTCCTGGACTGCGCGCTTGAAGGCGTCATTCATCATGGGGTTGCGTACCAGACTTTCCAGAGGAAGAGTCCCTGCGGGGGGGCGGTCGGGACTCGTGCTTTTCGTTCGATTGGATGGAGGAGGATTTGGCGGACGCTGTCGGGGTCTTCTTCGCCTCTTCCGATGCGCAGGAGGTAGCCGACCATGGAGCGGACTTGGCGGTAGAGGAAGCCGTTTCCCGAGACGCGGAAGCGGATTGAGGAGCCGTTTTTGACGAGGTCGGCGTGGTAGATGGTGCGGACGGTGGTCTTGGGGACGATGGAACCGGCGGCCATAAAGGTGGCGACATCGTGTTCGCCGACAAAGTGGGCGGCGGCGCGGCGCATGGCATCGAGGTCGAGGTGGTGGTAGTCGTGCAGGGCGTAGAGGCGGCGGTCTGGGGGAATGGTCTCGGAGTTGTGGATGAAGTAGCGGTACTCTTTGCCGTGGGCGCTTCTGCGGGCGTGGAAGTCGGGCTCGACGGGTTCACTCTTCATAATGCGCACATCGCGCGGCAACCGGGCGTTGAGCGCGCGCAGGATGGCGCGTGCGCCCATGCGCGTTTCCAAGTCGACATGCGCGACTTGCCCGCGCGCGTGGACGCCCTGGTCGGTGCGTCCGCTGCCGTGGACTTTGACGCGCGCTTGCCCGACAATCTCTTGAAGTGTCTGCTCCAGAGTTCCCTGCACAGTCCGCCCGTTGGGCTGCACCTGCCAGCCGAGGAACTCCGTGCCATCGTAGGCCACTGTCAACTTAAACCGCGTCATTGCCTTCAGTATACCACTTCTCGCGCCTGAAAGCAAAGCAAACAATGGGTGCCTATCTTCCGCCCCAGTCCCTTGCAACCTCCCGTCCCCGAACCTGCCCACCTTCGCGTCGCATGCTTGCCAACTGCGTGCCCCTGAAGGTTGGCACCAATTGCTTTTGCGCCCGCCCTGCGCTTTTCGATTGACCCTGACGCGCGGTTTTGATAGACTTCCTCTCACATCCCCTTTTCGGGCGCTTAGCTCAGTTGGTTAGAGCATTACCTTCACACGGTAGGGGTCACTGGTTCGAGTCCAGTAGCGCCCACCAAAAGGGAAATCGCAAAGGGGGAGAGTAGGCGTGCCGCGAGGTGCGCTTTTTTTGTCTCCGGTCGTATGCGGGATGCACCTAGGGTCGAGGGATGCGGAGGCCGGACTTGGCGAGATGGTGTGGCACCGGTCGGGAGGGGCGGGCGGACTGTGGAGGTTTGGCAGGGGGCGGCAAAGAGTTTTCCGCCCGCGTCCGTCATCGAATCGGAGGCGTGGCAGACGCAGATGGCCGGGGCGTGTGGCGCGGAGGCGAAGGCATCGTTGCGATGGGTGCGTTCGTGGCGCAACTGCCGCGGCATAGGGGTGGTGGAAAGGCGACGAGCACGAGGCAATTGCTTCGCTTGAACGAGGTCATCTCGGGGCTTTTGAGGGGCGGCAGGCTTTTGCGTAAAGTTCTTCTCGCCCGGAGTGGTTCCAAGATAGAGAGGAGTCCCGTTTGCGCTTCAGGTGTGGCGGC
>JAXFQS010000088.1:0-9883 GCA_034178815.1 Kiritimatiellia bacterium | reverse complement strand
CGGCGAAGCCTCCGCCGCGCCCCGGCTGGTCTTAGGCCAGGCCCTGGGACTTGAGAAACTCGATGGAGCCCTTGACACTCACATAGGAGGCAGGGTTGGTCTCGCACTCGACAATGTAATACTCCGTCACGCCCTTGGTCGCCGCAAAGACGCCCGCCCAGTCAACACCCTTCTGCCTGGCAGGCGGCTTTCCGAGAATACCTGACGCGCCAGGCCCGTAGAGTTCCTTGGCGTGAAGCACCTTCTCGCGGCCTGGGTACTTCTTGATCCAGTAGACCGGATCCTCCCCCGCCGCCACGACATGCCCGACATCGTACTCAAGCACAACATCCTTCGTGGTGCTGTCGGCGAAAACCTGCCAAGCGCAAACCCCGTCGAATTTAGTCTTGAACTCGTGCTGGTGGTTGTGGTAGCCAATGTAGAGCCCGCGAGCCTTTGCCTTCTCGGCGGCGGCATTGAAGGTGTCCGCGGCCTTCTTCCACTCGTCGGCGGTCTTGAAGGAGAGCCACGGCACGCACATGCCGGGAATCTCAAGCGTGTTGAGCTTGTCGAATGTCTTGGAAAGGTTCTCGGGCTTGATCGCGTCGAAGCCAATGTGGCTGCCATAGCCCTTGATGCCGACTTCCTTGCTCAGCGCGATAAGCTGCGCAGGAGTCTCCTTCATACCCCACTCGAAATACTCGACGCCGGTGTAGCCCAACCGGGCCAGTTCGCGGAGCGTCGCGGGGAGGTCTTTCTTGCAGAGTTCGCGCACAGAGTAGAGTTGCACGCCAATCTTCGGCTTGGAGCATCCGCACAGATTGAAGGTGCCGCAACCAGGGGCTGCCGTAAGCAGTCCGGCGGCCATCAACTGACCGAAAAAGTCTCTTCTTGAGAGGTTCATACTGTTCCTTTCGTTGAGTTTGTTAGGCAGATTTTCTAGGCAAGGCCGCGGGCGCGGAGGTAGTCGAAACAGCCCTTCACGCTATCCAGCGAACCCGGGTTGGTCTCGCTCTCGACAATGTAGTATTTGGTCACGCCACGGGTGGCGGCGAATACGGCATCCCAGTCGACGCCCTTGCGTCCGGGCGGGGGCTGGCCAAGGATTCCGGGGGCCTTGGGACCATAGAGTTCCTTGACATGGAGGGCTTTGACATGCCGGCGATAGCGGTTGATCCAAGTGACGGGGTCTTCACCCGCGGCAAGGATGTTGGCGGTGTCGTATTCGAAGACGACATCCTCGATGGTGGCGTCGGCGAAGATTTCCCAGGCGGTCTTGCCATCGTACTTGTCGCGGAAGTCGCTTTCGTGGCAGTGGTAGCCGATGTAGAGGCCTTCCTTGCGCCCCTTTTCGGCGGCGTTGTTGAAGGTCTCGGCAATCTTCTGCCAGCCGGCGACGGAGTTGTAGTGCATCCAGGGGACGCACATTCCGGGCTGCCCGAGGGTGTGGAGTTCGTCGAAGGTTTTGTTGAGGTTCTCGGGGAAGATGGCGCTGAGCGAGGTGTGGCTACCGTAGGTCACGAGGCCGTTGTCATCGAGCATCTTCTTGAGTTCGGCGGGCGAGTACTTGAGGCTCCAACGGTAGAACTCGATGCCTTTGTATCCAATCTCGGCGACGCCCTTGAGGGTTGCCGCGAGGTCTTTGACGCAAAGATTTCGAATGGAGTAGAGTTGAACGCCGATTTTCGGCTTGGACGCGCCGAAGACGGGGCAAGAAGTACAAGCGCCCGTACCCAATCCCAATGCACCAAGCCCCAGTTGAGTTAGGAAACTTTTGCGTGACAGGTTCATAAGATCTCCCTGGTTTGATGTCTACTTGTAAGTGATGCGCTTGCGGAACTCAGCCTGCTTCAGACCGCAGACCGGGCAGCGCGCCAAAGCGCGGGGGCCTTTGTAGACATAGCCGCAGACCATGCACTCCCACTCGATTTCGTCGTCGGCCTTGAAATAGCCCTCGTCGACCCGCTTGGCGAGCGTCAGATAGCGATCCTCGTGACCAACCTCGGCTGTCGCGATAAGTTTGAACAGGCGGGCAATCTTCGGAAAGCCCTCCTCCTCGGCAATCTTGGCGAACTCCGGATACATCGAGTGCCACTCGTGCTTCTCGCCCGCAGCCGCCGCGCGAAGATTCGAAGCGGTGTCGGAGACCTTTCCGGCGGGAAACGCCGCCGTGATTTCAAGGTCTTCCCCGCGATCTAGGCAACTAAACAGGCGCATCGCATGCACCCGCTCCTGGTCGGCCGTCTCAAGAAAAACCCTCGCGACCTCCACATAGCCCTCCTCTTCGGCCTTCTGCGCGAAAGCCGTATAGCGGTTGCGAGCCTGCGACTCGCCCGCGAACGCCTTGAGCAGATTCTGCTCCGTCTTCGTGCCCTTGAGCGACTTCTCGTCCTTTGCGAAAGGCGGGATGGACGCCTGGGCGACCGTGGCCAGACCGAGCAGCGAACTCAGCCCCAACATATCTCTTCGATTGAGCATGGAATAGTCTCCTATTGAATATTAACCTTTGAAATTACGCTTGTGGTAAGATGTGTGAAACAGTTCATGCCGACGCTCCTTCGAGAACTCCTTGTGCAGGCGCAAAACCTGCGGATTCTCGTGGCTGTTGCGAACCTTGTCCTTCGCGTCCGCCGAGTAGATCCCCGCGATACGAGCCTTGCGATGCTTGTCCGAGAGCGGAACCGATGTGCGCGGCTGACCGCCGCCACCGATGCACCCGCCGCGGCACGCCATCACCTCGATGAAGGTCGACCGCTTCCACGCGCCGGAATCGATGAACTTTCGCGCCTGCGCCGTGCTCTGCACCACCGTCACCGTTACCGGCGTTCCGCCCACCTCCAGCGAAGCCGTCTTCGCCGAGTTAGCCAGATCCCGCACCGGCTTGTAGTCCAGAAGCGCCGCCGGAGGAGCCTTCTTCTCGACCATCCAGTAGGCCGTGCGCAGAGCCGCCTCCATCACACCGCCTGTGTTGCCGAAAATCAACCCGGCACCCGAACCACGCCCCATCAAATCGTCATACGGCGAGGCTTCGAGTTTGAGCGGATCGACCTTCGCCGCCTTCAGCCACTCGGCCAGTTCGCGCGTTGTGATGACCGCATCCATCCCCGCAAGTTCATCGCGGCGAATCTCGAACTTCTTGGCCGTGCACGGCGTCAGCGCGACATTGAAAATCCGCTTCGGGTCAATCCCCTTTGCCTTCGCGAAGAAGGTACGAACCGAAGGCCCTTGCATCCCAATCGGGCTCTTCGCCGTGGACAGGTGCGGAATCAATTCCGGGTAGAATGTCTCGACGAACTTCACCCACGCCGGGCAGCAACTCGTGAACATCGGCAGCACACCCTTCTTCGTGATGCGCTCCACCAGTTCGGCGGCCTCTTCCATAATTGTCAAGTCGGCCGCGAAGGTCGTGTCCAGAACGAAATCCACCCCCAACTTACGCAGGGCCGAGACCATCTGACCCTCGCAATTCGTCCCCGCCGGCGCGCCAAACGGCTCCGCAAGTGCCACGCGAACCGCCGGGGAGGTAGACACCACCACAATCCGGTTCTTATCGGCAACCGCCGCCTTCACGGCGTCCAACTCGCTCCGCGGGCGGATGGCGTCGCCCTGGCAGACTGCCGCGCACTGGCCGCAGTGAATACAGACCGGCTCGTCCCCGTTTTTCTCAAGGCTGTAGTAGCCCCATACGCCCGCCGACTCGCGACAAGCGACTTGGCATTCCGAACATTCGATGCAGCGATCCACATCGAAACTCAGCGCAGGATTGTCCCCCGCGATTGGCACCCGGATGTCCAGTGCCTCGAAACGGGACGCGGCCCATGCCGCCTTGCCCATCAACGCGAAGAGCGAAGCCCCCGCGAGTTGAATGAATCCTCTTCTCTGAATCTCCATTTTCAACCTCTTTGTTGCGTGAAATCCTTGAGCCGGGCCACTTCATCGGCCCAGATCGACTCGTCCGGCGTCTCTAGGATGAGAGGGATTCCCTCCAGCCGCCGGTCTCCGCAAAGCGTGCGAAAAAGTTCCCATCCAATGTGCCCCTTACCCAAAGACTCGTGCCGATCCACACGGGCGGCCAAGGGCGTCTTGGAGTCATTGAGATGCATTCCCCGGAGGTTATCCAGCCCGACCGCCGTGTCGAACGCCTCCATGATGCGGAAGTAGCCCTCGGCCGAGGAGAGGTCGCGACCTGCCTCGAATGTGTGGGCCGTATCAATGCAGAAACCCAACCGGCTCTTGTCTTCCACCCCCTGCCGAATGCGGGCAAGTTCGGCAAAGTCATGTCCAAGGCAACCGCCCTGGCCAGCGGTATTCTCCAGCACGACGGTTACCCCAGGAACCTGACGGTGCGCGGCATTGATCGACTGCGCCACGCGGTCGCAAGCGGCTTCCGGCGTCAGTTTGCGCAGGTGGCTGCCGGGATGCAGGTTCAACAGCGGCAGGCCCAAAGCCGCACAGCGCATCAGTTCGTCAAGGAACGAGTCCATCGAACGCTGGTGCGCCTCCGGATCGGGGTTTGCCAAGTTGATGAGATATCCGGCGTGAGGGAGGACGCTCTCGGGCAGGAAACCGTGCTCCGCCAAGTTGCGGCGGAAGGCGACGGTCTCCTCCCTTGAGTAGGGTTTGGCTGTCCATTGCCTCTGGTTCTTGAGGAAGAACGCGAAGCCGGTGGCGCCTAACTTGGCGGCGTTGAGCGGGGCATTGGCAATGCCGCCCGCAGCCGAGACATGGGGGCCGATGTAGTACACAAATCAGTCAGCGGGGGAGAACTGATCTTTGCCGACTCCGCAGACGGGGCAGCACCAATCATCAGGCAGTTGATCGAAGGGGACATTGCCGTTTTCGGCGGGGTCGTAGACATAGCCGCAGACGTTGCAGACATACTTTTGCATGGTGGTTGGATTCCTTGTTTGGGTTCAGTTTTTCTGGAATGCGCTGGCTCCGATGGGCAGACCTTGCCCTCGGAATATCAGCTCGAAATCGGTCTGTTCTTCCGGGCTCCGCTCCATGGCGGGGATTTCTCGGAAGGCGGGGTTGGCCCGGAAGAGGGCGAGCATCTCTTCGTGATAGGGGAGATGGTCGGTGGCCATTTGGATGGTGCCGCCTTTGACCAAACGGGTGCGGACGAGTTCGTCGAATCCGGGGGCGACGAGGCGGCGTTTGTGATGGCGTTTTTTGGGCCAAGGGTCGGGGAAGAAGAGGTAGAATGTCTGGATGCGTTCTTCGGGGAGCATCCAGGCGAGGGAAAAGGCTGCTTCGAGGCGCAGGACGCGCACATTTTGGAGGTTGTTGAGGACTGCTTTCTTGTTGACGGAGCGTACGCGGTCGAGCTGTCGTTCAATGCCGAGGAACTGGGTCTCGGGATGGTTTCGGGCGTGGGCTATGAGGAAACGGCCTTTGCCGCAACCGATGTCGACCTCGACGGGGCGCGCAGGATCGAAGATGGCATCAAAGGGCAAGGGCCTGTCGATGTCGGGGTGGTCGATGATGAAGGTTTTGTCGTCTTTTGGGAACATGGCTAGGCGAGCGGCTTCTGGAGTGCTGGCTGGGGATCCTGTCGGAGAAGGGCCTGCCAGGGGGCAAATGCGTCGAGTCCGCGACCGCGGCGGGCGAACTCATCGAGGGCAGCGCCGTCTTCGAGAATGGCTTTGACGACGGTCTGCGCGGTGAGGTCGGTGGCGCACGGGCGGAGGTAGTAGTCGCCGGGATGGGCGGCATCTTCGATTAGGATGCCCTGGGCTTCGAGTCGGGACACGAGGCTGCGGGCAAGTCTGGGGGAAAGGCCCTTTTCCCGTGCGAAGTCATCACTGCGGAGGGGTTTGGGATTGGGGGTGCGGGATTGGGCGGCGACGGTATCGCAGATGGCGAGGGAGACGAGGATGCGGGCGGTTGGGCTGGCGGCGGCGGCAAGGGCGTCGAGGCCCCAGGCGTCGCCCGACTGGATGGCGAAGGCGAACTCGGCTCCGAAGAGGATGATTTGCCAACTGATGTAGACCCACATCAGCAGGATGGGGAGGGTTGCAAAGCCGCCGTAGAGGGTGCTGTAGTTGGCGATGCCGACCTGAAAGAGGATGCAGGCTTTGAGCCAGGCCATGAAGACTAGGGTGGTGGCGAAGCCGGCGAGGAGGGCGGCGTGGAACTTGACGCGGATGTTGGGCATATAGCCCAAGAGGAAGGCGAAGGTGCCCGTGGTGCCGAGCAGGGTGGCGGCGGTCTTGACCCAGCGGGTCTGGAGGAATCCGGCGGTTGCGTCGGCGGCGGTGTGGTCGAGGGCTGCGATTCCCTGGCGGAGGAGGTCGGCTACGCTGATGGAGGAGGCGGCCGCGAGCAGGAGGGGGAGAATCATCAGGACGATGAGGTAGTCTGTGAAGGAGCGCCAGAGGCTGCGGGCGCGGGGGGCGTCCCATACGGCGTTGAAGGAGGCTTCAATTTTGCGCAGGAGCCCGAGGGCGCCGAAGAGGAGTCCGAGGGCGCCGATTGCGCCGAGTTTGCCGAAGTCGAGGGAGTGGATTTGGTCGTAGCCTTTTTGGAAGATGGTTCGGATTTGGGCCGAGAATTCGCTTACAGGGCGTTGAACCTGGGGCGGCGTGTCCGGGGCGGTAGCGGCGGGGGCGGCGGCTTTGGCGGCGGTGGCCTCCATTTCCGCGAGGCAGGCTTCGAGTTTCTGTTCGACGAACTCTTTTGCTAGGCGGTCGGCGTTGAGCCCTTTGGCGACGGAGAGGCTGACGACGAGCACGGGGATGAGCGCCATCAGGGAGTAGTAGGTCAGCGCAGAGGCGTGCAGGGCGCAACGGTCGCGGCGGAAGCCGAGCGCAACGGTGACGAACACGCGCAGAAGGCGGATGGCAACGCGCACGGGCCAGGCGCGCCCGGTTGTGTCGAGCCGCCACAGGCGTCCGCCGAGGAACGGTTTGCGCTGTTCTGTTGCCGGTTTCATTTCCCCTCCATTATCCCACAACGCGCCCGAAATGGCAAGCCCAAAACCCCCTCCGGCGCGCCGCTTGCGGAAGGAGCCGGTCGGGCGGACGGTACCCTCCCCCGTCGGGACAAAGGGCGAGTTGCGCCCCCGAAAGGGTGCCAGGATAGGGTCTGGATGGTTGGCTCGACTGGGGGGCGGGGGTGGCAACCTCCGGGGGCGGCAGGTTACCACCTTCAGAGGGCGTTCTCGGGAACCTTTCGGGATGAGAACGGGAGCACGCGCGGCGGCAGGGGTGGATTGACTTTCGAAGACGGGTTTTGTATACTGGAGACCTTTTCACGATTTGCGGAGTTTCCCCATGAGCGATTCCTGTTCCCACGACTGCAAGAGCTGCGGCAGCGACTGCGCCGACCGAAAGGCCCCCCAATCTTTCCTCGCCGAACTCAACAAAGCCTCCAAAGTCTCCCGCGTCGTCGCGGTCGCCAGCGGCAAAGGAGGTGTCGGCAAATCCCTCACCACCGCGCTTTTGGCCGTTATGGCGCGGCGCAAGGGATTGCGCGTCGGCCTGCTCGACGCCGACATCACCGGGCCCTCGGCACCCAAGATCTTCGGCGTCAAAGGGCCCGCCGTTATGACCGACGAGGGCGTCCTCCCCGCCACCACCCGAACCGGCATCGACCTCGTCTCGCTCAACCTCCTGCTCCCCGACGAGACCGAACCCGTCATCTGGCGTGGCCCCGTCATCGCTGGAGCCGTCAAACAGTTCTGGACGGATGTCGTCTGGAAAGACATCGATGTGCTCTTCCTCGACATGCCCCCAGGCACCGGAGATGTCCCATTGACCGTCTATCAGAGCATCCCCGTTGACGCCGCCGTCATCGTCTCAACCCCACAGGAACTCGTCGGCCAAATCGTCGGAAAGTCCGTCCGAATGGCCTCCAAGATGAACATCCCCGTCAAAGCTCTCGTCGAAAATATGGCCTACTTCGAGTGCCCTGGATGCCATCAGCGCCACCCCCTCTTCGGCGAGAGCCGCCTCCGCCAGAGCGCAGAACAATACGCCATTCCCGTCACCGCCGGTCTCCCGCTCGACCCAAACCTCGCCGCCCTCTGCGACCAGGGAAAGATCGAAGACTTCGCCGGAGACTGGCTCGACCCCGTGCTCGAAACCTGCCTCGCCTGACGCCCACCAGCCCCTAGGAGACCTGCTATGCCCTGGTTCCAGAAAACCGGCACCCTCGACCGCGAAACCATCCTTGAACTCGTCGACCAAGCAGCCGACCAGGCCCTCCTGCGAATATGCCCCAATCCCCGCCGCATACTCCTTCTGCCGCCCGACATCACAAGAGCCCACAGCGGCGCCGGATGGATTGCAGAGGCCTTCTACAAACGCTTCTCCCCGCACGCCGAGGTCTACCTTATGCCCACCCTCGGACAGCACCTCCCGCACACCCCCGAACAAAACCGCTGGATGTTCGGCAGCGTGCCCGAAGAGCGCATTCTCGTGCACGACTGGCGCAACGCCGTGCGCACCATTGGCGAGATTCCCGCCGACTATGTCCGGGAGGTTTCCAAGGGCAAAGCCGACTGGTCTATACCCGTGAGCCTGAGCACACAACTCCTTGACGGCGCCTGGGATCTGGTAATCAACATCGGCCATGTCGTGCCGCACGAGGTGCTCGGGTTTGCCAACCACAACAAGAACTACTTCATCGGACTGGGCGGCAAACCTATGATTTGCGCCTCCCATATGATGGCTGCCTGCTGCGGGATTGAAAACAATCTCGGGCGGCTGGTGACGCCTTTGCGCGCTTGCTACAATATGGCGGAAGCGCGCTATTTGGGCGGGTTGCCGGACTTCTATTTCGAGGTCGTGATGGCCTATGATTCGAAGGGTGAACTGCGCCACACGGGGGTCTTTGTCGGGGACGATGAGGAGACTTACCTGGAGGCGGCGAGGTTGTCGCGGGAGCAGAACATTACTATCGTCCCGCCGCTCAAGAAGGTGGTTGCGGTTATGCAGGGCGACGAGTTCCATTCGACCTGGGTGGCGAACAAGGCAATCTACCGTACGCGGATGGCGATGGCGGATGGTGGCGAGTTGCTGATTGTCGCGCCGGGGCTAAAGCGTTTCGGCGAACAGTCTGATGTCGACGATCTGATTCGCCGGTTCGGGTATTCGGGGACGGAGCGTGTGATGGGGCTGTGGAAGAAGGAACCGATTCTGCAGGATCTGACGCACGGAACGGCGCATCTGATACACGGCTCGTCGGAGGGACGGTTCCGCATCACCTACGCGCCGGGTTCGCTTTCGAAGGAGGAAATCGAGTCGGTCTGTTTCGGCTACGCAGACCTTCGGGAGACGCTCGCGCGCTACAATCCTGCGACGATGAAGAATGGCTTTAATGTGATGCCCGACGGGGAGGAAGTCTACTATATCTCGACGCCCTCCGCGGGACTTTGGTCCACGCGCGAGAAGTTGGAGGCGCGCCTCTGATGCTGCCGCTGGCGGGCGGCGGGCTCCGCGCTCGATTGCAGCCTCCGGTGATTTCCCACGGCTTCGGGCGGGGGGCGGTAGAGACAAGAATGAACGGCTTCGCGGCGCCACACGACAGTTCGCGACAGATGAACCGACCGCCCTGTGTCCGAGGCACTGGCGCAACACAGAGAGCCGCCGTGCGACCCTCTGCGCCTAGCAAGGAATGCCGCCCGGAGGTTGGCAGGCAAGCCCCTCGGAGGTGCCCACCTCCCGCTCGCACACCTGGTTACCTTCGCCACCGATTGGTTGCAACCTTTCGCCCGGAGCGGGGGCACCCCTCAAGGCGGAACATTCAACGACAGCGGCGGGGCGGCATCACCGAAAACGGCATCATTCCCCGCCTCGCGCCCGCCCACCCCCTACACGCCCCAAAGTTCCCCGAAACCACACGCACCGATTCCGCCCAAACCAACGACCTCAAGGCCGGGCACATTGCTCCAGGCTACGCG
>JAXFQS010000156.1:0-5609 GCA_034178815.1 Kiritimatiellia bacterium | reverse complement strand
CCGATTCTCGGGCAGGAAAGGGTCTCGAAGGTTGGCAGGTCGAGACCCGATTGCAAGACAAGACAGTCTTCAGGAGGTTCGTACCAAGGGAGCCAAATCCAATCCACGCCTTCTGGGGGATTCTCGGGCAGGTCTTTGGCGGAGTGGATGGCCAAGTCTAGGCGGCGTTCGAGGATTGCTTGGTCGAGGTCTCGTGTGAAGAAGTCACCCGGAGTCTGCGGCAGGGGGGTGGTCAGGTCTCGGTCGCCCGGCGTGTCGAAGGTCTGGACGGAAAAGGTGCAGCCGGGAAGCAGTTTTGAGAGGTGTTGGAGGGCGAAATCGGTCTGGAGCCGTGCCAACAGGGAGCCGCGGGTGCCGACTTGGATGGTCATTGGGGGGCTCCGTTGAGTTCATCCATCAGGCGGGCATAATCGGTGAGGAAGGGGGCAAGGATTCGGGCGGTCTGAGGGACGAGTTGGCGGAGGATTCCTTGGCGTTCGCGCTGCCAGTCTTTGAGTTGGTCGAGGCCGATGGCGTGTACTTCTGGGGGGAAGTTGGGTGGGAGTCCGAGGTCGACGAAGGGTACTTGTCCGGGGAGGTTGAGGTGGATGGGCTCGGGGGTGCGGGTTGCGCCGAAGACGGTGTCGGGGGCGAATGGCAATCGGGGGAGTTGGCTGATAGGCTGGAGGGTGACGCCCGGGAGCGGCTGGGGGCGGCGGGTGTGGTAGAGCCAGGCGACGGGGTTTCCACGGGCGAGGAGGAGTCGAACCAGTGCCTGGCCGAGTTGCCCGGCGCCGATAACGAGGGGACGCTTGCAGGGATGGTGGTGCGCTTCGAGCCACTGGAGGGCGATAGTCTCTATTTCGTCGACCTGAAGGAGCGGGGCTGAGGTCTGGCGGATCTGCTTTGAGGCGCGGAGCAGGAGGTTGGCGAGACTTTTGAGCGGGGCTTGAGACCAGCCGTTCGTGGCGGCGGTCTCGAAGGCTTGCTTGAGTTGGGCGGCAATGTGGCCTTCGCCGAGAATCTGGGAGTGGAGTCCAGCGGCGACTTCGGCGAGGTGGGCAAAGGCTTCGGGGCCGCGCAGGATGTAGGCTTCGGGGGGCAATCGGAGGAGGCGGGGGAGAAGGGAGGTCTCTAGGGCCGAGGTGTCGGCGAGGGCTATCAGTTCGAAGCGGTTGCAGGTGGAAAGAATGGCGAATTCGTGCACGCTGCGGCTGGCTTTGAGGCAGGCGGCGAGATCGGAAAGTGTGTTGGAATCGGGGAGAAAGGTGGACAGTTTCGAGAGGGAAAGGCGGGTATGATCGACCCCGATTGCTGCCAAGGAGAGGGTTCCGGAGGTGTCTATCTCCCGCGCGAGGGATTGTTTGATGGCCTTGGCGCGGCGGCAAGATTGTCCATTGGTCGATACGGCGACCAGCAAGTCGCCGCGGCGAATCATCGCGGGCGTGGTAAAGTCGCCCTGTGACCAATTTCCGTCGGCGCAGCAGCAGAGAACTTGGGCGGTTCGGGCGGCGGCGAGTATCCGGCGGTTGACGGCGCGACTGTCCGTGCAGGCAAAGACTAGCCGCATTCCTTCGAGGTCGGCGGGCTCGAAGGCTCGGGGAATCCACTCGATTTGGCCTGACTCGGCTAGACTGGCCAGCTCGGGGACGCATTCGGGGCAGACCAGACGCACGCGGGCTCCGGAAGCCAGGAGGGATTCTATCTTGCGCAGGCCGACGCGTCCGCCGCCCGCGACCAGCACGCCGGAGCCTTCGAGGAAGAGGTTGAGTGGGTAGGTCTTCTTGGCGCGGACAGGCATTCCCCGGCCGGAACTATTCGCCATCCTCGTCGTCCCCGTCGTCTTCATCATCCTCCTCGTCGTCCTCGTCGAAATCCTCCTCATCTTCCTCGTCCTCGCCATCGGAGTCATCCGTCTCATCTTCGGCATCTTCACCGGAATCGGAGGGCGAATCGTTGAGGTCTTCGCCGTTGACAATGGCATCGATGCGGCGATTGGTGGCCGCCACTTCATCGGCCAGTTGGGCGGTTAGATCGTCCAGAGAGGGAAGTTCGGAAGGGGGGGGCAAAGGCTCTGGCTTGGGCGAATCGGGCGTTTCCGCCGCAGGCTCCGGCGCAGAGGATTCGGGGAGCTCGGACTGCACCACGGGCGGATCGGGCTTCTTCGCTTTCTTGTGCCGGGCTGCCCGCTCTTCAGGGTCGGAGCGCTGAAGCGTCGGATCCAGTTCGTTGAGTTCAGACAGGCTCTTCAGGCCGAAGTACTCAAGGAAAGAGGGGGTTGTGCCGTAGAGGAATGGCCGCCCGGGAAGGTCGCTCCTGCCTACGATGCGCACGAGGTGCAACTCCATCAGCATTTTGACGATGTAGTCCACCTGGACGCCGCGGATAGATTCGATTTCAGACTTGGAAACGGGTTGCCTGTATGCTATAATCGCAAGCGTTTCAAGCGTCGGACGCGACAGGCGCGTCGATGGGGCAACCTTGAGCAGTTGGCGCAACCAGCGGCCCGAAGCCGATTGCGTCTGGAACTGCCACCCAGCGGCCGTCTCCGCAAGCTCGAAACCGATGCCAATCCGCTTGAGTTCGGAGGCAATCCCGGCAATCGCATTGCGTACTTCGCGCTCGGCAGTCTTGGCGTAGAACTTGACCGTCGGGTCGTCGTCCTTCTCGGCCGTCTGGCGCAAGCAAGCCCGTATGTCCGGAACGCTCAAAGGACGATCTGAACCGAACAGAAGCGCGCCAACCACCTGCTGGAGGCTCTGCGCAACGGGCAAAGGAATCTCTTCGGGTTTCTGTGCCATGAAGCCTACCGTCCATGCCCGCCGCAGGTGCAATGACCTTCGCCGGGAACCTCGGAATCGTCCGCCTCAGCGGCAAGATCCAGCACCACTTTTCGCTTGCCCAGACGAACCGTTGCCGGATGGTTGAACAGAATTTCCTCGGTTTGGATTTCGCCCTCCTCAAGGTAGGCCGCCCGGCAACGGATAAGTGCCGCCAAGTCCGGGGAAACCGTATCCAGCAACGCCGCGAAAGGCGCGATTGAACGGCGTAGAGGCGCAGGAATATCCTCAAGCCCATCCTCCACGACCTCCGGCGGAATGGCTTCAGACGAACCAGGTTCCACGCGGCACACAAGATGCATCACACCCTGTACAGTCGCCTCGGCGAGTTCAAGCGTCGCCGCAAGCACTACGCCCGCCTCCGCACGATGCGCGGATAGTCCCCGAAGCAGTCCGCGCAAAGTAGCGTAGAGCGCTGGAGAGAGCAAGGCTTTGGTCTTGGCGGCTTCTAGGGAAGTCAGTTCGATGGTTTGCTTCATGATTGCCACTCCGTAGAAAAGTCGGGCAGGGGCAGGTGCGAATCGGGTACGCTCTCGGGTATAGGCTCGATGACAATTTCCTTGAATGTGGCGTCCTGGGTAGCATTGACATGCCTCAACCGCAAGAGTTCGAGCAAGGCGATAAAGGTGACGATTACCTCGCCGCGCTGGGCATTCTCGGGAAAGATCGACGAGAAGCGTATGGCTGCCCGGGCTTGCACCTGAGCGATAATCTGCCGCATTTTGTCAGGAATAGTCCAACGAATAGGTTCGAGGTGGCCCAGCGGTACGACTGCGGTCCGGTTGAGGACTTCCTGAAATGCGGAGAGCAGGTCAAACAACCCGACATCCCCGAGCAACTGCCCAACCTCGGGGCGTTCGCGCTCGACAACAATTTCGCCTCCATAGGCGAAGCACTCGCTGCGCAAAGCCTCCCGACGCATCAAATTATAGGCGGAATCCTTGAACTTCTTGTATTCGACGAGTTGGCGCACGAGGTCGAGGCGGGGGTCGACCCATTCTTCGTCTTCGTCCTCTGTTGCGGCTCTGGATTCGACGGGCAGGAGCATACGGCTCTTGATCATCATCAGCGTGGATGCCATGACGAGGAACTCGCCGGCGACGCTGAGATCTAGGCGGCGCATGAGTTCAAGGTAGTCAAGGTATTGACGGGTAATGCGCTCGATGGGGATGTCGTAGATGTCGAGTTCTTCCCTTCTGATGAGGTAGAGCAAGAGGTCTAACGGCCCCTCGAAGACATCCAGGGCGACTTTGTAGTCGTCGGTGAGGTTCTCGAGCGTCTGAGGTTGCATCCGCAGGTATTAGCGACGGCTGGCGATGCGCGCTCTGACGGCTGTTTCGTAGGCATCGAGGTCGGGGACGGGCAGGGTCGCAACGCCCTCGGAGATAGCCGCCTCGGCTACTTTTCGCGCGACATGGGGGACGACGCGGGGGTCAAAGGGTTTGGGGATGACATAGGTGCGTTTGAGGGGATTTTCGCCATCGAACACGCCCGCTTGGGCCTCTTTGGGGTAGGCGGTGGCGAGGATAGCCTTGTCGTCCGGGGATACGGGCATTTCGCCGAGTTCGGCGAGCGCGAGGGAGGCGGCCATCTTCATATTTTCGGTGATTTGCCGTGCCCCGGAATCGAGGGCTCCGCGGAAGATTCCGGGGAAGCCGAGCACATTGTTGACCTGGTTGGGGAAGTCCGAGCGACCGGTTCCAACGACGGCTGCACCGGCGGCGAGGGCTTCGTCGGGATAGATTTCGGGGGTGGGATTGGCCATGGCGAAGAGGATGGGGTCGGCTGCCATGGAGCGAACCATTTCGGGGGTGACGGCCTTGGGCACGGAGAGGCCCATAAACACATCAGCACCCTTGAGCGCGTCGGCAAGGGTATGGAGGTCGAGGCTGGTGGCGAGACGGGCCTTTTCCGGGGTGAGACCGGGGCGGTCGGCGCGAATGACGCCCTTGGAGTCGCAGACGACGATGTGTTCGCGGCGCACGCCTCCGCGGATGTAGAACTCGGCGCACCCGATGCCCGCTGCGCCAGCGCCGTTGATGACGACGCGTGCCTCCTCGGGGCGTTTGCCGACGAGTTTGAGGGCGTTGAGGATGGCGGCGAAGGAGATGATGGCGGTACCGTGCTGATCGTCGTGGAAGACGGGTATGCCCATACGCTCTTTGAGCTGGCTTTCGACGGCGAAGCAAGCCGGCCCGCCGATGTCTTCAAGATTGATTCCGGCGAAGGTGGGTTCGAGGGTTTCGGCGACTTCAACGAGTTTGCGAACATCGGTTTTACCGTCGGGCCCGCGCACCTTTCCAAGGCAGATGGGGTAGGCGTCGATGTCAGCGAAATGCTTGAAGAGCACTGCTTTGCCCTCCATCACAGGCAGCCCCGCCTCGGGCCCGATGTTGCCCAGCCCCAACACCGCCGTACCATCGGAAACGACCGCGACGGCATTGCCCCGGCCCGTATAGGTGTTGACCAACGCGACATCCCGTTTAATCTCCAGACAAGGCTGCGCGACGCCCGGCGTATAGGCGTTCGACAAATCCTCCGCCGTGCAGCAGGGCTTGGTCAACTCGATGGCAATCTTTCCCGGAACCGGGTCTCTGTGGTAAATCAGCGCAGGATTCATACTTCTCCTCAATCGAAAAACGAATGTCCGCACTATACCATAATTAAGGGCGAAACTCAACGCCATTCCGCCGCCCCGCCCGGGCAACCCATTCCAACCCGAGAACTTCCCCCGAACCTGCGCACCACCGCCCCCCCATCCTACCTACCCTCTCCCCTCCATCCTGCCTA
>JAXFQS010000106.1:0-7855 GCA_034178815.1 Kiritimatiellia bacterium | reverse complement strand
CCCCTCGCGACAAGCCCCCCCACACCCTCGAAACCCCCCATCACCTCCACCCAACTCGTTCACCTCCTCGCCCACGACCTCGCCACCGAATCCCCCCGCGCCTAGACACCGCCCGCCTCAAAACAAAACGCCCCGCCGCATCCGCGGCAGGGCGTCTTCGCAGCAGCCTCCCGGCTACCTAGTGCTTGAACGAACGCTGGCCCGTGAACATCATCGGAATCCCGTGCTCGTTGCACAAGTCAATCACATCCCAGTCCCGAATCGCACCGCCCGGCTGCACAATCGATGCAATCCCCTCGCGGATGCCCACTTCCGCCCCGTCGCGGAACGGAAAGAACGCATCCGAGACCATTGCGCATCCCGGCAGATTCCCCCGGCGGGCGCGAGCCTCCTCCAGACACTCCCCCTTCTTCGTCTCGTCCGCAAGTTCGTTGAACGGCGTGTGGAACCGCTCCCACGCAATCCAGTCCGCCAACTTCGTGTAGGCCTTGTCCCGCGCAATCTCCGCCACGCCAACGCGGTCTTGCTCCCCCGTCCCGATGCCCACCGTCGCCCCATCCTTGACATAGAGCACCGAGTTTGAAGTCACACCAGCCTCCACTAGCCAGCCAAAAAGCAAATCGTCAAGCTGCTGCGCTGTCGGCTTCGTCCGAATGGCGTGAACTACCCCACCCTTGTCCGTCGCCGAAGCCAGTTGCAAGTCCGAAGCCTTTCGCGCCGCTGGCACGAACGAAGTCTGCGCGACCAAACCGCCATCAATCAGACTCTTGAAGTCCACAAAATGCTCCGGGGCAAACTCCGCCAGCCGCGCTATATTCCCAATGCGCATCACCCGCAGATTCTTCTTCGCCCCGAAGATTCCCATCACCCCATCCTCGAACTCGGGCGCGACCACCACCTCGACATAGTTCTCCGCGATCAACTTCGCCGTCTCCAGATCGCACGGACGGTTCAAGGCGATGCACCCCCCGAAAGCCGCCAGCCGATCCGCCCGGTTTGCTCGCTCGTAGGCCTCAGCAAGCGTCCGACCCTTCGCCACGCCGCACGGATTGTTGTGCTTGACGATGACGCAACAGGGCGTCTCCATCAGATAGCGAAGGATGTTCAGACTGTTGTCCGCGTCCGTCAGGTTAATCTTCCCCGGATGCTTTCCCGACTGAAGCAGTTCCGCGTCGGAAGCCAAGTGCCGTCCCGGCTGGATCGTAGCGACCTCGCCCAGAGAAAGATTCCCTGCGACCAACTTGTAGAGCGCGGCCTGCTGCCCCGGGTTCTCACCATAGCGAAGCCCTTTGCGCTGCCCGTCAATCTCCCAGGTAACCTTCTCGTAGTGCAGCGTCTGGCGCTTCTCGCCGTCGACGAAGGCAATCTCCAACCGCGGTGCGAAGTGCTCGTCGAGAATGGTTTTGTAGGCGGTCTTGATGTCGTTCGTGGCCATAGTCGTGTGCGGATCCTTTCCCTCTGCGTTAGCCCTCTTCGGTCTCGGCGGCATCCTCTTCGGAGCAATCCGTCGGGTCATCGACCGGGTCGGTGTCGGGGTCTGGCTCGGCTTGGCGGGCGGCACGGCGGCGTCCGGGATCGCGCAGGTGCTGGAGGTAGCCAATCATCAGGTGGATGATCGAGGAGAGTTCGGTGTTGAACTCGGAAAGGGTCTCCGGGAGAATCGGCGAGATGTCGTTGAGCACATGCAGGTAGAACTGCGCTGCATCAGCAGCATCGCGAGCCTGGGTTGCCGTCTCAAGGGCCTTGAGGCGGGGCTGAAGCCGGGCCCGGCGGACGAGTTCGCCCATGCGGGAGACGGATTGCATCAGGCGCTCGGCCGCGAAGCGATGTTCGGGGGCGTCGGCGACCATTTGCTCCGCGAAGGCGATGGTTTTGACGGTCAGGGTGTAGGTTTTCTGAATGAGGGGGTGGTTGCGTTCCATAGCTAGATGTCGAGGTTTCTGACGTTGATGGCGTTATCCTGGATGAAGCGGCGGCGCGGTTCGACGTCGTCGCCCATCAAGAGGGTAAAGATGTAGTCGGCTTTGACTGCGTCTTCGAGGCGCACTTTAAGCATTCGGCGCTTGAGGGGGTTCATCGTGGTCTCGAAGAGTTGTTCGGGGTTCATTTCGCCGAGGCCTTTGTAGCGCTGGATGGTCAGGCCGCGGCGGCCGCGGTTGCGCACATAGTCGACGAGCCCGAGCAGGGAGTGGACGGGCACCTCTTTGTTGGCGTCGACGAGGGTCGCAATCGGGTCTGTGGAGCCTTCGGGGGCGGCCAGGTGGGCGGGGGTGAAGTTGTGCCCGAGGGCGGCGACGGCTGCGAACTCGCGGTCGAGGCGGGTGGCGTGGAAGGCTTCAAGCCAGGAGAAATCGCTGGCGACATTGGGAACATAGGCGGAGACTTGGGTGTCGGCCAGGGCGATGGGGCGTCCGAGGGCGGCTTCGGCTTCGGCGCGTGCCTGTTCGAGTTCCTCCATATTGGAGAGGAAGGTGAAGCGGGCGTGGTCGCCGTGGCCGTGGATGGCGACAATCCTGGGGAACTTGCCGTCTTTGGCGGCGGAGCAGTAGGCGGGCAGGGGAATGCCGTGGCGGGCGACGATGCCGAGGGTCTCTTCGAGGTTGCTGACGGCTTCGAGGATTTGGCGCAGGGGGTGGTCGATGAGTTCTTCCTCTCCGGGGAGTCTCAGGCGCAGGTCGTCGGAGCCTAGGGCGAGGAGTTTGGTGGTGAGCTGGGCTTCGTTCTCGACATATTCTTCGCGTTTGTTGCGCGAGAGTTTGTAGAGAGGGGGCTGGGCGAGGTAGACGAAGCCGTTCTCGATGAGTTGGGGCATTTGGCGGAAGAAGAAGGTCAGCAGGAGGGTGCGGATGTGGGCGCCATCGACATCGGCATCGGTCATAATGATAATCTTGTGGTAGCGCACCTTTTCGATGTTGAACTCTTCTTTTCCGAACCCGCCGCCGATGGCGGTGATGAGGGAGCGAATCTCCTGGTTGTTGAGGATTTTGTCGATTCGGGCCTTTTCGACATTGAGGACTTTTCCGCGCAGGGGGAGGATAGCCTGGATGCGGCGGTCGCGGCCGGACTTGGCGGAGCCTCCTGCGGAGTCGCCCTCGACGAGGAAGAGTTCGCACTGGCTGGGGTCGCGCTCGGAGCAGTCGGCGAGTTTGCCGGGGAGTCCGCCGCCTTCGAGACCGGTTTTGCGGCGGGTGAGTTCGCGGGCTTTGCGGGCGGCTTCGCGTGCCTGGTAGGCGAGGAGGGCTTTGTCGACGATGCGTTTGGCAATGGCGGGGTTCTCGTCGAAGTAGGTTGCGAGTTGTTCGCCGACGAGGTTGTTGACGATGCCTTCGACCTCTCCGTTGCCGAGTTTGGTCTTGGTCTGACCTTCGAACTGGGGCTGGGGAACTTTGACGGAGACGACGACGGTGAGGCCGTCGCGGATGTCTTCACCGGAGAGCGGCGGGATGTCTTTCTTGCCGCCGGACTTGGTGTCGGCGATGTATTTGTTGACAACGCGGGTCAGGGCGGAGCGGAAGCCGGAGAGGTGGGTGCCGCCTTCGTGGGTGTTGATGTTGTTGCAGTAGGAGGTCTCGATGGTGGAGTAGGAGTCGGTGTACTGCAGGGCGATTTCGGCGTCGATGCGATCCTTGGCCGCGTGGATGTAGACGACATCGTCGTGGAGGGGGGTCTTGTTGCGGTTGAGCCAGCGGACATACTCGGTCAGACCGCCCTGGTAGAGGAAGGTCTCGTCGCGGTTGGGGATATGCAGGTTATCCCTGAATCGGATGGCAACTCCGGAGTTCAGGAATGCCAACTCCCGGAGGCGTTCGCTTAGTATGTCCCAGAGGAATCCCTCGGTATGAGTGAAAATCTGCGGGTCGGGGGAGAAGGTAACGGTGGTGCCGTGCGCATCGGTCTCGCCTACGACTTGGAGTGGTGTCACGGGATGGCCGCGCTCGAATCGCTGGCGGTGAATCTTCCCATCGCGCCGAACCTGCACCTCCATCCACTCCGAGAGCGCGTTCACGCACGAGACGCCCACGCCGTGCAGCCCGCCCGAAACCTTGTAGTTCGACCCGTCGAACTTGCCGCCGGCGTGCAAGGTGGTCAGCACAACCTCAAGCGCGGGGCGCCCCTCCGTCGGATGCATATCCACGGGAATGCCGCGGCCGTTGTCATTGACGGTGAGCGAACCGTCGGGGTTGATGGTCACCTCCACATGCGAGCAGTAGCCCGCGAGCGCCTCGTCGATGGAGTTGTCGACTACCTCGTAGACGAGGTGGTGGAAGCCGCGGATGCCCGTGTCGCCGATGTACATGGCCGGGCGTTTGCGCACCGCCTCCATGCCTTCGAGAACGGTGATGTTGGCGGCGGTGTATTCGCCGGGACGGGGAACCTTCTGGGCATCGTCGGACATGGTGGGTCTCTTGGAGGATTACTTGAAGTTGAGATAGCGCTGGGAGCCGCGGAGCCACCCGTTCGTCCACGCCGTGCCCGGGTCGAACTTGGCGGGAGAGGAGGGATGGACATCGTCAGGCGTGTTCGGGAGGCGGTCGGGGCCGCACGAGAAAAGGGTCGGAACCTGGGCATCGCCCTCGGGCGGAGCATAGACATAGGGCGTCCCGAAGGCATCATTGTTGAAGCGCGTGATGTAGGGCCCCTGCCACTCGGAGATGCCTTTGGGCCCGCGCAGCAACACCTTGAGCCCCTGCTCCTTCGTGGGCCACGCGCCGACATGAAAATGGTAGCGGCCGAGGGCAATCGCCAGCGTGTCAATCTCCCGGAGCTGGCGCATCATCGGACGGTTTCTGCGGGCCTCGTTCATCTTGTTGACCTGCCCGATCAGGCAGACGCCCAGCACGGAGAGGACAATCAGCGCGGCAAAGAGAATCCGCCGATCGCGCAAAGCCGTCGGATCCGGCACAAAGCCCAACTCCGTCCGCTTGCGCTCGGCGTCGCGGTGGATTTTGGCGATGGCCCGGCGCTTGCGGCGGCGAACCTCTATGGTCGGATGCTTGGGCGTCATGGGGCGGGAAAATGGGCGAGAATCTCCTCGACGGGTGCCAACCGCCCGCGGCCTCGAGTGCCGCAGGCAAGCTCACCCTCAGAGGGCGGAATGAGGGTCGCGCCGCGCTCCAGAAGCGTTTGGAGATTGCGCTGCGTGGCGGGATTTTCCCACATACCATCGTTCATCGCCGGGGCAACGAAAATGGGAGATTGGGTGGCAAGGGCCGCCGCCGAAAGAGGGTCGTCCGCAAGCCCCAAGGCCAGTTTTGCCAGGACATTGGCGGTGCAGGGCGCGACGAGGAGCGCTTGGCACCAAAGCGCATTCTCGATATGCTCCGGTCGCCAGTCGCGAGGGGTTGCCTGGGGAATTGTGACCGGGTTCCGTGAGAGCGTGGAGAGCGTCAGCGGCGTGATGAAGTCGCAGGCGGCCGCCGTCATCACGACACGCACCTCGTGGCCGCGGCGAAGCAATCCGCGGACGATGTCGGCGGCTTTGTAGGCGGCAATTGAACCGGTGACTCCAAGGAGGATTCGCATGGTGCTATTGGCTCTGGTGCTGGATGTCGCAGAGACGGCGGTAGACCCCGCCCTGGGCGTAGAGTTGGGCATGGGTGCCGCGCTCGATGATGCGCCCTTTGTCGAGCACGAGGATTAGGTCTGCCTGGCGGATGGTGCTGAGGCGGTGGGCGATGGCAAAGACGGTGCGGTTGGCCATCAGATGGGTGATAGCCTGCTGAACCTGCTGTTCGGTGACCGTGTCGAGTGCGGAGGTCGCCTCGTCGAGCACCAGTATGGGCGGGTTGCGGAGGATGGCGCGGGCGATGGCGATGCGTTGGCGTTCGCCGCCGGAGAGGACGAAACCTTTGTCGCCGACGATGCGGCTGTAGCCGTCGGGGTGGCTGGCGATGAAGTCGTGGGCATTGGCGAGTTTAGCAGCTTGAATGATTTGCTCGAGAGTGGCCTCTGGCCTGCCGTAGGCGATGTTCTGGGCTATGGTGGTGTTGAAGAGGACGGTCTCTTGGGTGACGATCCCGATGAGGTTGCGGAGGTCTTTGGGGTTGATTTGGTCGAGGGGGATTCCGTCGAGCGCGATGCGGCCGGAGGTTGGGTCGTAGAAGCGGCAGAGGAGGTTGGCGATGGTGGACTTGCCTGAGCCGGTGGAGCCGACGACGGCGATGGTCTGCCCCTTGCGGAGTTGGAAATCAATCTCTTCGAGGGTGGTCTTGCCGGCACCGTAGGAGAAGCCTACCTGCTCGAATGTGATGGCACTGTCGAAATGCTTCTTGCCGACCGGGTTCCGGGGCTGCGGGAGGGCCGTGTCGAGGTCGAGCAGGGAGTAGACGCGGGAGAGAGCGGCTCTACCGCGCTCGATGGATGTCTGGAGTTTGCCGAGGGATTTGATGGGTTTGTAAGCGACGACGAAGGGGACGAGCAGGGGGAGAATGTCGGCGAATCCTTTGCCGCTCCAGTAGCAAATCAGCAGGAAGATTGAGGCTAAGAGAATGGAGGCGGTTTCGGTCACGGGGGAGACGAACAGGGAGAGGCGTTCGGCGCGGAGGGTGGTCTTGACGACCTGGCGGTTCTTCTCGGCGAAGCGGTCGATTTCAAGTTGTTCGGTGTTGCAGGCCTTGACCAGGCGGATGCCCGTGAGGTTCTCGACCATCCCCGACTGGAGCACAGCGCTGCACTCCATCATCCGCCGCGACCATTTGCGCACCCACTTGCCGATCTGGACGATGGGGTACATGCAGATGGGGTAGCCGATGACGGCTATGGCAATCATCCCCAGCAAGTCGTGTTCGATGGCGAAATAGACAACGAAGGCGAGCGAGACGAGAATTTCGAAGGGGGCGCGGCAAAGTTCGGCGATGGTCACCGACATGACGCTGTCAATCTGCTGGGGGTCACCCAGCGCGCGGCTCATAATGCGCCCGACTTCGATTCGCCCGAAGAACGCCAGCGACTGCTCCTGCAAGTGGGCAAAGAGGCGGTTGCGAAGGTCTTTCACGACATGGACGCTGACCCAGCGCAGGCAGTAGTTGTTGAGATAAACCGTCGCCAGCCGGAAGAGCAGTACTAGCGGCAGCACCAGCACTGCCAGAAGCAGAAACGCCCCTTTGAACTCCCCCTTGGCGTCCCGCACCTGAAGCCCCAGATAGCCTGCCGCCCGCTCCGTGCGTTCCAGCCAGACCGGCGTCTGGGTCTCTGCCTTCGGAGATGAGGCCGGCGCCTCGACGGTCTTCGGAGCATCCTGCGCGTGAACCGATTCCGCGTCCACCTGCCGCTCCACCGCTGGCGGCGCCTGCAACTCCTCAAGAGCGGGCTTGAGCATCTGGAAGACCGGAAGCCAACTCCCCCCCACGGCCATACCGCAGAGCACGCCGACGCCCAGCATCAGCCAGTACCGCCGAGCCGCCCGCCAGAGCCGTCCATAAACCTGCCGCGTGGAATAGTCGCGGTCAAACCACTCGTGTTCGGACGGAGTTTTAGCCATGCCAGATGTCGAAAATTGTATGCACTGCCCCTTATTTTACCAAAGCCCGGGGCGATTTGCAAGCCCAGCCGCCCATTCCCAACCCGTTTCCACCCCCCCTGCCTCCGTCCGAATGCATCCCCTGCCTACGCGCCTTCGCCGGCTACTCCCCCTTGACGGGGCGATTGGGCTCCTGCCGCCCTCGCTTGCTGATGCTCCTTTTTATATAGGGTATAGCGTTCCGCCCGCTTCCGCTCAGCACCGAATCCATTCTGTCTCCCTCCCTCACCGGCACTCGCCACGCGCTTTCCGCCATTGAGGATTTAGGTGCTCATCCTCGCCGGGGTGCCCCACCTACGCCCTTTTGGTGGCTGACGCGAAAGGCGCATTAGGGCT
>JAXFQS010000101.1:0-2069 GCA_034178815.1 Kiritimatiellia bacterium | reverse complement strand
GGGGGGCCCGTGGGGGGCGCCGGGGGGGCGGGGTGCCCGGGGGGGGCCGGCCCGGGGGGCGGGCGGGGGGTTGGTTGCGACGATGGGGTAGGAGAGGGTGAGTCGGTTGGGGGTGGCCGCGAGGATGCGGGGGGGGTAGGTCTTGAAGTCAGGGAGGGTGAGGGGCAGGGGATGGGTCTGGAGGTGTTGTGGCAGGGGGAGTTCGGTGTGGATGTCGAGGGTGAGGTTGTGGACGCTACCGGGGGCGGTTTCGGGCGTGTCGAGGGTGGCTTGGATGGTGACGGGACCGATGGTCTGGAGGTAGTTTTGGGGGATGGCGGCGGGGCGGGGTCGGAGGCGGAGGGGTGGCGGGTCGAGGGGGTGGATGGTGGTGAAGTAGCGGGTGAGGAGTCCGCGGCGGCTGATGTCGACGAGGCGCACGCGGAGGGGGGCGAGGAGGGTTTCTGGGGCGGTGGAGGTGGGTGTGTAGAGGGCGGCGAAGGGGTAGATGTTGGTGGTGCCGTGGCGGCGGACGGGGAGGGGTTCGAAGGTGAGGTGGCGGAGGTTGGACGGGAGGGCGAGGGTGCAGGGGTTGTCGGGGTCGAGTTGTTCGCCTTGGGGCAGGTGGAGTTCGAGGCGGACTTCGCAGGGGAGGCCGACGAAGGGTTCGGGGGTGTCGGTCGTCAGACGGGCGGTGGCGGAAAAGGTTGGCAGGGGCAGCAGGCAGAGGAACAAGAGATAGGGGGCGATTGCTTTCAAGGTGCGGACGAGGTCGGTTGCTATCCCCAGCAGGAGGAGGTTGGCGAGAATCAGCGGGAGGGTGGTCAGGCGCTTGAGGCCGAGCAGACGCAGGGCCAGCAGCAGGAAGAGCCCGCTCCAGACGGCGGCGAAGGCTTCGAGCCGGCGGCGCAGGGGGATTCGGGCGAGGGCGGTTTCGAGGCGTCCGCGGGGGGGAAGCCCGAGGCGGGCGGCGGTGGCGCGGAGGGCTTGGTCGGTCTCGGCTGTCGCGCCGGAAAGGGATTCGAGGGCGAGCAGTTGGCGGTGCGCCGCGTGGAAGTCGCCGGAGAGGTAGGTGGCCAGGGCGAGGTTGTAGTGGACGGCACTTCCGGGGCGGTCGAGTTGGCGGTAGAGGCCGGCGGCTTCGGGCGCGTTGGTGACGGATTGGCAGATGAGCGCGTTGGCGCGATCCCACAGGAAACGGTCGGCTTCGGTGTCGCGGGGCGACGCCGTTCCTAGGAGCAGGAGGGTGGCCAGAACAGGAATCATTCGTTCGCCTGGGCGGGAAGGTCGGGGGTCGTGTGCAGGCGGATGGTGCGGCGGATGTCTTTGTAGACCAGCAAGACCATCAGGCCAATCAGCAGGATGGCAAAGAGGTTGACCAGCCGCTCGACGAGCGCCTTGGGAAGTTTGCGGCGGGTGAGCACCTCGAAGAGCGCAAAAAGGATATGCCCGCCGTCAAGAACCGGCAACGGCAGGAGGTTGATGAACGCTAGGTTGATGCAGAGAAAGCGCAAGAAACCGAGGCCGCAGAAGAGGTTCTGGCGGATGGAATTGTAGAGTTGCTCGATGATGAGAATAGGGCCGCCAAGGGACTTCGCCGCACGGCTCCCCTCGCCCTTACTCTTGGGTGCGAAGAAGGCGCGGAAGACGCGCAAAATGGAGTCGACATCGCCTTTAAGTTGGGCCAGCGGGCGCTTGTGGCGCATCCAGCCGGGTGCGCACTGGGCGGAGAATACGATGCCGATGCGGCGGGTGCCGTCAACCGTTTCGGAGGGGGGCAGGGAGAGCAGGAGTTCGCGCCCTTCGCGCCGCACCAGCAGGGTGGTGTTGGTGGTGGTTTCGGACTGGATGCGGGATAGGAGGCGCTTGGGGGAGAGCAAAGGTTCGCCGCCGAGGGCGAGCAAGGTGTCGCCTGGGCGGATGCCGGCCTTTTCGGCGGGGGAGTTGGGCAGCACGCGGTCGACTTCCGCGAATCCGGCGGGGCCGATGCCGCCAATGGTGCGCAGTTCGCCGTAGAGCAGTTCGAGCGGGAGGCTCACCTTGGTTTCGGCTCCGTTTCGGCTATAGGTCAGTTCGACGGGTTGGCCTTC
>JAXFQS010000085.1:0-9507 GCA_034178815.1 Kiritimatiellia bacterium | reverse complement strand
CACTCCTTCTTCCTTCGCCAGTTCGATAAGGGTTGCAAGGCGGAGACTGCCATCCAAGTGGACATGCAGGTCGCTTTTGGGAAGGCTTTGGAGAAGTTCGTCCGTCATGGCGTGCCGCTCCACTGAGCGATGATATCGGCGGGCGGAACACTTTCGAGCAATGCTGTGCGAATAGTCGAATCTCCGTAGAGTTTGTCAAACCATTCGGGGCGAGCATCGGTGGTTTGCCAGATGTCAGGACGCAGGCGGGTGAGGATACTCAAGAGGTGAATGGATGCCGAAATCGGGCGATAGTCACGGAAATTGGTGACGAAGAATCGCACGCCATCGCGTTCCTTGCCATTCGAAACATAGCGGAATGGCGAACAGGCAAGCCCGGAAAGAGGCGCGCGGGAGAGTTCTGTGGCAAGGTGTTCAGACGCAATTCCATCGAGGCTGACAACACGAAAAGCCATTGAGCCCTTCCGGTCGCAGTCGACGGCAGGCAAGGCTTCGGTGAAGACGGTCAATGGAAAGAGTTGAGCGGATTGCCAGGTGCGGATGGCAGGGGAGGGGGGAATAAAGTCCAGAGATGACGGAAAAGTGCAGGGAAGGTAGTCTCCCTCTGCCGCGCATATGGTTAGGTCAAGCGACAAATTGTCTATTGCGCAGATGCTCTGGGCGGCTTCACCTTGGGTCTTTGCGTAGACCATAGGCAAGTCGCATGGGGCTACGAAACTTTGGTATTGGGGATTAAGCCCAGGACCATCAGGATGTGCAAATGGGTGTGGACGGTCGCAGACGATGATGGGCAGGTGAGACTGGGCGGCAACCTGGAGTGTCAGTTGCAGCGTGGCCAGATAGGTATAGCATCTGACGGCGAGGTCTTGCAGGTCGACAATCAGCACATCAAGTCCCTTGAGCATTTCTGCTGTGGGGGCCCGGTAGTCGCCATAAAGTGACCAAACGGGAATCTTCCACTGCGGGTGGACTCGAAACGGGGAGTGTTCACCCGCGCTGCAGAGTCCGAAGAAGCCGTGTTCAGGGGCAAAGAGAGCCGCAAGGGATGGCCCCAAGTGGCGATGGAGCCAAGTTGCGGAATCTTCGCCCGTTGTGACAGTTGCCGCTTGATGAGAGAGGAGCCCGACTTTCGCGCCCTTGAGAGCTTTCAGGTCGAGCGTCTCGATTCCGGGAGAGTACACGACCGTTACTTCCCCAGTTCTGCACTGCGATCTGCCGCGGCTTGGATGGTTTTCGCCAGTACGGCATCAATGTCGGAGGCGGCCAGCACATCGGTACCCGCAACGGTTGTTCCGTGGGGGGAAGATACGGCCCGGATGAAGTCATCTGGGGTAATATTGCCCTCGAGTAGAACCTTAGCCGTGCCGAGCATCGTTTGGAGGGCAAGCAAGGGAGCGGCCGTTGAGTCAAGTCCGGCTGCGACACCTGCTTTGATCATTGCTCGTGCGCACCAGGTGTAGAAAGCCGGGCCCGAGCCGCTGAGTGCCGTGACGGCATCGAATTGGGACTCCGGAAGTTGCACAGCGGCTCCGGCGGCTTTAAGGATTTTTGCTACTGTCCGGACATCTGCCAGCGTGGCGGTCTTGCCAGGTGCGTAGGCGCTCATGCCTTGTCCGACCGTGAGCGGAAGGTTGGGCATGACGCGGACGATACGGGTTAGGGCGCCGAGTTGCTTTTGAAGCCAGGCAAGTTTTTTACCTGCCGCTATCGAGACAATCAAGTGGGAGGGCTTGATGGCCGGCTTGATTTGTTTCAAGAGGGCTTCAAGGTCTTGGGGTTTGACGGCTAGGATGACAACCCGGCTCTTTTTGAGCAAGGTGAGGGGATCGGGAGCCAGTGCGATGCCTCTCAACTGGGCAATGGTCTTGGCGCGTTCGGGAACTTTCTCGCAGGCGGTGACGTCGGTAGGGGTGACGAGTTGGCTATTGAGTGCGCCGGCGAGGATGGCATCTGCCATCTTGCCCATTCCGAGAAATCCGAGTTTCATGTTAGATCGTCCTTGTCGAGGTTAAAGCATGCCTTTGCGCTGGAGCAGGGTTCTGAGTTGAAGTTGGAACTGGCGCAGATCTTCGTCGGAGGGCTTGTAGCCAATCGTTTCCGGTTCGAGGCTGAAGCGACCGAGGTTGTCGATGAACCAGTTCCCGCGCTGGCCGTCGCTGAAACAGACTGTTCCGCTGACCATTGTTCCGGGGATGGCGACTTCGTTGAGTTCGACTAGGACTGAAGTGGTGATTGGTTCTTCGTCTGATGCTGAATCCAGGGGGGGCTCTGGAGGCGTTGGGGAGTCTGGTGGAACTGGTTCGGCTGAGGCTGGTTGTGGCGAAGCCTTGGGGGTAGGGTCGCGCAAAGTGGCGCCCAAGTCAGCGACAAGGAGGCGCACATCAAGAAAGGTCATCGATACGCCGAACTCGCTTTTGATTCGGCTTTGCACTTGGCTGAGGGTCGCCCCTTCGGCAATCCATTGAGCGATTAGGTTCTTCTGATCTTCATTGAGCATAGATTTATCCTTGGATGAAGTCTTGGAGTTCCCGGCGTCGCGCAGAGAAGTCGGCGTCGGCCTGATTGAGGAGAAAGGGGATGTCGGACGGATTGTCGAGCAGGAGCGGTTTGGGACTGGTGAAGTTGATGCGCAGGATGGAGGATTCGGGGATTATCGCGGCGAGAGTTTGAGCATCAGCGGCCTTTTGAAGGTTGAGCACTAGGTTGACCAGCCGCTGGACGCGCCAACGGGTTCCTAGTCCCCATCCAAGCAACTGGGCAAATGGATTGCTTTCCCGTGGTGGATAGGCTTTTGTTGACACCCCGCTGCCAAGCGAAAGCACGCGAATAGAGGATAGCGGTACGCCTCTTTGAAGGGCATCGGTGACACCTCTTAGCGTCGGATCGTAGGCCCAAAGCCCGCCATCGCAATAGTAGGAGTCGCCGATATGAACGGGGTCAAAAAAGGATTGGGCTGCGCAGGCGGCTTGAACGGCTTTCCAAAGAGGAATGTTGCCGTATTGCGATGCCCGACTGTCGAACACGGTTGGCTGGCCGTGCGTCAGGTTCATCACGGGTATGGCCAGATGCTGTTTGAGATCCCCTAGTCGAACTGTCCCAAAGAGGGATTTTAGTTCGGACTGGAGCACGCGGTGGCTGTATTGGGAGCAGAGCAATCCGCAGAGGCTCCAGGGACGATAGCGGAAAATCTTGTCTGCCAACCGTTGGTAGGACGACTCCAGCAAGGAGCCATTCTTTCCGTATGCGACCCCGGCAGCAAGAATCGCACCGGTACTCGTGCCGATGATGGTTTGGAACGTGTCGCGGAGTGGCTTTCCGGCACAAGACTCCAAGTGGCGGAGTAGTCGCGCGGCGTAGATGCCTCGCGAACCGCCGCCATCGAAAGCAAGGAGGAAATAAGGTGCCACAGCCGCCATGCCCCTTATTATAATGTGTACGCCCTTCGAACTCAACAGAAATAACCTGCGGCTCAAGGTAAACTGCTTGAGCGCAGAGAATGGTTGCTTTGGAGGGTTCTTTTGCAACCTGAGTGTGGGGCGAGCTCCTACTCTCAGAATGGGCGTGGAGTCTCTGCAGGAGCCAGTTGGGAGAGGGGAATCTGGACGAAGTCGCGCTGGAGTGCACGGGGATGCGGCAGAACTAATTCAGGGGTATTCAGCGTTGTGCCCTGCCAGTCAATCAGGTCGATGTCAATCGTTCGCGACTGAAGTGGAGAATGGTTGGCGGGGCGTCCTAGTTCGACCTCAATTTGTTGGCAGGCGTGAAGCAGTTCCAGGGGGGGCAAAGCCGTTCGGAGGCGCAAAACCGTATTGAGGAATGGGGGCCCGGAGAATTCCTGGGCGTTGTTCTCATAGTTGGGGGCTGTCTCAAGAATGACCCCAATTCGGGCCAAGTTTTCAACGGCTCTCCGGATATGAAGTTCACGGTTGCCAAGGTTGCTTCCCAGCGCAAGGGTAACCTGGCTAAGTTTGACGAGTTTTCCGCGTTGCCTGCCGCAAGCCGGGAAGGAAACTAGCTGGTACCATTCGTTCCAACCTTTTGCATTGCCAGCTGCATCGATGGATTCGATGACGCAGGAACAGTTGAGCCGATTCCAACGGCGATGCCAGATCTCTTTCTGCCGCAATCCTTGGTCGGTCAGTTGCTTTGCGCGCGCCTTGCGTTGGCTAGGTGGAATGGCGCCGTCCAGTTTTGGAGCGTCGGTTCCAGGGCGTTCGCTATAGGGAAAAACATGGAGATGGGCGAAGTCGGCGACTCGAATGAAATCGACTGTCGCGTTGAAGGCCTCCGCCGACTCTCCCGGGAACCCCGTGATGAAGTCCCCGCCCAGCGAGAGGTTGGGCACAAGCTGTCGGATGGTGTCAATCCAACCTATCAATTCCTTCTGCCGATAGGGGCGGCGCATACGCGCCAGAATGCTGTCATCGCCGCTCTGCACGGGCAGATGCAGGTAGGGGCAAAGGCGGTCGGTCGAGGTCATCAGTTCCGCCAATCGGACAATTTCCTGCGAGGGCTCGCAAGATCCGATGCGCCAGCGTACCCCCTGGGAGAGGGGAATCAACCGTTCAAGAAGGTTTGCAAGATTTGGGTAGAGACTGAGGTTGCACCCGGTCACGACAATCTCGCCGACGCCTCGTTCGACTAGGCTTTTTGCCTCCTCAATTACCGCCTCCGGTGCACGAAATCGGGGCGCACCACGGCGTTTGGCGACAATGCAGTAACTACACGCCCCGTTGCACCCGTCTTGAACCTTGAGGAATCCCCGGGCGAGCCGAGTGGCGCCCCTCTCGCTTCTTTCGCAGGTTCCGGCTTCGAATCGTGCCAGAAGAAGTTCCGCTGCCCGGTCTTTTTGCATGGTGGAAATGGCCATGTCGTATAACCCCGGGGCGAGACCATCGGTTGCACATCCCATCGCGATGAGAAATGCCTCGGGGTGGGTGGCGCGTACGACCGAGAAGAATTGCCTTGAGCCGCGCTCGGCCTTTCCTGTCACCGCGCAACTGTTGACCAGGATAAGTTCCGCCTCCGCTGGACGAGATACCTCGAACCACCCCGCTGCACGAAGTTTGTCCGAAGTCCGTTCCGACTCGGCGCGGTTTAGGCGGCAACCAAATGTCTGGATAAAGAAGCGCATGGGCGATAAAAAAGCCGTTGCGACAGGAGGTCGGCAACGGCAAGAAATCTGGCACGCCCAAGGAGAGTCGAACTCCTCTTCCAAGAATGAAAATCTTGTGTCCTAACCGATAGACGATGGGCGCAACGGGGGGAATACTATCAAAAACACCCGCCTTATTGCAAGCACGAAATCCCTCCTGCACGGAAAAACTGGTAGCGAGACCATCTCAACCGAAACGAAAGAGCGTGCTGCAATGATTCCCTGCCACCGAATCGGACTATTTGGAAAATGAGCAGCATCGAGGATTTCAACCAAGTTCTCCTAGCCGTTGGCAACGCTTGCCAAAGTAAGCCACAACCTTCGCATCTTCGATTGGAAAAGGCGATTCAACATGATTCGCTTATCCCTAGGGCAAAAGGTTGGTGGGAATCGCTCCGACAGGTAGGCAAGATGGGGATTCGGTCGAAGCAATGGGGCGTATCCAATCCTAAATACGAATCTGCCCAACTGCTGCATTGCGAAGGAGCCGCGAGGCGCTCCTGCCGTCACGGGGCCCCGACGGATTTGATGGTGCGGCGCGTGAAGAACGCGCTGGTCTCTGCTATCATCGGGGAACACCGTAGCCGCCGTTTCCTGCTCAAGTCGCTTATCGCGAACCGGGGGCCTGGTCTTGGAGGCTGGGAGATGGCTGCCGAAGTTGCTTCTGCTTCGAAGGATGAAGCGAAGCGGGTTTTTAAGGCATTGATGTCCAGGAACGAAGAATTAAGGACGGCAGACGGGGCTCTCTTGCGCTTTGTTCACAATCATCAAAAACCTATGGCAAGGCGGCAGAAAATGAATCATCAAACAAAGGCGCTCATTGGGCCACATTCGCCGATATAGACAATCTTATCGCGCGTGCGCGTTTTATGTTTGCAAAGATTCCCCGTAATGGTTCGACGGAAGTTCAAGCGTATGTCAAATATGGGGCGGTTTTCACATTTGGAGGGAATCAGTATCTAGCCAAAATCACCAGCAAGAAATATCTAGCGGCAATCGCTCAGAATTTCTATAGCATAGAGAGCGTGAGCGTAGAAAAATTGCCGCATCCGAAATACAAAAACTCCGCCGGGCAGTTGGATGCCGTCGCCGATGGCGAGAGACAATCCCCGATTGCGGAGTTCGTCGATACGGTAGCAAAACTTGCTGACGATTGCAAGGATGTGTCGAAGGTGGTCGACAAGAATGGCGAACCTCTTGTGATGTATCACGGCGACCGCGTTGGAAGTGTCGATTATACGGTATTCGAAGACCAGTTGAATCAGAGGAATACGCAGGCGAATGGGTTCTACTTCACGCAGGATAGGAAGTACGCGGAAGGCTTTGGCGGGCAAGTCAGGGAGTTCTTTCTGAATGTACGGAATCCGTACTACGGTAAGCGTTCGGAGGCGAGCGACAAGTTGTTGGAATCGATCTTCAATATGGATTCCTCAGAAATACTCCAGTACAACCCGAAGATGCGGCAGGATATTATTCAAGCAGCCGAGGAAGCAAGCAAGGAGTATGTCGACGAGATTAACGAAGGCTTGGCGAACGGGGATTTAGAAGCGGATGATGTCAACCGTGAGCAGTACGACCTTGCAAAGGCGATTATTGACGGCAACTGGGAAAGCGATTATGTGCTCAATAGCCTTGGTCAGGGGCTATTCCCTGATGCTGTCGACGAGGCAATAAGCCGTGTCGTAGAGGAATACCGTATTACGAAAGAGAGCCCGAACGGGTTCACGACAGCGCTTCGTGCCAATGGGTATGACGGGCAGTGGGATGGCCGTATAAGCGGATTCGGGGAAGGAACAGACCAGTTGATTGTATTCACGCCGGAGCAAATAAAGTCGGCAACGGATAATATCGGGACTTTCGGCACAGACAACCCGGACAGCCGCTTCTCAGTACGCCTGGTCACGCCCGAAGAGGACGCGGCGTATCTAGATGCGGTCAAGCGTGGTGATATGGATACTGCGCAGAAACTTCTCAAGTACGCATGGGAGCGAAGCGGATATTCTCCAGCCAGAGAACACCTGGATGCACACGGCGCTCCTAGTGCTCCTATAGATGTTCGCGATTTCAAGGACAGAGAAGCGCTAGAGGAAGCCCGTGATGAGGGGTGGGACCTTAATCTTTGGGCGATAGCCAACGGCATCACCGGTCAACCAGACGACTTCTTTAGCGAGCAAGGTCCACGCCTTTATGGGTATGACGATAAAGACGGGCGAGAGGCGCAGAAGGAAATCGCAAAAGCGATCTCGATGGTTAAGGACGGGAAAAAAGCAAGAGTCAAAGTCTATCGCGCTGTACCTAAATCGGTCAAATCCGATCTTCTGCAGAGCGGTGGAGAATGGGTTTCCCCTTCTCGGACTTATGCTGATACTCACGGCATGTATCGATTCGGGGAAGGTGAATATCGCATTATCGAAGAATCCGTTCTTGCCGAACATCTTTGGTGGGACGGGAATGATGCCCGAGAATGGGGATTTGATGACGGCAGGCAGTATGTCTACGCCAATACGAAGAACGGCAGCAAACTCGCTACAGTGACCTACGACGACTCCGGCAATGTCATTCCGCTCTCTCAGAGGTTCAACCCGCAGAACAATGATATTCGGTACTCGATCCGCGTGAACCCGCGCCTCAGAGAGGAGGTGGAAGCCGCGCTCGCGAAGCGTTCCAGTACGGACACGGCGACGAGGCAGATGAAGCGCCACGAGGAAATCGAGTTCTCGGAGAACATCCCGTTCTTCGGGTTCCTCGGCCTTCCCAATGTGCGGGTCGTGACGGATGTCGTGAAGATCCGTAAGTTTGCCCAAAAGCACCACCTGACCAAGGAGCAGATCGCCGACATTCCGAACAGGTACGACAGGCCAGTCGCCGTCATGAAGGACGGAACGGACGGATATGTCGTGCTGACGGACATGATGGCAAAGACGGACAACGGCGAGGAGAAGCCGGTCCGCCTCTTCCTGCGCCCGAAGGAATGGAAGAGCGGAGAGGTCGTGTTCGTCGCGACGGCCATGTCGGAAAACGCGGCGGACGAGCGGAATTACTACGAGCCGATCTTGAAGTCTGGTCTGCTGTTCGCCGATGAAAACAGGATCGCCGGACTTGGGCTTGAGGAAGAGACCGAGTCAATCTTACGCACTCAAGCGTCCGGCGACCATGTGTTGACGGCATCGGATTACTCCAAGTGGTCAACGGCACATAGTGTAGCACAACCAGATGCGGGCGAGCAAGGCAAAAACGTGCGCTTCTCTATCTCGCACCTCTACACGGGTAGCGCGGCGGACTACGAGAATCCGTCGCTCCACTATGTCGGCACGGGCGAGGGATCGCAGGTGTACGGCTGGGGGCTCTATGCCAGCAACAAGCGCGGCATTGCCGAGAGGTATGCATCTTCCTCGGAAGATGTCGCAAGGTCTCGCCGTTATCGGGAATATCTGGCGAAACGCCGTGACGAGGCTTCCGATGAGTGGCAACGAAAATACTTTGAGGACGAATTGCGAGCAGCCGAAAAAGCAGCCATCCACTCCACTCTCTACGAGCAGACCTTCTTCACGAACCGCGCGCCGGGCGACGAGAGCCACTTGCTGAAGTGGTACGGCAAAGTGACGGCTTCTCAGAAGAAGTGGATAAAAGCCCAGGCCGAAAGAGAAGGTCTTGACGTTTCCAACATTATCTGGGACGGCGGCAAGATAGATGGTGCAATGCTATACAACTATCTTGCAACGCCGAGTTATCTCGGTTCTCCCAAGGCGACATCGGAGTTTCTCGCCCGCGCGGGAATTGACGGCGTGAAGTATCCGGCCGACTCCTACGGCAAGTCGGTGAAGGACGGCGACGAGGCTGGCTGGAACTATGTTTCGTTCCGCGATGACAACATCAGGGTGGACCACAAATGGACGGACGGGGAGCAGCGGTTCTCGATTCGGGTGCTGGAGCAGTCTATAGAGGATACGGCGCGGCTGTTCAGTGGGTTCAGAGGCAAGAATGCGGGGCGTGTGCTAGGGCGTGATGAACTTGTTTCGCCGGTCGAGGTGGACGGTATGTTCCGCTATTCGATTGGGAAGAAGCGTGCGGCCGGGATGGAGGCCTTGCTTCGGAAGCGCCGTCCTGATTTGGACGCGCCGGCAATGGTCGAGGAGGTAGGCAAGTTCGATTCGAGCAAGGAGCAGAAGGCAGCGTTCTTCTGGTTGTGCAACGGGGCGATTCGCCTTCCCGAGGATGCCCCTAAGGTTCAGCAGGCGGTTGATGTGTCGGATAAGGCGAAGGTCGACCCGATGGCATACCGTTCGCCGATGGAACTGATTGAGGCGCACCACGAGTTTACGAAGACGGCGCGTCGTGTCGACCCCGACACG
>JAXFQS010000063.1:0-3517 GCA_034178815.1 Kiritimatiellia bacterium | reverse complement strand
GTCTACGAATGAGCCACCATTGTAAGGGTTGCGGAGTGGAATTGCAAGCCAGAATCCGGAGGTGAAGTGGCGGCGTTTTGCCTAGGCTTCCAGGGCACACGATGCTCAGATTGGGCATCGGATTGCCCCTGCCTGGCACCCACCCATTCCCCCTAAACCTGCCTTAGATTCTCCCCCGACGCAAGCCACCTCTGCCCCTCATAGTTACTAACCGATGGCGGCAGGCGCTATCAGCAGAAGCCCCCTCTGCCACACGAGCGCCATCGCCTGTGTCACGCTCCGAGCGCCCAACCGGAACCGACTCATCTCCGAATTGCTGCGCACGAACACCCTAGATGGCTCTCAACCGCTGGTTCCCACCCTGCCCTCCTCAGGCTCTGACAGCAGGGAATCTCGAAGCGTGGTTGAGGCAAAACAAAGAGGCCACCGCCTACAGGCGATGGCCTCCGAATCAAACCGGAAGTCCGGGTTAGTTCTGGGCGCGGCCCTTGATGCCGGCAGCGTGGTCGGCACCCTCCTTCGCCTTCTCGTTCGGGCGCAGTTTGCGAACAGCGGCGCCAGCACGCCACATCTCGGAATTGCGCATATCAGAGAGTTCCTTGTCGAGTTTCTGCTTGTAGTCCGCACTGCCGGTGGAGCGGATGACGCGACGGGCTTCCTTCATCGTCTTGACCGCATCGTAAAGTTCCTTGAAGACCGGCAAGGTGGCTTTCTTGAACTTCGGCCGCCAGTCGAGCGCCCCACGCTGAGCAGTGGCCGAGCAGTTGCTGTACATCCAGTCCATACCATTCTCGTCGACCAGACGAATGAGGCTCTGGGTGAGTTCCTCGCAGGTCTCGTTGAACGCCTCGGACGGGGAATGTCCATTCTTGCGGAGGGTCTCGTACTGCGCTTCCATCACGCCAGCGAGAGCGCCCATAAGGATACCGCGCTCGCCCACGAGATCGGAGGTGACCTCCTTTTCAAAGGTAGTCGGGAAAAGGTAGCCCGAACCAATGCCGATGCCAATGGCAAGGGTCTGGTCAAGCGCATCGCCGGTCGCATCCTGTTCGACGGCAAAGGAAGAGTTGATGCCAACGCCATTGAGGAAGTTGCGGCGGACGGAGGTGCCGGAACCTTTGGGCGCGACGAGGATGACATTGACATCTTTCCCCGGCTTGATGCCCGTGAGTTTGTTGTAGACCCAGCCGAAGCCGTGGGAGAAATAAAGAGTCTTGCCGGCAGTGACGAAGGGCTTGATCTTAGTCCAGACACTCTTGAGCGAAGCATCGGAGGTGAGCATCATAATGATGTCGCCCTTCTCGGCGGCCTCCTCGATGGAGAAGAGCGTCTCGCCAGGTTTCCAGCCATCCTCAAGGGCTCGCCCCCAACTGGTTTTCTTACCGTTCGCCTTGCGCTGCCCGACGATGACATTAAGGCCGTTGTCGCGCATATTGAGCGCTTGGGCGGGGCCTTGGATGCCATAACCCAGAACGGCAATGGTCTTGCCCTTCAGGACTTGCTGTGCCTTCTTGAGGGGGAACTCTTTGCGGGTGACGATCTTCTCAAGGACGCCGCCGAAATCAATCTCAGCCATGAAAGTATGCCTTTCGTGTTAGGAATAACGATTGCCTGAAAGTATAGTCTTTTCGAGAGAGGTTGTAAAGCAAACTTTGAGCAGGTGCCTGACAATCTCTCGAAACGGTGGTTTGGAATGGCATCCGCCAACGTCCGCCAGAGCGCGGGAAAAACGGGGGCCCAAGACCTGAAAGGGTGGATTGACTCCCTTCGGAACGCGATACAGGAGGGATGGCAGAGTGGTGGTTGTCCAATACCACAGAGGTAGATTCACCCAACCGCGACAGCAACCTTGCAATCCGGCTCGGGCTAAGGCCGCTTGATGCCGTAGGTCTTGACCTTGTAGGAGAGGATGCGCGGAGTCGTATGGAGGGCTCGCGCGGCGGCGGCGGCATTATAGTGGGTGGCTTTAAGGGCCTCGGTGATAATCGCCTTTTCGTAACTGCCAACCATCTCCTCGAGGTTGCCGGATGCGGGAATAGGGCCGTCAACAGGATCAAGTTCGCAAGGGTCACTGCCGGCGCTTTGGACGGTCGCAGGTAGTGCGCTAGACTGGAGAATGGGGCCATCCGTCAAGAGGACTGCGCGCTCCATGCAGTTCTCCAACTCGCGCACATTCCCGGGCCAGCGGTAACTCATCAGACGGTCGACGGCTTGGTTCGAGAGGGAGGTGATGGTTTTCGAGGAGAGGGCGGCGTACTTCTTGACGAAGTGTTCGGCCAGCAGGATGATGTCGGCCTTGCGCTTGACTAGCGCGGGGACATAGATGGGAAAGACATTGAGGCGGTAGAAGAGGTCTTCCCGGAAGAGGTTTTTCTCAACCATGGCCGAGAGGTCTCGGTGGGTCGCCGCCACGATGCGCACATCGACTTTGATGGTCTGCGTACCGCCCACGCGCTCGAACTCGCGCTCTTGTATCACCCGCAGGAGTTTCGCCTGAATCGCCAAGGGGACTTCGCCGATTTCGTCAAGAAAGATAGTGCCGCCGTCTGCCAATTCAAAGCGCCCTTTGCGGTCGACCATTGCTCCGGTGAAGGCCCCTTTGACATGGCCGAAGAGTTCGGATTCTATCAATCCTTCCGGCAGAGCGGCGCAATGCACGCGGATGAAGGGCCCCTTGGAACGGTTGCTGGCGTAGTGTATGGCCTGGGCGACGAGTTCTTTGCCAGTGCCGGTCGCGCCGGTAATGAGAACGGTTGCGGAACTTTCCGCGACCTGGGAGATTTGGCTGTAGACGAGCTCCATTTCGCGCGAGTTGCCGATGATGTTGGCGGGGTGATACATCCGCTTGAGTTCTTCCTTGAGTTGGCGGTTCTCCTCTCGAAGGGAGTCCTGCTGTTCGAGGATTTGGCGGCGGAGGAGGGCTGCCCGGGCGACCATCGAGGCGACAATCGAGAGGATGGCCTCATCTTCCTTGAGCACCGCTTCATCTTCTGTGGAGCGAAAGACGCTGAGGGCGCCGACGACCTCCTGGGCTTCCTTGATAGGCACGCAGATGAAGGCTGTCGCGGCGTTCTTGCCGTAGCGGGTTTTCCCGAGGAAGAGAGGAGAGTCGGCGGTGCGCGGAACGATAATCGGCTTGCCGGTCAAGATGACCTGTCCGGTGACGCCTTCGCCGAGTTTGTAGCGGGTGGCTTGGGCGAGTGCGGGGCTCAGTCCATGGGCGGATTCTATGAGGATTTCGCCGTCTTCCCGCCGCAGGAGGGTGATGGTTCCGTGGCGGAATCCGAGGTGGTCGTCGAGGGCCTGGAGGATGGGCTGAACGACGGAGCGCATATCGATGCTCTGGTCGAGGATGGTGGAGATGTTCTGCAGCAACTGAAGTTCCTGTTCGTGGCGGTACGGTTCCATAATCCTCCTCGATTCTCGGCCTAGGATGAACAAATAAGGCGTCTTCAGTCTAGCAGGCCAAACATAAATGTCAAGGAAAAGGTGGCAGGCGGGACAGATTTGTCTTTGA
>JAXFQS010000056.1:0-18485 GCA_034178815.1 Kiritimatiellia bacterium | reverse complement strand
CCCCCCGGAGGACGCTACCCCGAAGAAGGTAAGCGCGTCTCTCGCGTCTTTACCCTCAAGGCGATTCTTTTCGACGAGGCGCAGAAGGTCATCGAAACCCTCAAGAGCGCCGATGGGACAATCCAATCCCTCGATCGTAAGAACGCGGTGCTGGTGACGGACACGCAGGAGAATGTCAACCGTATCTGCGAATTGCTCGAATACATTGATGTGCCGATGGAGGTTAAAGAGGAAGTTTATGTTCGCCCCATCAAGCACGCCGTGGCAGCAGACATCAAGACCCAGATGGAGGCCGTCGTCGCAGAGTCCCAGGGTAATACGCAGCAAAAACAGACTAGTGCGGGCCAGCCCAATCGCAGCGGCGCGCCAGGCATTTCCGCTCCTCGGACTTCTATCCCCGGCGTAAATCGACCTCCAGCCGCCAATCCGATTGTCCCCGCCGCGCTCGATACGCTCAGTTCCGATGCCAATCGCGGAATGATTCGCGGGAAAGTGCAAATTCTTGCCGACGAACGATCCAACCAGTTGATAATCATAACCCGCCCGGAGAACATGACCTTCTTCGACAAGATTATCAAGGTGCTAGACATAGAGACGGCCCCAGATGTGCGCGTCAAGATTATCCGGCTGAAGTATGCTTCCTGCGAAGGACTCGATGGTGATCGTGGCGTAGTGGACATCCTCAACGAACTTATCGGAGGTACCTCCAGTAGCAGTTCCCGCTCCAGTTCGACAGGCCGCAGCGGCTCATCCTCGAACCGGTCGACCTCCCGCAATTCTACTAGCCGTTCTGGGACGAGTAGTTCAAGCCGATCATCCTCGACTTCCTACAATACCTCGACCTCGACGGGTAACAGAAGCACCAGTGGAAACTATGCGCCCGACCCGGACTATCTCGCCCAAGCATCTGCTCGTCCACAACCGCCGTCGAGTTCATCATCCAAGAAAGTGGGTGAGTTGTCAAACGAGAATATCACGATTCTCGCCGACCCACGAATCAATGCGGTGATCATTATGGCCCCGCCCACAGATATGGCCGTGCTGGAAGATATTGTCGCTCAACTGGATGTGCAGTTGGCCCAGGTGTTGATTGAAACGGTCGTGCTTCAGGTGGAGTTGACTAAGGAGATTTCGACCGGTATCGATTGGATTCATCAGACGACGCACAAGAACCATGTGACGCTCGGAGGCATTGGCGGAGGGGGCTCGCAACAATTCCCTGTGGGCGATGGCAATGGTACCGTATCCTACGAGACTTTCTTCAACGCCTCGACGAATGCGCTTCTAAACGCAGTCCCCGGTGCTAAGTATATGGCGGTCTTCGACAATCTCAACCTCAATGCCATTATCAGTGCATCGAAATCGGACAATCGTACGAAGGTGCTTTCGTCGCCGATTATCCAGACGCTTGACAATAAAGAGGCGACGATCGAGTCAACTCAAATGCGCTATCTATACAAGGGCGTACGCTACTCGGGCAACTACAATTATGGCCAAGAGGTGCCGGATTATGAACAGCGGGACATTGGCTTGAGCATTACTGTCACGCCGCGTATCAACCCTGATGGGACGGTAGTCCTGACCGTCGATGAACGTTTCGAGACGATTGGCGCGAATCAGCAGGTTGGCGACGATTCCTACCCGACGGTGAACACACGGAGCATGGTTGCAGATGTTTCCGTACGCAATGGGCAGACCGTGGTGCTGGGCGGTTTGGTCGATTCAACAATCAAGAAGGAGCGGGTTGGAATCCCCATTCTGATGGATATTCCCTTTATTGGACAGTACCTCTTCGGACGCACCGTGGATGCGGAAGACCGAAAAGAGTTGGTGGTCTTCATGACGCCTTATGTCTTCAAGAACAACGAAGAGGCTTTCGAGAAGGCTAAGTCCCTCAAGGATTACTTGAATGTGCCTGGCGTCTTGACCAAAGACTGGTCTCAGAGCGAGATTGCGGACCCCGTCACAAAGAAGCGATTGCTTGAGCGTGAGCGTATCAAAGAGGCTCAGCGCGAAGACGAACAGGAGGCCGAGGAGGCTCTTGAAAAATTGCGAATCGAAAAGCTCAAGCGTCTGATCAAGGAGGCTGAGAAGAAGCAGAATCGTGAGGTGATTTCCGCCTCGAATCAAGAGGACTCTCTGGAGACTTTGGCGGCCAAGGCGCGGATGCTGGGGATCACTCTGGATGATGTGGATGCTGCGCCTCCTGCGAATCGTTAGGAGCCTCTGGCGATGTCGTGTTCCCGGGTGTATTATCCCGGGGGCGCGACGCAGCATCAGGGTCGGATAAATGACCTTATACTCGCGAATTCGCGGTCGCATGGGAGAGCTATGGTGGTGGACGGCTCTCCTTTTTATATTGATGCGAATGGGGGACGGTCTGAATGCCTTTGTCGGCCTGTGGCTTGTTCCGCGATTCGTTCCGGAAGTGGATTTGGGGGCGCTTTTGCCGCTCACGGGTTTTGGAGCAATATTGGGCATTCCGCTTTCGATTCTTGCCGTTCCGCTGATGAAGTTTTTGAACCGCTTTATGGCGCGGGGAGAGTTGGGAAAGGTCAAGGCGTTGGTTGGGGATGCGTGTTTGTGCGCGGTATGTTTGTTTGGTTTGGTAGTCATTGGATTGTGGATTTGCCTGAATTGGTTTCTCGGTCGAGTCGGTCTAGCAAACGGCCGGCTGGGGGTTATGGTGCTACTTTGCGGGACAGTCAGCGCTTTTGCGCCCGTGGCGACATCGGCATTGCAGGGGCTCAAGCAGTTTGGTACGGTGACGGCTCTTGGGCTTTTGGGTGCCATTTGCCGCTTGGGGGTGATGGTTGTGGCGTTGCCGTTGCGAGGGGTTACTGGTTATTTCGCGGGGCAGGCATCGCCATCTCTGCTCTCGATTGGCGTGGCGGGATGGGTGCTTTGGGGGCGTGTGTGGCGTCGTATCGTACGCCAACCGTACTGGCACGAGGTTCGCGGGGAGTTCGGCGGCGTGCTGGCAGGAGTGGCGTTTTACATTGTCGCGACGACGCTTCAGTCCTCGGCTGAATCGCTCTCTATCCGGCAGGCCTTGACCTCCAGTGAGTCGGCTGGATATTATTTGATTGCCCGGTTTGCGGACTTGGCGGGTGGGCTTTCGGGGGCGATGCTGCCGTTTCTTTTCCCAGTGGCGGCAGAGGCGCATCTGCGGGGGCACGAGACACGCGGAATTTTGCTACATTCGACTTGGGTAAATGTTCTCTTTGGTGGTTTGATTCTCTGCGCCGTGCTACTGATGGGGCATTGGCTTTCCGGCTGGGTTGAGGCGTGGAAGGTGTGCGACAATCTGAAGTTTGAGGCGTTCTTGGTCTGTGCGATTTCGACTTTGCGCGGCTCGGTCATTTGCTTTGCGATGTTCGAGATTGCTTGCGACCGATTACGCGCGCCGCTATGGATTGGCCTATTGGGATTGCTTGAGGCCGGGGGACTGTTTGCTCTGTATGACACCTCCGATGCGTTCGGTTTGAGGGCATGTTTGAATGCTTGTGGCTATTGGCCTCTCTTGGGTTCATTTCGCGCCATTCTCTTGTTCGGTTTGCTGGGGACGGCCGCGCAGTTTGCGTTGATTCCCATGTGGCTCCGCCGTTTGGATGAACCTGTGGAGCACCCTTGATGCCAGAGAACCACAGCGGGGAATGCGCGTAGGGCACAACATAGCAAGGTGCTTACCTACGGGGGCATTGCCTACCCATCTTTTAGGGGCAAAGGTTGCCATCTGTCATCCCCCTAGGTAGATACCCTTAAGGTTCGAGGGTGGATACCAAAGGGAACTTCTGCTTCGCCCCACCCAGAAGTCTGGACGCTCCCGAGTTTGTGCAAATGGCGGTCTCTCGCCGTTTAGGGTTGGCAAGGCGTTTCGAATATGCTATACTGACGCTTTATTTCCTTTAGGAGGCTGGAATGGATTCCTTTGCTTTGTGGCGAGTATGGGCAGTAGCGTCGATTTTTGTGGCTCCAGTGACCCTGATGGCGGCGGATGAAGTTGCGCCCTCGTCTATGTCGATGCAAGAGGCTTGGACTTACGGAGGCGGTCTGATGTGGGTGCTGGCCGCCCTCTCCTTCTTGGCCGTCGCACTGGTAGTCTACTTGCTATTGACGTTACGCGAAGGACAGATTGTGCCACGGTCCCTTGTGCGCGATGTGATGGAAAATCTCTCCTCCGACAAACTTGGAGATGCCCGCCGCCTCTGCGAGGATCGCCCCTGCGCCTACTCCGCTGTAGCCCTCTCCGCTTTGGACACCCTCAAGCAGACGCCCAACTGCGACTCCTCCGCCCTCAATGAAACCCTCGTCGCCGAAGGAACCCGCCAGGCCGACGCCGTCCAGAGTACCGTCCAGTGGCTCGCTGACCTGGGAGGCATTGCCCCGATGGTTGGCCTATTGGGGACGGTTTTGGGCATGCTGACCGCCTTCGGATCCATTGCCACCGATATCGCGGCCGCCCGTCCAGTTGTCCTTGCCGCGGGCGTCTCCAAGGCCATCGTCACCACCATCTTCGGCCTAGGCATTGCCATTCCCTGCCTCTTGGCCCACGCGTGGATGCGCCGCCGGGCAACCCGGCAGATTGCCCGCCTTGAAGCCGCTTCGGCACAGCTTGGCGCCTTGCTGAGCGGAAAGTACTGCAAGTGAAATTCCGCCAGCGCAACACGCCACAGAGCGCCGGATATTCCTTGACATCGATGCTGGATGTCATCTTCCTTCTGCTCTGCTTCTTCATTACCACCGCCGTCTTCTCCCAGTGGGAATGCGAGGTCGACATTACTCTGCCCACCTCCAAGACCGCCAAACCGCCGGAACGCCTTCCCGGAGAGGTTATCCTTAATATCGCTCAAGACGGCAAGGTCACAGTCAACCAGCAAGAACTCTCGCCGGGAGTCCTCAAAACACGCCTCGCGCGGCTTGTGAAATACTATCCCGGGCAGCCTGTGATTTTGCGCGCCGATGCCAGTGCTCCCGTCGAAAAACTAGTCGCCGTCATCGATATTTGCCGAGAAGCAGAAGTGTGGAATTTCTCCATTGCCACGCAGGACAGGAAGCCCGAAGAGCCTGTTCCACCTCCCGTACTCGCCACCCCAGAACAGCCGTGATTCAGCGCTCGTTCCAAAGTCTCCCCGCCCTCCTTCTTTTGGGTGCAGTTGCCCTGGTGGGAACCCTTCGGGCGGAGCCGGAGTCTCCAAAGAATTCCTCCTCGACATACCAGGAAGATCGGGCACTCCTTGCAGACGGACTCTTCCGCCGGGGGCTTTATCGCATGGCCGAGCAAGAGTACCAGGCCGTCCTCGCCACGAACCCCAACCCCATCTATTTCTTCCGCTTGGGCGAGTGCTACCGCAAGCAGGATAAGAGCGATGAGGCGGATAAGGCCTACAGGCGTGTCATCGAACTAGCCCCCACTAATCCAGTAGCCCAGCGTGCCTATATCCAGCGTGCCTTGCTCGCCGTCCAAAGAGGGCAAATCGATAAGGCAAAGGCCGCCTTTTCCGTCATGTCTGGCACGCGATTCCCTCCAGATATTCGGCAGATTGCCTTCTATCACTTAGGCGAGTGCCTCGAAAAGTCAACCAATTTCACCGCCGCCGCAGAAGCCTATACATCCGCCCTTGCCCAAGCTTCCGATGGCGACTATTTGATCTATGCAAAGGCCCGCCTTGCTTGGTTGCTTTCCCAGGATCGTAAGGATACCAATTCACTCCGAAAAGCCGAAGCACTGCAACTCGAACTTGCCGCAGTCAAAGACCCAATCGTTGCAGCGCCCGCCCTCGCTGCGGCGGCACTTCTTGCCTCCACACCTAAGCAGGCTATTGACCGATATGTACGCCTCCGCGCCGATTTCCCGGACACATCATCTGCGCGGGAAGCTGTCGAACCTTTGGTCTCGCTCTATCTTCAGACCGCCCAGACAAACCAGGCACTTGCGCTCCTCGATGTGGCATTGCCTACACTTCCCCCCCCTGCCGCCAATACGCTTGCTTTGATGCGAGCAGTTTTGCTGGCCCGTAACCGGCGCTGGCTCGAGGCGATTACCGCCTACCGGACTATTTTGAAGACAAATCCCGATAATGACTCTGCCCGATTTGGTCTTCTGCAGGCGCTCTTCGAAACGCGGCAGGATGCCGAATTGATTAAGGAAGTTTCTGCTCTTCCGCAGGGCACTCCGAGGCTTGTCGATCTTCTATGGATGCAGGCACTTGCCGCCGAAAGATCAAAGGCTTCCAATGCCGGTTTGCTGTTTAGCCGTTTGGCCGATGCCTACCCTGATTCACCTTATGCCGCTGATTCGCTTTACCGTGCTGCTTGGCTTGCCCAAGAGGGAAAACATTACCGGGAAGCCGTGAAACTCTATGCCGAGTTGGCGCGTCGCTATTCTCAACATGCGCTTGCGCCGAAAGCCCTTCTTGCCTCTGCGTCCGCTAGTCTCGAAGCCTCCGACTTCGAGGCGGCTCTTCAGGCGCTTATGCTCTTGCTTTCTGCCTACCCGACTGCGCCCGAAGCCTCTGAGGCGCTCTATAGAAAGGCGCTAGTTCTAATCCAACTTTCGCGTCTGCCGGCGGCTGCCGTTGCCCTCGATGAATACCTATCCCGCAATCCCAATGCGTCGGATTCTCCGGAGGCTTTCTTTTGGCGAGGGGAGGTCGCTCGGCGGCAACATGACCTAGTCACAGCTGAAGCCAATTTCCGCAAGGCGTTGCAGCTCAAGCTTCCGGAACAAATGGCTGCAGAAGTCCGCTTGGCGCTTGGCGCTCTCCTCAAGAGTCAGAAGCGGGATGCTGAGGCGGTTGACTTTTTCAAGCCGTTGTTGGCGACTGCTACGGGGCGTAAACTTACTCCTGGGCAGCTTGAGTGGTTGGCGCAGTATCTTCTGGATCGAAGCCAGCCGGCGGAGGCGCTTGTGGCTGCGCAGAGTTTGCTTGCCGTCGTACCAGCCACCAATATTGCGCCACGCATTGCGGGGGAGACGCTTGCCGCGCTTGCGCATCGTCGTCTCAGGAACAGGGATGCGTCTCTTGCCGCTTGCCGCCGTACGCTCGAACTCAAGGGACGGACGGATTGGTCTAATCTTGCCGAGTTGACATTAGGAGAACTGTTGCTTGAACAGGGGGACGAGAAAGCCGCACTTGTCCACTTTGCTTCTGTATCCCGTCTCGCCAACCAGCAGCGCCAGCCGGCGGTAAAGGCTCAGGCGCTTCTCAATCAGATGCGTGTCCAGCGGCGGTTGAACCTTCCGGTGGAGGCTATTCGTACCGCGATGACGCTTGCTATTCTTTTTGATGATCCTGTCTGTGTTCCCGAAGCACTCGATACTGCCGCCGATTTGCTTGAGCAGACTGGAGACAGGGCTGAGGCTGCTCGGGTATCTGCCGAGTTGGTGGAGCGTTATCCTTCATCGCCCCAAGCTGCCAAGCGCAAAGGAGTAGCCCATGACTGATTTTGCTCGACGCGGCGGGTATGGTGTGCCGCCGCCATCTGACAGTGCGGGGCGTACACCTTGGATAGCCATCGCGTTGATTGCCTCGATTCTGCTACATCTGTTGGTGCTTTGGGGAGGGCGCAATTATCGGCTCAACCCGCTTCCCTCATCTGCCGAGGAGTTTCGCCGTGCGCTTGATGCGCCTCGCCGTCCAATGCGTGTTGTTCGGGTCGAGGATCCTACGCCCTCGTTCGAGAGGATGCCCGAGCGCACGGAGGTGTTGCCTCCCGAGCAGCAGCAGACGGAACTGGCTCCGTCTGAGAAGGCTTCCGACGCTACTGCTTTGACGCCTTTGTTCAACCAGCTCCCGGCTATTCCGGATGCGCAACTCCCCGCGTTGCCCGATGTCGGTGGGGCGTCGCCCGCGGTTCCCCAGGTTGCACGGCAAAGGGTGATGGATGTCCTCGATAATCAGGTGAAGACCGAACTTCCTGGCTACGAGCGCATCACCCTCCCTCAAGCCGACCGAACCCTCTTGGCTCCAGACATTGCGCCGCCCACGCTTGAGACGCCGGCTATTCCTATCAAGGGGGCGCCCCTGTCGGTACCAACCAGTGGGGCGGAGTTGTTCGTATCGGGGCCTCCCGGAGGTGCTATTCTCTCGAAGGCTTTGGTGCCAACCTCTGGGCCGGGACTTACCATCCCAACGCCACCGCCGCTTGAGCCCAGTATCACCGAAGATCGCTTTTCCGACCCAGTCATTACCCCGAATGCCGAGACCCCACCCCCATTCGTCCCCGTAGATGATCGCTTGCAAGTGCAGGTCTCCCGATACGACGGCGATCCGGCGTGGACATACTATGCCGTTCAGGTCGCGCGCCGCTCGGGAACCACTCTGCCGGTTCTCCCGAAGGATGTCGTCATCGTCCAAGACACCTCCGCGTCCATTGCGGAAGTTCGGCTGGATTTCTGCCGAAAGGGATTGATTGCCATGTTGCCGGAAATCCTGCGCGACGGCGACCGCTGGCAGTTGCTCGCATTTAGTTCAGGCCCGACCGCGGCCTTCAACGGTTGGCAGCCGGTCAATGCCGAAACCCTCGAAAAAGGACGGCAATTCATCTCCGGCCTGCGCTCCCACGGAAGTACTGACCTCTTTGCGCTCCTGCGCGACCTCTTGCGCCTTAGAGACAATAGGACTCGTCCAATGGTCGTTGTCGTCGTGACGGATGGGCGGCCAACCTTCGGAGTGCTAGAAAGTACCCGGATTATCGGGGAGTTTACACGCCTCAACAAAGGCGAGGTGGCCGTCTACGCCTTTGGCACGCAACGAAGCGCAAACCGCTACTTGCTGGATATGTTGACCTACTGCAATCGCGGTGGGGCGCGGGTTCTCGCGGGAGATCGCTGGGATATCCCTGTGGCGATGGGACCGCTCTTTTCTGCCCTTCGGAATCCCGTTATGCACGACATACGATTCACATTCGATACCGCCTCAGGCGGCGAAGTTTACCCTCGTTTGACAACAGCCCTCTTTGCCGATCGCCCCCTTTGGCTCTATGGCAGGTGCAAGAAGGGATTGCCCCAAGCCGTTTGCCAGATTCGCGGTCGCGCAGGCACGGCAGGCTATGATGTGGTCTTCAATCTAGACATCGCCGGCGCCCCCACCGGCACCAAACAGATTCGCCAAGCCTGGGCAGAGCAAAAGATGTTTACCCTTATCGCCGACTATGCTTCCGATCCGGTTCCGGCCATCATGGAGGCGTTAGTCGCTCATGCCGGGGCCTATCAGTTGCCCATACCTTATCGTTCAGACCTTGGCAAATAACCTTTTACCACCAGAGAAAATTATGACTTGTCGACTTACCTTCTTTGCAACCTTCCTTTTGGTAGCGTTCGCCGTCCACGCAGATACGGTTGAGACCATCAACGGAGACCGCCTTTCTGGAAAGATTAAACAGGTCCAAAAAGGCGTTGTCACACTGACCACCGACTATGCCGGGGATATCGCAATCAAGCAGGATTTGATTGCCAAGATGATGACCGATGAGGCAGTTTTGATGCGGCCAAGTACTAATTGGTTAGAGGCTACCGTTGAAGCGCCTTTGGCCTATACGGCGGCTGACTCCAACCGGGTCGTGACGCTCTATCGAAAGGGGGCTCCCGATCCCGATAAACCAAGGGAATCCAAGCGCTGGGCTTCATCGGTCGGTATCCGCTTTTCGGGACAAAACGGGAATACCGATTCGTTCTCAACTGGGCTTAATGCCGACTTCGTTCGTACGGGTAAAAGCACCTTGTTGAAGGTTTACGGCAAGTACGATTACAAGGAGGTAGACAGCAAGACCGATACTGATTTAATCAACTTTGGTGCAGACTTCGAATACAACATTTCGCCAATGCAAGGGCTCTTCATTCGTGACGATAACATCAAGAACCGCATGCAAGATATTCGTTGGCGAGTCTCCAATTCGGCTGGTTATTCGCTTTACCTCTGGCGGGCGATGGACGACAAAGGGACGGGGATCAAGAATGCCCTTCGTTTGCGTGCCGGCGTAGGTTATGTTTGGGATTTTTATTATGCCGATGCCAATCAGGCTGAAGGGGGCAATGAGAGTAGCATCGCGGATATTGGCATCTGGTTCCGCCATCGTCTTTTCGAGAATGTGGTTTGGAATACGGAGGTCACGCTCCAGCCATCTCTGCGGGTCAAGGGTGACATCTACGGGCGTCAGGAGACGACACTTTCCTTCCCCATTTTCGGCAAGTCAGTGCTGCAGGAGATGGGTATTTCGAACGAGTTTGTCGGCAAGCCGGAGGATTCGACGGCTGAAAAGCTCGATACCACTTGGTTCATTCGTTTCCGGGTGATTTGGTAGGGCAAAAACCTTGTGAGCGAGTCACTTGGTGCTTGCAATTCCAATTGGTTTGTAGCATAATAACCAGCACATCGCCAACCTAGCTCAGCTGGTAGAGCAGCGCATTCGTAATGCGCAGGTCATCGGTTCGAATCCGTTGGTTGGCTCCATCTTTAGCCCCTCGAGAGAGGGGCTTTTTTATTGCCTTTTTTTGACTGTTTGTGTGTCTAGTCTTCAACCCGTTTGTGTCATGGTTGTGATATGTTCCCGTTGGAAGGTTGGCGTTAGGCGGTGGATAGGATTGGGATGTCAGGGTGGAAATCAATAGGGGGCGAAGGTGTCAACCTTCGTCCCCTATTGGTGGGCTCGACTGAGTGGAATTGTTTGGTAGGAATTCGGCTGGGTCAATACTGCTTTTCGTACTCGCCCTTGCCGATCTTTTTGAGTTTGTGAAAGCCAGCGGCTTTGGCGCGCTGATCAAGGGTTGACTTGGATCGGCCGATTGCTGGAGCGGCAATGAGTTTATGGATGGGGGCGCCGCACTCGGGGCAGGTCTCTAGGCGGGGGGCGGCTAGTGGCTGAATGACTTCAAACGCTTTTCGGCAGCGGGGGCAGGAATCTTTTTCGGTGACGGCTTGGTAGGTGTAGGTGGGCATTGTTAGAGTTGTATGATGGGGGTTGGCGTTTCGGGCGTGGCAATAGTTAGGGTAATGTCGGGACGGTTGATTTCCCGCAGGCAGGAGGACATAGTCTCCCGGGCAAGTTCGGGAGAGTTGCAGGCGTGGGAGAGGTGGAGTAGCACGAGGTGGCGCAGTCGAGGGGAAGCGCACGACCGGACAAACTCGGCGGCGTCACCGTTGGAGAGGTGCCCGAAGCGGCCTGCTATGCGCTGTTTGAGAAAATCTGGTCGGGCGGACGCTTGGAGTAAACGGGGGTCATGGTTGGACTCAACCGCAATGAGGTCGACTTGCTCGGCGTGTGCGCGCACGGCGGGACCGATGCACCCCAGATCTGAGAGGTAGAGGAGCGCTTTCCCATTAGACTCCAATCGGTAGCCAACGGTGCCGGGGGCGTCGTGTGGAACGGGTATGGGCGTGACCAGAATGTCGCCCAATTCAAATGGCGCGCCGTCCTCAAAGATCAGGAAGGGAATCTCCTTGCCGTAGAGTGCATTAGCGGTCAGGACATTGGCATAACAGGTGAGGCCTGGGTGCTTGCCGCAGATGACTTCCAGCCCGCTGGTGTGGTCACCATGCGAGTGCGTCAAGAGAATGGCGTTAGGCATGGTTCCCTCAAGGCCAATGGTATCAAGACGCCTGCGGACTTGGGCACAAGTGATGCCGGCGTCGAGCAAGATGGTGGTGGTGGAGGTTTGAATGATGGTGGCGTTTCCGCTGCTTCCGGAAGAGAGTATGGCTAGTCGCATGGTTGTGTGGGTTAGTCTCGAATAAGGCGGTGGCGAAGGGCAATGGAGATGGCCTCAGCTCGGTTGGCGGCACCAAGGCGGGTAAAGATGTTTGCCAGATGGAGTTTGACGCAGTTGGCGCTGATTCCGAATTGTTTGGCGATGTCCTTGTTGGTGAGTCCCCGGGAGAGGGAGTGGAGAACTTCTATCTGGCGTGGTGTGAGTTTGGGGAGGTCTCGTTGTTCTTCCAAAAGCTGTGCCGCATCGGGTGAAATGTAGGTGGTTCGCTGGCGGCAGACGGCGTCGATGGCGGCAAGGAGTTCGTCATTGGCGGCGGATTTGATGACGATGCCTTGTGCGCCGGCCTCACGGGCGGAGGATAGGTCTTCCGGGGCAGTGCTGCTAGTCAGGACAATCACAGCGGGCGAAGGGGAAAGGCGGCGGATCTCGCGTGTGGCCGCAATGCCGTCGAGCAATGGCATCAGGATGTCCATAATGACCAAATCGGGATGGAGGGCGGTCGCAATCTGGACGGCTTCTTCGCCGTCTGCGGCTTCGGCGACTATTTGCAGTCCCGGTTCAGTGGCGAGTAGGGCTCCGAGTCCCATACGGACAATGGCGTGGTCGTCGGCAAGGAGGATTTTGATTGGTTCCATGGGGGGCGTCTATTCCTTTTGGGCCAAGTCGATGGTGAAGGTGATGCGTGCGCCTTCTCCTGGGGCCGTTTCGATTGTAAGGGTGCCTCTTCCGTGGCGAATGCGCTCTCGGACGCCTTGCAACCCGAAGTGTCCTTCTGGGAGTCCGGGGGCAGTCGCGGGATTGAATCCCGAGCCGTTGTCGGTAACCGTGACGGTCAAGGTTCGCTCCTGGATCTTTCCGCTCACGGAGATTCGGGTGGCGTGACCGTGTCGGATGGCATTCAAAACCAATTCACGAATCACCCTCAGGAGTAGGTAGGATTGCTCCTCATTGATGCGTTCCTTCGGGAGGGGAAGGTTGATATCAATCGCCACATTTCCATGCAACTGAGGGGCGAGGGCCTGACGCAGCGCCTCCGACAAATTGCGCTCGTCCATGACAAGGTGGCGCAAATCCCAAATGCAACGGCGGATGTCATCGTGGCTGGATTGAAGCATTCGTTCCGCCAGATGGATGGATTGCCGCGACGCGGTTGCTTCGGCAGGAAGCCCGCGCTCGGCGGCTGCCAACTGAAGGGCCACGCCCATTAGGCTCTGCGCCAGCGAATCGTGCAGTTCGACGGCAAGACGGGTGCGTTCCTTGACCTTCAATTCGGCCAAGGAATGCTGGAGGCGGGCGTCAAGCCATCGCTTGGCGTGTCGTTTCAGAAGGACGGAGAGCGCCCGGTTCCAAACAAGCACCAGCGCCACAAGCACGAGCAAAAACACGCTGGCATACTTGAGGCGCGAATGCGTCCACCAAGGCGGGTTCGCGAGCACCAAAATATCGGCCGAACTCCTAGGCAGAATGCACAATCCAGAAAGTCGCGTCCTTGGTTGCCCGATTGAACCCTCAGTCGTGACCAAGCAGGCACCTTGAATGACAATTCGGCTATTGACCGGCGGGGGCGGGAAGTCAAGAAAACGAGCCGGTAGACTCAACCCATCAGCCTCAAGGCGGCATTCGCCCCCTCCCTCGGCATAGGGACGAATGTCTGCGACACTTGCCTCAAATCGGACCAATTTGCCGTCAAGACTGGGGCGTACAACACGCTGATTCTGGGGCGAGATAAGTAGGTCTCGAATGGTAGTTTCGCTAGGCAGAATAGGCGCATATGCAGAGGCGGGAAGGGAAGTGCAATGGGCGTTTTCAAGATAGACGAAGAAAGTATCTGTGCGCAAAAATCCAACCACACGGACATTCGAACCAGGTGTTGGAGACGGGGAGTCTGGTGCAAGGCAGAACCGGATGGTTCGCCCAGTAGGGCTTCGCAACCATCCGGCACGAGGAGAACTGTAGGCGATAACCTGCCCGTCGATGGAATAGCGTCTAGGAAAGTGGCGCTTGAGTGCCGCCGGAATGTCGCGGTCGTTAGGAAGCGGGGCGCCTGTCGGAACTGTAGGGCGCAGCCTGATGATTGCGTCTGGGTTCGTCAGGTGGATACGCTGTCCGGCATATCGTCTAGGTGTCCAGATGGAAGGTAGTACAATCCCCGTGACACTGACGCAGGAATCCAGCAGGTCGGCCATTTGCTTCTCAGACTCCGGCGTGCGGGGCAAGGTGAGAACTATTGCTAAGCCATCCGATTCAAGGGTCAATTCTAGCAAGGTGGAATCATTCTCGTCTGAGGCGATGTTGGTGACAACGCCTTCAAGGGTGACTCTCCAAAGGTCATAGTGGCCGGTGCTGATTTCTGGAATGGTCGCTCGGTAAGGCTTGTGTGGGGGGCGTTTCTGGAGAATGACGGCATCGGCCGCAATGAGTTGAATGTCATCGCAGGTTTTGGGATTTCGGTTGGCGGCGCAGGTCAGAATGAGTGTGTGGCCTATCTCAAGTTCCGGCACGCCGTTTGCCAGAACGCAGATGGATCCTGTGTTGTCTGAGAGGACAACCAATTCACCCGCTGTGGCGCTGATCCACCCTTCCAAGCGGACTTGCGCACCGGGTTTTGCGAGCTCTCCGGTCAGCAGGTCATGGGTAATTTCGCAGACTGCCTTGTGGGGAATCCGATCTTCCTGAGCCGCGAGTGGTGCGACGGCAAGCAGGATGAGGCTTAGGATGGATCGGATTGTCTTCATGTCCTCTATTGTAGCCAATTTTCTCCTAATGTCACGCACGAACCCCCTACCCAAACGGGTAATTGTTTCGAGTTGGGGCTTTTGCTAGGATTTGAGCGTACCGAGTGTTATTGGTATATAGGTGTAGTCTTTCCGGTTTCGCCGGTTTTCATTGCAACATAACACACATACCCTGCGCCGCGCAATGGTTCTGCCATTGCGCGGCGCTTTGTCGTTTCGCACGGACGCCTCTTCAAGCCTAAGGCAATTACTCGTCCTCGGCATTAGGATTTTGCCGCCGGCGTGGGTGTTCTGTGGGTAAGAAGGAAAGCGGGTATAGGGTTGCAACCTGCTGCTCCACAAGGTGTCTACCTTTACTATCTAGGGCAAGCCACCAATGGGGAGGAGAGGTTGCTATCTTTTGGCCGGATCGGCTGCACAACTCCCAATGGGTGCCTGACCCCGCTTCGTGCTTGCGGCACCTATCAACTTACCCGCAAGCCAGCCGAGGCCGGGTGGATCTCTGCAAAGGAGTGCGGAGACGCGCTTTATGTTTCCGATTGTCTTGTTGAGTGCGAACGAACGCTCCTGCTTGCTTGTCGAACGGCGAAATGGTATCATTACCTCCAGCCCAATAGGACTTTCCAAATGACCGATGCCATTTCCCAACTCGTTGACGAACTCAAGATAGCGCCGCGTCAGATACAAGCCGTCGCCCAACTCCTTGCCGAAGGTTCCACCATCCCATTTATCGCCCGATATCGCAAGGAAGCACACGGAAACCTCGACGAGGTTCAGATTGGCAAAATCCAAGAGCGCCTCGCCTACTACCGTGAACTAGACGAACGCCGCACCGCCATCTTAAAGTCGATTGACGACCAGGGCAAACTCACCGAAGACCTGCGGCGTAAAATAGAGGCCTGCCAAACCAAATCCGCCCTCGAAGACCTCTATTTGCCCTACAAGCCCAAACGCCGCACGCGGGCAATGATTGCCAAGGAAAACGGGCTCGAACCCCTGGCGCAGAAACTCCTGGCGCGAGACACCTGCCTTGAAGAGACCGCCGCCGCCTTTGTCACCGAAAACATCCCGGATATTGCCTCCGCCTTGTCCGGGGCTAGGGATATTGTCGCCGAGCAAATGGCCGAAGACGCTGACATCAGAGGCTTTGCCCGCACCTATATGGCAACCCACGCGCGCCTAGTCTCCCAAGTCGTCGAGCCCAAGCCGCTCGAACCCACGAAATTCGAACAGTACTACGACTTCAGCGAGTCCGTTTCCGCCATTCCGTCGCACCGGTACCTAGCTATTCGCCGGGGGCAGACAGAAGGCATCCTAAGAGCGCGTCTGGTCTGCGATTCCACCCCAATACTGGATGCCATCGCCGCCCGCTATGGCCATTCGGAACACCTAGACCTCTCAGCCCAAGATGCCTGCAAAAGGCTTTTGCTGCCAAGCGTGGAAATCGATGTCCTGGTCGAACTCAAAATGAAGTCAGACCGCGCCGCGGTGGAAGTATTCGCCGCAAATCTGCGGAACCTCCTGCTCGCCCCCCCGCTAGGCGAACATCCGGTTGTCGCTATAGATCCCGGCATTCGCACAGGGTGCAAAGTGGTCGCGCTCGATGCCAACGGAAAGTTCCTGCGCAATACCGTCATCTACCTCCAGAAAGGCGACCGACAACAACTTGAGGCAAGAGTCGAACTGCTTAAACTCCTTGCCGATACCAAACCCTTTGCCATAGCAGTCGGGAATGGAACGGGAGGCCGAGAGACAGAGTCATTCGTACGCCAGACCCTAGCGGCAGCCAATGCGAAATCAATCGCAGTCGTTGCCGTCAGCGAGTCCGGAGCGTCCGTATACAGTGCCTCCGAGATCGCCCGAGAAGAATTCCCGCAGTTGGACTTGACCGTGCGCGGTGCCATATCAATCGGTCGACGCCTTCAAGACCCACTGGCTGAACTGGTCAAAATAGACCCCAAGGCCATCGGAGTCGGACAATACCAGCACGATGTGCACCAGCCCTTGCTGGCAGCCAAACTCGACGAAGTGGTGGTCAGTTGCGTAAATCGCGTCGGCGTGGAACTCAATACGGCCTCCGCTCCGCTACTTACTCGGGTATCCGGTATTGGCACGACAATGGCCAAGCGTCTTGTCGACTATAGGGATGCACACGGATCCTTCAAATCCCGCCGCGAGTTGATGGATGTTCCAGGACTTGGTCCCAAGACATTTGAACAGGCGGCGGGCTTCCTTCGTATTCACGGCGCGGCAAATCCGCTTGATGCTTCTGCGGTACATCCGGAACGTTATCCGCTAGTCGAACACATGGCCTCTGACCTTGGAGTCACGGTTGTGGAACTGATTGGAAATGGGAAGCTGGTTGACAAGATTGACATTCGCCGCTACCTATCCGCTGATGTGGGGGAGCCTACTCTGAGGGACATTTTGGCGGAACTCAAGAAACCAGGACGAGACCCGCGAGCGACCTTTGAACCTCCGGCTTTCCGGGATGATGTCCTAACTTTGGATGATGTCAAGGCGGGGATGACACTGGAGGGAATTGTGACCAATGTCACGGCCTTCGGGGTATTTGTAGACATCGGGGTTCATCAAGATGGACTGGTGCATGTCTCGGAATTGTCCGACCACTATATAAGCGATCCTTCTTCGGTGGTCAAAACTGGAGACAAGCTTCAGGTGCGAGTGCTTTCTGTCGACCTTGCGCGCAAGCGGATATCGCTTTCGGCGCGAAAGAATTCCTCTCGCAGGGATGCTTCGAGTTCGCGTGCGACTACGCCTCGATTGGGGGGCGACAAACATCCTCCAAGGACTCAAGGCGGCTTTAGCTGCAATCCCTTTGCCGGGCTCTAAATCCTTGGCTTTATTGCTTTCCCCGAATGTCGAGGATAACCAGCCGCGCACGTGGCTGATTGGGATAATAGTGGTCGAGCTCTAGTTTCGCAGCCACTTCCACTTCGTGCCCAATCAGGGATTGAAGTTGCGCGTGATATTTTGCCGCGCGGAACCAGATTCCTTCCATAATAGTTCCATTGTGTGCTCTAAATTGGAACCTTAGGTGCTGGGGCTTTACGCCTTTTCCATCCAGCGCGGGGAGCCATTTTCGGAGAATGGGGGCAACCTGCTCAAGCCGGAGTCCGCCGACTGCCACGGTGGGGAGGGGATTGCCTGAACCAAAGGGTTCGAGTTGGGGAATTTTGAGACCGAAGTCGAGCAGTTGTGAAGGCAAAAGATAGCCATCTAGTTGAAGTTTCCGTTCTGCTGGCGAGTCGCTTGCCTTGCTAGCACAGACTTTACAGAAGGCCCTCTTGAATTGCCTGAAGCGCCCAGTTTTGATAGTCAGTCCTGCTGCTCGTTCGTGCCCACCATATTTGTCAAGTTCGTCGCGACAGGCGTTCAAACACTCAATGGCGTTGCAAGGCTCAGGGACTCTGGCTGAGGCTTTAATGGTGCCGTCTCCCTGTTTGACGCCGATGACGACAGGGCACTGGTAAGTCTCGCAAAGGCGTGAGGCAATGACTCCCATAATGCCAGCGGTGCACCCCTTCGGACAAACGCAGATTACCTGGTCTGGGGGCTTCAATTGCGCTATTGTCTCTGCCACGAACCGCTCTTCTTCCTGCTTTCGTCGGGCGTTTTGGCTGACCAGTTCTCCGACCAAAAGCAAGGCATCTTCGGCAGTGGTGCAAATCAGCAATTTGTAGGCGCGTCGCGGGTCTTCGATACGACCGGCGGCGTTCAAATGTGGGGCAATGCCGTAAGCGATATCGGCGACCTGAAGGCGGCCTTTATTGCGCCTTATCTGTTTCAGAAGTTCTTGAAGCCCGGGATGTTGGGAAACGGTTTGGTTCAACTGCTCCAATCCCGTGTGAACGATTAATCGGTTCTCACCGCGCAAGGGAACCGAGTCTCCTACCGTTGCGATGGCGACCAGCCAGAGGTAATTTTTCAGACCGAAAAGAGTCTGCTCCTGCTCCTTTCGAAGGCGCAGCAAGGCGTTGAGTAGTTTGAATGCGACGCCTGCCCCGCAAAGCCCCCTG
>JAXFQS010000038.1:0-2117 GCA_034178815.1 Kiritimatiellia bacterium | reverse complement strand
GGCCCCCACCACCCCGCCACCCAAGTCTTCCAAGCCATCCGTATGCACATCAATCGGGAAATGCAGGAACTTCAGGCCGCGTTGGATGGCGCCCTCGACATCCTTTCTCCCGGCGGAAGACTCGCGGTTATTACCTTCGAGAGCCTCACCGACAGCCTCGTCAAACACTTCCTTTCCGCCCACGAAGGGCACCGCGTCTCCCTGCAGCAAGGCGGGGAACGCCTTGAACGCCAGGATCCTCCCGTCAGGCGCCTGACGCGTAAAGTCGTGACACCCGGAGAGACCGAATTGCAAGCCAATCCCCGCTCGCGTTCCGCCAAACTCCGGGTTGCCGAACGCCTCGAAAACAGCCCCGTTTGACCAATCCCTTGCCGCTTGACTCCAAATGAAACACCGCCGCAATTCCCGTCGTCAGACCGTCCAGAGCAAAAAGGCCCGAAACATCATCGGCGCTCTGATTCTCCTCTTCGCGCTCTTCACAATCTCCCAACTCGTTCTGCGCCAGCAATGCGCTACTTGCGCACAGCAAATCAAGCGCCTCGAACAGCAATGCGCCACCCTCGAACAGACCCGTCTGCGTGAGAAGGCCGTGTGGGACTCCATGCGTACTCCGGAGGAACTTGAGGCCGCAATGGTCAGGCACGGGCTCCTGCTGGTTTATCCCACCGGAGACCAGGTTGTCCGCGTGCACAAAAACGGGCGCATGCAGGCCAGTCACGCCCTGATGGCGACAATCAACGGTGCCAGACCTGCCCTCGGCGGCTCCCGTCAAACGCGCCTCGCACGCTAGCCGACCAGGCGAGCCATGTCCACGCGCTATATCAAGCCAGACATCGGTTCCAAAGGCTTCGTCGCGGCAATCGGGCTGGTACTCTTCGGGTTGCTCCTAGCCGTCCTCGTGCGCCTCTACCAGTTGCAAATCGTCGACCCGCATCTGCTGGAGCGCACCTTCACGGAGGAAATACCCGCCCTTCGCGGAAAGATATTCGACCGCAACGGAGATAGCGTTCCGCTCGCCCTCTCCATTCCCGCGCAACAGGTCTATGTCGACCCGCAAGACCCCAAGTTCACGGAAGGGCGGCATCCCGTTCCGAAGACCCGTGTGGCGCAGACCCTTGCCACGATACTTGGGCTGCCGCCCGATGAAATGTTGGCCACGCTGCAACGGAAAGACAACCGATATATCCCGGTAGCCGTTACATTGGATGAGACCATCATCTCCAATCTCGTCTATGCAATCGGACAACGCGGAAAAGACCAGCGCCTGGCAGGCGTGCGCCTTACCCAAACCTCCGTGCGCTCCTATCCTCAGGGGCGCCGGATGTCCCATGTCATCGGTTTCGCAACTAAGGGAGGCGAAGGTTTGGCGGGCATAGAGCAGGTCTACGACGAAGTGCTCAAGCCCATTCCGGGGCGCATCGCCGGGGTGCGCGATAGCCTTGCCCGCGAGTTGCGCCTGCGCCGGATGGAGGACATCGACCCCATTCCCGGCGCGAATGTCCATTTGACCCTCGACCATACGATACAGAATATCGCCGAGCGGGAGTTGCGTGCCCAGGTCGACAAGTTCAAGGCTACGGCGGGCTTCGTCATCATCCAAAGGGTCAAGACCGGGGAAATCCTAGCGTTGGCCTCGTGCCCAGATTTCGATCCCAACAACTACTCCCGCGAGCCGCCGTCGAGTTATATGAACAAGGCGCTGACGGGCGTATACGAGCCTGGTTCCACAATGAAGGCAGTGACGGTTGCCGCTGCTCTCAACGAAGGGGTCATTACCGAACATACGCGCTTTGACTGCATGAACGCGGTCTGGCACTACGCGGGGCGCCCCCTGAATGACCATTGCCGCGGTATGATTGATACCCGCACGGCTTTGAAGAAGTCCTCCAACATCTTTTGCGCCAAGGCGGCGGTTGCTCTGGGGCCGGCCAAGTTCGAGGCCTACCTGCGGGCGTTTCGGTTCGGATCCAAACTGGGAATTGACCTGCCGGGGGAGGCCGGCGGACTGCTGGCGCCGCACAAGCGGTGGGCGATGATTACGCCGACGCGCATCGGCATCGGGCAAGGCGTGGCGGTCACCGGACTGCAGATGCTCAATGCCTACTGCACCATCGCCA
>JAXFQS010000143.1:0-9090 GCA_034178815.1 Kiritimatiellia bacterium | reverse complement strand
CCCCCACACCTCAACACCCGACCAATTTCCGCCAATGCCACCGGACGGTTTGCAAAATTGCGCACCCCCCAACCAACCGTCACCCCATCAAAAGTTCCATCCCCAAACGGCAAATGTTCCACATCCGCACAGCGAAAATCAACCGCCTTCCCCTCTCCCTTGCGCCGGGCACACGACACCATTCCCTCCGCAAAATCAACCCCGACCACCTCAGCCAAAGGCAGTCGTTCCCGCACCGCAAACGCCAAATCACCTGTACCGCAAGCGACATCTAGAACCCTTCCAGCCGCACCCAGAGATGCCGCCGCCAGACGCCGCCACCTGCGATCCAACCCACCCGACAGCCACACATTTCCTCGGTCGTAGACTGGAGCCAAACGCTCAAACATATCCCGTACCGCCGCCCCATCCGGCATGCCTACCGCACCTGAACTTCCACCCAACGCCGCCCCTCCCCGCTCAGCCACGAAAGGCGGTAGCGCCCTCGAAACCCTCGGAAACAGACCTTGCCATCCTTGTCCGACATAACACGCAAGTTCGTCCGCCACTCCTTGAGAATCAACCGCTCCAACTCGTGGAAAGCCGGTTTGGGCTCCATTTGGCGAGAAAAGAGCCCTGATACGGCAGGCTCGCCAGGAGCCCCACACCCATCCACCACATTCCACCAAGTAATCCCCATAATCGGTTTCAAACTGAACCAAAGGCGATAAAGATTCCGCGCAACAATAGCCTGCTGAGCCTGCCCTAGGGCATCATTGTTTGGAGCCGTAATCGTTATCTCGCTAATATGGATTGGCAATCCGGCCTGACCTAGAAGTTCCATCTTCGCACGCACCGAAGCAGGTGATTGCAAGTCGGAACCGTTGGCAATGTCGCGCACCTGCTGCGGCAGAAAAAGGTGCATCTGCGACCCCATCACCTGAACCTTGCAGCCCCTTGCCAATAGGTTCGTCACCTGGGTGAGATAACGAGAATCGCCGACATAGTCGTTGATGTTGAGGAGCACTTCGTCCGGAAAGAAGCACTCTGCCAGTTTGAAAGTCCTAAAGGCGTAATCGCCCGGCATAGGGCCATAAAGGCTCTTGCAAAAGGCAGCCCCGGGAACCAAGCGCTCTTGGGCATAGTCTATTGCCGACTCGTTGACCACATCCCAACTCTGGATGCGTTTTCCATAGCGCAAGGCGATGGATGAGACGCGTGAGACCAAAGCTCCGTTCAGGGCTTTGACGAACTCTGGTGCCTTGCGGGGTATATCCTCCAAGGGCCAAGCCTCATAACCGGCACACTTGTCGAATTGGAGGCAATTACCGTTGTAAGAGTCCAATTTGGCGTTGGCTAGGAAAGGCATCTCGTTCGTCGCTTTTGCCGTCAACCAGGATGGCATATGCCAGCAGTAATTGCCCCATGCCAGCACATGGCCGTGCGCCCTGATGCCCTTTCTCTGGCAAAAGTCGACGACTTCATCGGTAGGTGGGCGGCGCCAATGAGGCTGGGCTTTGGGTTCCTTGCAGGTACGCCAAAACTCGGGGGTGTCAGATGGGGTCGACTGGAAACGAGGGTGTCCTTCGACTGGCTCGAAAGGCTGCCAGTAGAAGGCTATTGTTGCGGAGTTGAAGATGGTACCATAGAGCGCTTGGTAACGGGCATCTTGCTCTGCATTGCCGAGTTGGTTGTAGTTGAAGATATGGGCTCCGAAGATGAAGTCGTGGGTCAGTTGTTCGACTTGAACTTCGACTCCGGGGGGCAGGAGGGAATCGCGGAAAACGAAGTCGGCCTTGCGGTTCTTTTCGATGTCGGCATCGATACGGGCCTGTTCTTCGCCGTTCCACTTTTCCCAGTAGGCGGCACTCATGGCCTTTGGGTCTGGGCGGGCCCCTGCTGCAACTACGGCGGCTAATCCTAGCATAATTGCCATGCTCATTGCAAGTCTCCTTTTTCGAGGGGGCTAAACGGTGGTGGACGGGGTGGTTGGCGTCCAACGCGGCGGCGCGCGTTTAGCGAACGGTAATCTCTGAGCAGCGGGTTTTTCCGTCTTCTTTCCAGGTCAGGCGGTAGCGACCTTTGAATCCGCGGAATTTGACTTTTCCGTCTGGGCTGACTGTGACCTTCAGGTTGGTGCGCCACTCGTGGTTGATGAGTTTGTCTAGCGCGAAGTAGGCGGGTTTGGGCTGCATTTGCCGGGTGAAGAGACCTGAAACAGAGGGTTCTCCCGGGGCTCCGCAGTCGTCGACGACATTCCACCAGGTGATGCCCATCATGGGCTTGAGGCTGAACCAGAGGCGGTAGAGGTTCCGGGCGACGATGGCTTGCATATCGAGGCCGCAGGGGGTGTTGGTCGGGGAGGTGATGGTGATTTCGCTCAGGTGTATGGGGCGCCCGATTCGGCCGAGGAGTTCAAAGCGTTTGCGGACGATTTCGGGGGTTTCGATATCGTCGCCTTCGGAGATTGCGACAATCTGGTTGGGGTCGAACAGGTGCATCTGGGAACCGACTATGTCGATTTTGCACCCTCGGGCGAGCATATTGGTGACTTGACTGTAGTAGCGGTGGTCGCCCACATAGTCGTTGATGTTGAGTTTGACGCTGGAGGGGAAGACGCTCTCGGCGAGTTTGAAGGCGCGGTAGGCGTAGTCTCCGGGCATGGGGCCGTAGTGGCTTTTGCAGATTTTGTCTCCGGGGATGAGGCGGCCGGCGCCGTAATCGGTGGCGGATTCGTTGGCGACATCCCAACTCTGGATGCGGTCACCGTAGCGCAGGGCTATGGCGTAGATGCGGCGGGCTAGGGTATCGTTGAGCGCCTGGATGTAGTTGGGCGCTTGGCGCTGAAGCTCATCGATGGAAAGTTCCTCGAAGATGGCCTTCTTGTCGCGCTGGAGTTCATCGCGACCGCCTGTTCCCTTTGGGCTCCAATCGTTGTTTCCTCTTGTCGCGCCCTGCATAAAGTCAAGTTCCGCGCCGGCCTTGTCCGTGAGCCATTGGGGGACTTGCCACATGTAGTTGCCCCAGGCCAACACATGTCCGTGGGCCCGAATGCCCTTCCGCTCGCAGAAGTCGACGATTGGGCCAGGCGCAGGGCGGCGCCAGTGGAACTGATGCTTGGGATTGGAGCAGTTATTCCAGAAGGCGGCGGTATCCCGAGCCTCTGCATCGAAGCGCATCTTTCCCTCCTCGGGTTCGAACTCGCGCCAGTAGAAGGGAACGGTCGCAGAGTTGAAGAGCGTGCCGTAAAGGGCCTTGTACGCTTCGTTGAGTTTATCCGCACCCAGTTGGTCGAAGTTGAAGATGTGCGCCCCGAAAATAAAGTCGTGCGTCAATTGTTCAACCGTCACCTCGGTTCCCGGTTTAAGCCCATCGGCGGAGAAAACACAGTCGGCCATCCGGTGCTTCTCGATGTCCGCGTCAATGCGAGCCTGCTCGGCGGCATTCCACTTCTCCCAGTAGGCGGCGCTCATCACCGACGGATCCGGGGCGGCGGCAAGCGACACGCCAGAGAGCAACATTGGAACGGCAAGGAAAGGTACTAGACTCATACGACAACTCCTACTAACCAGTGACATTGAAAGGTACATATTACCACACCCCATTCCAAATAACAAGTCTCACTGCACGGTGCCCGCCTCTTCGATTATCAACTGAGGCCCAAACGGATAGCGCCCAAACCGCTCCCCGTAGACCGCCAAGCCGCACTTCCCGACCGAGCGCAGAATCACCTCCAGACGCTTACCGTTCGCTGCACGACGCATCAAATCGCGAGGAATCTCCGCCTCGACCAGATAACCATATGTCCCCGCATCCTGCAACCGGCGGTCACGCTTCTGATACCCCCACGAGAGAATCCCACGATGATCCGCCGGATCGTCCGGCAACGCCACCTTCGCCACCACCTGCCCGCCAACAACCACCTCGACTGCCCCGGGATGACGCACATCGTCCGTCTGAGGATAAGCATTCGCATTGCGGTCGCCCGCCTTCGTCCCCCCCCCAACCATATAGACCAAATCGGCCGCCGAAATGTTCGCCCCCTCCGCATCCTTCCGCAACAAAGGACGCGTCGAAACCTCCGCCTGGAACCGAACCTTCCCCGACGCAGGAAGCGCCCCGATGTCGAAACTGAAACGAAACTCCCCCTCCCCCGCGCCACACCACTTCAGCCCTTCGAGCACCTTCCACTCCTTCACCGAGAAACGCGCCCCCGAGAACTTCCCAGCCAACCTCCCGGAGTCCGTCCCGCCCGGCACATGGAAACAAGTAAAGTTCCTCCCGATTGTCCGCTCGCCATCCAAAAGCGACACATTCACCGTTCCCACCGCCGCCGAATCCGGCAACGCCACCACCACCTCGCCGACACCGCCTTGCTGCCAAGACTTTGCGCAAAAACGCGCCACCTCCCCCAACGAACGCACCTGCCCGCGCCCATGTCCGTCCGTCCACCGAACCTCCGCACGCATCGACAACTCACGCCCCGCAAATGCGTCCGTCACCAACGAAACCGAGAGCGGAATGCGCCACCTCTCCCCCGCCTTATGCACCGAAAACACCTCCCGCTCAAGCCCGATATACGCGTCCGAATGGAAGTCCCTCACACTCATTCCCGGGAACAAAGCCCCATAGCCGAAGTCCTTCTCGCTCCGATCGAAACGCACATAACCGTTCCACTCATTCGTCACATCGTGATGCTCCGTGTAAAGCCATCCCGCACACCGCATCTGCCTGCGAAACGCATCCATCATACCGTGATAATCCCACGAATCGTCGACATCCCCCGTCGAGCCGAGATACCCCCAAACATTCCCACATTCCGAGTTGATCAAAGGCGCACCCGTTTGCGCGAATCCGCCGATAAAGTTGCGCCTCGAGCCTGGCGCGAGTTGGTCTGTATAGGAGCGGATGAAGCCTTCCCATGCCCAGCCTGGTTGGTACCCGTGAAAGCTGTTGATGTCGCTGATGACATGGTCGTTGTAGCAAGGTGAATTATCCTCGATTAGCCTTGTCGGATCGGCTTTCTTGGCTTCGAAATACCGCTTGGCGACGCGACCTTGGGCATCGGGGAGATACCACGGGATTGCTTCGAGGTCTGGCCTCTTTGCCATGTCTTTGTTCTTGAGACCCCAGGTCTCGTTAAAGAGCACCCAGGAGAAGATGCTGGGATGGTTCATGTCGCGTTTGAGCATACCTTTCCAGGCATGGTCGTGTTCGCGGAAGAAGATATCGTCTGGCCAGCCCCAGGCGTTTGGCACATCTGCCATGATTAGGCAGCCGAGTTTGTCTGCCCAGTAGAGTTTGCGCGGAATCTCCACTTTGATGTGTATGCGGTTTCCGTCGAGGCCCAAACGCTTGGTCAGTTCGATTTCCTTGCGCATGAACTCGTCGCTGGGGAAGGTGTAGTAGCCTTGGGGGTGGTAAGACTGGTCGAGGCAAAGGCGCAGGTAGTGGGGTTTGCCGTTCAGGGTGATATAGGGGATGTTGGTTCCGGGCATGTGTCCGACGCCCACCGAGCGCATGCCGAAGTAGGTTGCGACGCGGTCGATTTCGCCTTCGGAGTCGAGGGCGACCTGGACTTCGTAGAGGTAGGGGTCGTGGAGTTCCCAGAGGTGCGGGTTGTCTAGGGGGATGAAGCATTCCTTGGCCATTTCGCCGCGGTTGAAGAGGAGTGTGGCGGGCTCTTTGCGGTCTTCCGGGCGGAAGCGGACGGTCACGCGGGTGGCGTCCTTTTTCGCGGGCAGGGCGAGGCCGACCCTGAGCGTGACGCCGGTCCGTACGAGGTCGGGGAGGAAGTGGGCGTAGTCCAAGTAGTTCTCGCCGCGGGCTTCCAGGTAGACGGTCTGCCAAATGCCGCGCACATCTCCGTAGCCCTGCTTGCCGTAGAGGCGTCCGTCGCGCTGAACGCCGCCGGCTCCTTCGCCGATATCGTCCCGGACGGCTATCTCGATGGTCTGCTCCTGGCCACATTTGGCGAAGGGCGAGAGGTCGAACTCGAAGGGCACATAGCCGCCCTGATGGCACCCCAAATAGAGTCCGTCGAGCCACACCTTGCTCTCCCAGTCGGAGGCCCCGACCACGAGAAAGACGCGCCGTCCTTTCCACCTTTCCGGGATTCGGATCGTGCGCCGGTAGAAGCCCTTCGTCCGCGTTTCAGCCGTCTCGACGCCGCTCAACGGCGTTCCCCAGCCAAACGGCACCGTAATCGAACGGTCGATGCAATCCGCCGTCTCTCCGAAGCCGAATGCCCACTTCCCGTTGAGATTCATCCACTCCGCGCGTTCCCAGTCGGGACGCGGATGCTCCGGAAGCGGAATCGGCTCCGCGCCAAAGGCTCCCAGCGAGAAGATTGCTGCTAACGACAGGATGGCAGAGATACGCATGGACAGGACCCTTTCCTACTAAACAAACGAACCAATTCTAACGCACCAACGACTGGTAGACCTTGTAAGGTCTCTTAAGATAAGGACGGAAGTTCTTTCCCCTGTAGACAGACCCCTCCGGGTTTGCCTCGAACTTCGCCTTGCGAGCCGAATGCATCTCGCGAAAAACCTTGACCATCTCATCCCAACCCTTGTGTTCGCTCCAATACCCCTCCTTGTACTTGCGCGCAATATCGTTGAGTTCCTCCGCCATGTCCCACGGCGCCGGAATAGGATACTTCAACTCCGCCGTCTGAATGTGCCGATCCAGATCCTGCCGATCCCAGCGCCAGCACAAATCATTGAGCGCCGCGCAATACAGAAACTCCACCTGCCGATTGTCCAGCGGACTACCCTTCGTCACCTCAAGCGCGTGATTCAGTAAATCCCACGCCTCAAACATCTCCTTCGCTCGATACCATTCATCATAATTCGACCCATACATCCCCATCCCCACATGCTTTGCCCCCCGCATCGCCCGAAGCTGAAGATTCCAGTACGCCTCGACATCCTCCGCCCCCGCCCCGTAATTCAGCCGGAAATACTCCTTGATGATACCTTCCTCGTCCTGATCTGGATTCCACGCCAGCTGCGCCCACAAATAAGCCACCAACTCAGAAAAGTACGAAAGCCGCCCCAACCGCATTTGCGCCGAAACCCCGCGATACCCATGATCCCGGTAATAACGCATATTCGCCCCCATATTGATGAAGTCAGGCCGTGGCTCGTTGAAATTGCGGAAATTGGCGTAATAGTCCCATATGTAAATCTTCCCGCCACAGGCTTCAGCCCACGCCGCGGCATTGGCGCAAACCCCCCGATCCGCAGACACCGGATAGGCCCGGTTGTAGGCAAGAGCCAGCCCCACGCATACATTTGGTTCGAGCGGCATCTGCTTAGGATAGACCTCCTTTGTCCAGTAGGCCAGGACTGAGAACTGTACCTTTGGAAACTCCTTGGCGAGGGTACGGGCGACATGGTTTGCCACATAGATTTCGAGCGCGGCGTTGCCCCCTTTCTGGGAGATTTTCTTGCAATCCGGGCAGGTGCAGAACTCGCAGTTGTCCTGGGAGGCGAGGGATAGAACTAGGGTGTCGGGGTGCTTATGAAGGTAGTCGCGAACTTCCTCTACGAGCGTCTCTAGGGCTTCTGGGTTGCTGGGGCAGATCTGGCTTCCTTTGCGGTAGTCTTTCACCTGGGCATACCACTCCTGGTGGTGAACGAAGTACTTGCGGGGATTGAGGAAAAGGTTCATCATTGTCTCGCCGATTCCGACGGGATAGCCAAGCGGGCCGTTGTGCCCGACGCGCTTTGCCCACTCCTTGCCTCTTGGGGTGCAGTCGCTCACACTCCAACCCGAGCGCACTTCGAACGGGGGGGCGTAACGGAGGGAGTAGGTATCGGGGATGGAGAGCCCTTTGTGCTTGGGGACATGCTCGCGCCAGGGCGACCAGTAGCGCACGCCGAAGGCATTCTCGAGGAACTTGTAGGCGGCGTAATGGATGGCCCTCCAGCCGTTTCCGGTAATCTCCAGTTCGCGTTTGGGATTGACGAAGACGGCGATTGCGTCGATGTTGGTTGACGCGATGCCGGGGCGTCCGATGCGGATGACATTGCCCTCGTCGGGTTCGTCGACAACTCGCAGGCGGGCGCCCGTCATCTCCCTGACATACTTGACGAAGGACTGGGCCACGAGCACGGCGCTGTTGGGCGCGTTCTCGTCGACAACCACACCCGCTGCAGGCTCGCCATCGGGCGAAACGATTGCGAATCCGGACGCTACGGTCGCAGCCGCCAGCGCCATCCACACGGCAGAAACAAACTTCATCGAACTCTTCTCCCTCGGCCCCCTTCTTCAACCAATCCCCGCGCCCAAAACCTCCTGCGAACGGCCTCCAAAACGAGTCCGCAAATGGACGGAAGAGGCTAACAAAATTCCCCGATTCTGTCAAACCAAAACCGTGGCGCGATGCCCCCCTTTCGCCCGTCAACCCGACATCCCCTCACCCCCAAAGATACCCACAACCAAGCCCCATTCGCGTCAACCAGCGTCCCTCAAACCAGCCAACCATTTCCCCCAAAAGATTCCAACCGCCAGCCCCGCAAGATACCCACCTATTCGTCCGACTCCTCCCCATCCTCGCCAGCGACCCCAACCGCGTGCCGCAGAATCTGCTCATAAGTCTCCGCCAGCCTCCGGGCCATCTTCTCCGGAGCAAACCGCTCCACAGCCGACGCCCTCGCCCGCGCCGCAACCGACGCCGCGAAAGCCCGATCCTCAACCAGCCGCAACACCGCCGCAGCCAAATCCCCCGGCCGACGATGCCGCGCACGCACCAGCAGCCCCGTCCGCCCATCCTGGATAAAATCGCCAGGCCCCCCCGCATCCCGCGCCACCACCGGAACCCCAGCCAACATCGCCTCGGCAACCGCCCGGCCGAACGCCTCCTGAGACGATGGTGAGACCAGCACATCGTAAGCCCCCAACCAATCCGATGCCCGATCACAATCCGTCACCCAACGCACCTCAATCCCCTCAAGAGCCTCATGCCACTGACGCCGCCAATGCCCCCTCCGATCCCCCCGCCCAATAAACAACAACACCAAATTCGGCACCCGCCGCGCAATCAGCCGCGCCTCCTGAATCAACAATCCGTGCCGCTTCTCCGGAACCAAATCAGCCACCATC
>JAXFQS010000141.1:0-29527 GCA_034178815.1 Kiritimatiellia bacterium | reverse complement strand
CTTTTTCACAGTGACAGCTCCACTGCGAATCGGTATGCCAAATATCCCTTAATTTTCAGGCTCCTGATGGCAAGACTCAGGGAAACGGTTCAAAGGTATTTTTACCTGACTCTACTCGCTTCGCGAGAAATAGAAGAGGGCTGCTCTCTGTCCTCTGGCGTTGACCTCTAGTAAAGCGGCTTCCCCGCTTGTTCATTTTCCCTGCCACGGTTATTTCTTTATCGCACAGGGCAATACTTACGCCTAGGGCTTCCTGAGGCCACCCTGACATTCCAACGGCGCAAAGAGGCTAGCGAGTAGATGCTAGTTTATTATTCCAGCCCGACGGCTTGGCGGGCTTTGGTCAGGGTCTTGTTGGCTTCGAGGCGGGCGCGCTCGGCACCCTGGCGCAGAATTTGTTCGACATAGTCGAGGTTGTTTGCCAGTTCGGCGCGGCGTTTGGCAAAGGGCTCGAAGGTTCGTTGGTAGATTTCCAAAAGGGCTTTTTTTGCATGCCCGTATCCAAATCCACCAGCCCGGTAGCGCGCTTGCATCTCGATCTGTTCTTCGGGTGAGGCGAATAGTTTGAACAGGGCGTAGACATTGCAACGATCGGGATCCTTTGGTTGCTCTAAAGGGGTCGCATCGGTTAGTATCTTCATGATGCGGTCTTTGGCTTCTTTTGGCGTCCCGAAAAGAGGAATGGTGTTGTCGTAACTTTTCGACATTTTCTGTCCGTCGATGCCGGGAACGACGGCGACTTCCGAGCGGATGTAGGGTTCGGGGAGAGTAAAGGTCTCTCCAAAGGTGTTGTTGAACCGGATCGCGATATCGCGGGTGACTTCGAGATGCTGCTTCTGGTCTTTCCCGACGGGCACAAGGTTGGACTGATAGAGCAGGATGTCGGCGGCCATCAGGACGGGGTAGGCGAAGAGACCGTGCGAGGGGGCGAAGCCTTTGGCGATTTTGTCTTTGTACGAATGGCAACGTTCGAGCAGTCCGACAGGGGTCACGATGGAGAGCAACCACGCCAGTTCGTGCACCTCGGGGACATCGCTTTGGCGGAAAAAGACCGTGCGTTCCGGATCAAGCCCGCAGGCGAGAAAGTCGAGCGCTACATTGGTGACATTCTCCCGCAAAATCAGGGGATCGTGTACCGTCGTCAACGCGTGGTAGTTCGCAATGAAGAGGAACGAGTCCCCCTTGTCCTGAAGTTCGAGCGCGGGTTTGATGCTCCCGAAATAGTTCCCGATGTGGAGGCGGCCAGAAGGCTGAAATCCCGAAAGAATGCGCATGGTTTTCTAGTGCTCGGATGGGAGAAAACGAACCGTCGCCGCATACCCGTGCGCGTCCAGACCTTCGATGGCTCCGAAGGTCTCGATCGCCTGGCGCGTGGCGGCCAAATCGGCTTGGGTGAACTCGACAAAACTGGTTCGCTTGCGGAATGTTTCGGCCGTCAAGCCAGAGAACATCCGGGCAGCTCCGCCGGTCGGCAGAACATGGCTGGGCCCCGCCACGAAGTCCCCCGCCGACTCCGGCGTCCACGGGCCAATGAAGACGGCACCCGCGTGGGTCACCTTGGGCAAGTAACGGGTAGCATTCCGGACAATCAACTCGAAATGCTCCGGCGCAAATGCGTTGATTAACTCAAGCCCCTTGTCAACAGATGGGACTATAGCCGACAGCATTCCACCGTTGGCAATCATCCGCTCAATGATGACCTTCCTGGAACGGCTTTGGAGCTGCCAGAAGATTTCATCATTGACCCGCTCAGCCAACTCCTGAGAGGTCGTGACCAATAGCGATTTCTCGTAGCCGCTACCATGTTCCGCCTGGCTGAGCATATCTGCGGCAATCCACTTCGCATCGGCCGAATCGTCAGCAAGAATAGCAATCTCGCTCGGACCGGCAACTTGATCGATGGCGACATAGCCATACACCTGTCGCTTCGCCGCCGTGACATAAGCGTTCCCCGGGCCTGCAATGAGGCGCACCGGATTCACAGTCTTCGTCCCGAACGCCATCATCCCAATCGCCTGAATCCCTCCAACGCGGTAAATCTCCGTGGCCCCGGCCAACTGCAGGGCGTAGAGCAACGCAGGATTGACTTTGCCTTCCGCATTGCAAGGTGTGCAGGCGACGATTTCCGGAACCCCCGCGGCTTTAGCCAAAGTCACCGTCATAACAGCACTCGAAGCGAGCGGTGCCGTGCCACCGGGAATGTAGACTCCAACACGCTCAATGGGGCGGAAGAACTCCCCGCAACGCCCACCCTTAGCCGTAGGAATTTGCCACGATTGGCGCAATCCCGCCTTGGCGAAAGTGCGCACATTCCGGTGCGCTTGGCGGATAGCCTTCTGCACCGCCGGGGGGACTTGTTTTGCCGCACGGAGCAGTTCGTTCTGGGGGACTCGGAAGGTAGCCGGCGTGAGTTTGGCTTTGTCGAACTGGCGTACGGCGTCTACAATGGCGGCATCCCCTCTGGCGCGAATGTCGGAGAGCACTTGCGCTGCGGCAACTTCCGCCTCCGGTGGAAATGCCGGACGGCGGAGGAAGGCTTCGACTTCGGGATTGTGGCGCTTAGGCCATTTGAGGGTCAGTATCGCTTCCATGGGGAGTGCTCAGGGAACATTGAAGCGGACGGCGAAGGCTGCCACTTCCTTGCGGATTGTCTGTTGAAGGGTGGTATTCTCGGGGTCCTTGAGGATGCGGACAATCCAATCTCCAATCTGCTGCATTTCGGTTTCTTTCATGCCACGGGTGGTGACAGATGCGGTCCCGATGCGGATTCCAGAGGTGACGAAGGGGCTTTCGGTATCGAAGGGAATGGTGTTTTTGTTGCAGATGATTCCGGCGGCATCGAGGGCGGCGGCGGCTACTTTCCCGGTGAGGCCAGAGGCTTTTACATTGACGAGCATGAGGTGGTTGTCAGTGCCTCCGGAGACTAGTTTGAAGCCGGCGTCGGTGATGACTTTTGCGAGGGCGGCGCAGTTTGCCACGATTTGCCTGGCGTAGGCCTTGAATTCGGGGCTCATCGCTTCTTTGAAGCAGACGGCTTTTGCGGCAATGGTGTGTTCTAGAGGTCCGCCTTGGAGGCCGGGGAAGACGGTTTTGTCGATGGCGGCGGCGTAGGCTTGTTTGCAGAGGATGAGTCCGCCTCTCGGCCCGCGGAGGGTTTTATGGGTGGTGGTGGTGACGAAGTCGGCGTAGGGGACTGGTGATGGGTGGACGCCGCCCGCGACGAGGCCTGCAATGTGGGCCATATCGACCAGGAGGTAGGCTCCGACTGCATCGGCAATTTCGCGGAATTTGGCGAAGTCGATGGTGCGGGGGTAGGCGGAAGCTCCGGCGACGATTAGTTTGGGCTTGCAGGCTTTGGCTTGCTCAAGAATCTGGTCGTAGTCGAGCATTTCAGTCTCTGGGGAGACTTTGTAGGGAATGATGTTGAAGAGCTTGCCGGAGAAGTTGACTGGCGAGCCATGTGAGAGGTGGCCGCCTTGGTCGAGGCTCATGGAGAGGATGGTATCGCCGGGCTTAAGGACTGCGAAGTAGACGGCCATATTGGTGGCGGACCCGCAGTGGGCCTGTACATTGGCGTGGTCGGCGCCGAAGAGTTCTTTGGCGCGTGCGATGGCGAGTCTTTCGGCGGTGTCGACTGGTACGCAGCCGCTATACCAGCGTTTGGCGGGATAGCCTTCGGCGTATTTGTTGGTGAGGACGGATCCGTTTGCTTCTCGGACGGCGCGCGAACTGAGGTTCTCGGATGCGATGAGGTTGATGGTTGTGTCTTCCTGGTCGATCTGGGCGGCGATGGTGGCGTAGATTTCGGGGTCTTGGAGAGCTAGTGTGGCAAGTTCGGATTTGCGTCCGCAGCGGTCGACTTTTTCGAGTCGGCGGATGTGGCGGGCTTCGCCGGAGAAGGGGGTTTTGAGCCAGGTGTCGAGGATTTCGTCAACGCTTTCGGGGGGCTGGATAGCGCCGAGGGCAAGGAGGTTGGAGTCGTTGTGGGCGCGGGTGAGTTCTGCCATTTGGGGGGTGGTGCAGAGGGATGCGCGGACGCCGGCGAAGCGGTTGGCGCAGATACTCATTCCGATGCCGGAGGTGCAGACGAGGATGGCTCGGTCGACTTGCTTGAGAAGGAGGGCTTCGCAGACGGGAACGGCGTAGTCAGGATAGTCGGTGGCGTCTGCCGTATGCGTGCCGAAATCGACGACTTCGTGTTGTGCGGCTTGGAGGCGTTCGAGGATGTGGTTTTTGAGGGTTACTCCGCCATGGTCACAGGCAACGGCAATTTTCATCGGTTGATTCCAGCGTATGGGTGAATCGGTCAAATGGATAAGGGGAAGTATACCAAATCCGCCGATGAGATACAAGAAGAGAGCGTGTGTGGCGGGCTGGGCATCGCGGGACTCGCGGGCAGGATTGGAACGGTAGGGTAGGCACCTTCGGGGGCAAGGGGTTGATAGGCGAGGGGAACGGAGGTGGGTATCGTCCGCAACCGGAGGTTGGTTGCTTTTGGGACGGGCTCAAGCGCGGGTGAGCCAGGTGTCAATCAATGTTCGGGCTATGGAGCCGCGCAGGGGAAGTTCGGGGAGATTGTCGCGTCCGAACCAGCCGGACTGGATGATTTCTTCGCCATCGGGGGTGAGTTCGCCGCCGGCCCATTCGGCCTGGAATGCAACCATCAGGGTCGAGGGAAACGGCCAGGGCTGGGAGGCGAAGTAGCGAATGTCGCGCAATTCGATGGAGGCTTCTTCGCGCACTTCCCGGACGACGGCGTCTTCGAGAGTTTCCCCTGGTTCGAGGAATCCTGCGACGAGAGTCCAGTTGGGAATGCCGTAGTGCGCATTGCGCTGAAGGAGGATGCGTTCGCCTTTGGTGACGAGCACGATAACGGCAGGCGAGAGGCTAGGGTAGGCAGTATGGCCACAGTCGGGGCAAACCAAGGCCAGTTCGTTTGGGTTCCCATGCGGTCGCATCGGTGCGCCGCATCTGCCGCAGAATTGGTTGACGGATTGCCAGTGCTCCACTTCAAGCCGTCGAGCAAGGGCTTGGTACGCTTTCGGTGTCAGGGTGCCAATCTTGGCACGCAGAGCCTGCTGTTCGGCTGTCATCGGAGGAGGGCTGCTCGCCCGGGAAATGGTTGCTTGGCCCGCTAGAGGTCAGCGGGCGGAATCGCCCCAGAGCGCGGGCAGGAAGTCTTTTCGGGCTTGTCGGAATTCGGCGTCCAGAAGTTCTTCAGGAGAACGGCACGCGGAGGTAGGTTTGGCGCGCAGTCGGACGCAGAGAGGCAGGTGGTCGGAAAGCCGATAGGCGGGGTCGGCAGTGAAGGGCACGAGGCAGTCGAAGCCTTTGACCAAGATGTTGTCCAAGCCAAAATCGTGGTCTGGCTCTGTCGGGCGGAAGGTCAGCATCTCGCCCCACGCGCCGTAGTTGACGCTGGTATAGCCGGCCTTCACGAAAGCCTCGTATTCGCGGCTTTTATTGATGTTGAAGTCACCGGAGATAATCACCCGGGGCGTCGTTTTGAAGCGTTCGATCAGCGTGCGAATTTGGTCTTGGCGATTGGTGTGGCACTGCCCCATCCGTCCGTCGCAATCCCAATCAAGATGGGTCTGAACTACAGTAAAATCGACTCCTCGCGCGCGACAGTGGGAGATGAGCGCATAGGTCTTTTGCCAGCGTTTGGGGTAGTCCAGCCGCTCCGTGGAGAGCTCCTCGATTCCCGGGCGGAGCAAAGTCGCATTCCACTGGTAATCATTGCGGGGGCCGATGGCAAAGGTGGAAAAGTCGGTGAAGACCGCTTGGGCGGCAGGCGTGCCCGCCGTATCGAAGGAATCCTCGTATTCGGAAAGCCCAAGAATGTCCGGCCTCAAGATATCCAGCAACGCGCGATATTCCTGCGCCCGGCGAGGGGCATCGGCAGGAGCAAGCGTCGTGGCTGGGCCTTTCCCCATGGCAAAATGGCCTATGTTCCACTGGACATAGGTAAGTTCCAAAGGCTCGACAGATGCACACCCGGACAACAGGAAAACAAAGCAGGTCGACATGGCCGAAAGCAAACCAATCATCCTCATCTCAACTCCTCCATAGATCTCTTTCGAAAGCCTCCGCCGCGCCCGTGCCCGCTATGCCCGAGTCAAGCGCTCTTCCGCCAATTTGGCGTAATGCGTACGCGGTTTGCCGTAGGTCGCCAACGGATGAATCGCAATCCCACCTCTAGGCCTAAACTCGCCGAAAACCTCAATATATTTCGGCGACATCAACTTGACAAGATCGGCGAGGATGGTGTTGACGCAGTCCTCGTGGAAGTCCCCGTGGTTGCGGAAAGAAAAGAGGTAGAGCTTCAAAGACTTGCTCTCAACCAGCCGCTTGTCGGGGATATAGCGGATGGTGATGTCTGCAAAGTCCGGTTGCGAAGTGATGGGGCAAAGCGAGGTAAACTCGGGGCAACGCAAAGTCACCAGATAATCGCGCCCAGGATGGCGATTGTCAAAAGCCTCCAGCACCTGCGGCGCGTAGTCAGTGGGGTATTTCGTATTGCCGCTTCCCAGCAGCGTCAAGTTATTTCTAGCACGGGGAGATGCCATAGGTCAAATCAAGGTAAAATCAAGCGTCGCGAAGTAATCTTCCAGGGTTTCTGCCCGGCGAATGGGTAGCACCGTGCCGTCGGGACGCAAAAGCAGCTCCCCGCAACGAAGTTTGCCGTTGTAGTTGAACCCCATAGCGCGCCCGTGCGCTCCGGCGTCATGAATGACCAGAATATCGCCTATTCCGCTTTCGGGCAACTTGCGTGCGATTGCGAATTTGTCATTGTTTTCGCAGAGGGATCCGGTCACATCGTAAATGTGGTCGTTCGGGCGCCCCTGCTTGGAGAGGTTGGTGATATGATGGTAGGCGCCGTAAAGAGCCGGGCGCATCAAATCGGCCATACAGGCATCCATGCCCAAATAGTGGCGATAGGTTTCCTTGGTGCGGCGAACGGTAGTGACCAGATAGCCATAGGGCCCTGTAATCATTCGCCCGCACTCCATGTAGAGGGCCACAGGCGGCAGGCCTTGTCGGACGATTGTCTCCTCGTAAGCTCTACGCACGCCGTCCGACACGACCTGCAAATCAACCGCCGTCTGTTCCGGCTTGTAGGGGATGCCGATTCCTCCGCCCATATTGACGAAGTCGAAGGTAATGCCAACCTCGCGGGACAGTTCGACAACCAGGTCGAAAAGCAAGCGGGCGGTCTCGACGAAGTATTGAGGATTGAGTTCATTCGAGGCAACCATCGTGTGGAGCCCGAAGCGCCTGACACCCTTTGCTTTTGCTCTTCGGTAGGCCTCGAAGAGTTGATCCCTAGTCAGCCCATACTTGGCTTCTTCGGGCTTGCCGATAATCGCATTGCCCTCTTTCAGGGGACCGGGATTGTAGCGGAAGCAAATGAGTTCGGGCAATCCTCCCGTGACCGCCTCGACGGCGCCGAGATGGGTAATATCGTCGAGATTGAGTACGGCTCCGAGCGCCTTGGCCTTGATAAACTCTTCGTCCGGGGTGTCGTTTGAGGTGAACATGATTTGTTCGCCCCTTACGCCGACTTTCTCGGAAAGGACAAGTTCGGCAAGGGAGGAACAGTCCATCCCGAAACCTTCTTTTGCCAACAGTTGCATAATGACCGGATTGGGGCAGGCTTTGACGGCGAAATATTCACGGAATCCAGGATTCCAAGCGAAGAGAGAGGTGAGTTTCCGGGCATTGGCGAGGATGGCGGCCTCGTCGTAAATGTGAAAGGGTGTCGGGTGGCGTTTGATGATATCCTGAATCTGCCCGAGGGTGAAGGGAATGTGCTTGTCTGTCATAAACGAACTGTAGTGCTAGAGTGAAGCGGCGGCCTGCATTTGGCTGAGGGTGACGACTCCGTCATAAAGGGCTTTCCCGACGATGGCACCCCACAGATTCGGTTGCCGGAGGTTCTTGAGCGCGGTGACGGTTTCCGGGGTGCTGACCCCTCCGGAGGCGATAATCCGCACGCCCGGAACTGCGGTACACATCTCGTCCATAGCCGGCACATTGCTCCCTGAGAGCATCCCGTCGGTGGCAGTATCGGTATAGATGATGGTCTTTACGCCGAGGCGTGCGACTTCCCGGGCAAGGTCTGTTGCGCGGGTCTCGGAGGTATGCACCCAACCCTTGGTCTGGACAAATCCATCCCGAGCGTCGATGCCGACAGCGATGTGGTCGCCGCCAAAGCGGCGCACGAGGGGTTCGAGCGCCTCTGGGTGTTCGAGCGCACGGGTTCCAATAATGGCCCGTTCGGCACCTGCCGAGAGGATTTCCTCGATATGGCGGTCGTCTCTCAAGCCGCCTCCCACCTCGACGGGAATCGAGAGGGCTGCGACGATTTGGGCGATTACTTTGGTATGGACTGGTGCGCCGTTGAAGGCTCCGTCGAGGTCTACGACATGAAGCTGGCGCGCGCCCTGCTCCACCCATTTGCGCGCCTGCGCCACGGGGTTGTCGGAATAGACCGTCACGGCGTCTTTCCGCCCTTGTTGGAGGCGGACGCACTTGCCGTCTTTCAAATCGATGGCGGGAAGGATGACCATCAGATGATTCCCTTGCTGGATGGAATCCGGTTGTCTCTCGGGTCGGGTTCGGTGGCCGTGCGAAGCGCCCTCGCGAAGGCTTTGAAGACGCCTTCATAGGCGTGGTGGACTTCGTCGCCGTAGAGATGGCGGATATGGATGTTCATTTTGGCCTGGACGGAGAGGGCTCGGAAGAATTCTTCGAGGAGTTTGACATCGAAGTCGCGAATGTGCGTCTTCCGATTGGCGATTTGCCAAACAAGAAAAGGTCTTCCGCCAAGGTCGATTACGGCCTCGGCGAGAGATTCGTCCATCGGCAGCCGAAAAAAGCCATAGCGGCGGATGCCCTTTCGGTCGCCGAGCGCCTGGTCGATGCAACTGCCCAGCACCAGTCCGACATCCTCGACCGTGTGGTGGTAATCCACCGCCAAATCGCCCGTCGCCTGAAGGTCAAGGTCGATGAGCGAGTGCCGGGAGAAGAGTTCGAGCATGTGGTTGAGGAAAGGTATGCCCGTTTCGATGCGGTAGGTGCCAACCCCGTCGAGGTCAAGCTTGCAATGAATCTGGGTCTCTCGTGTGTTGCGAACGACGCTGGATCTACGCATAAATCACTTCCTCTCTTCCAGTTCGCGAATCCGTTCGGCCAGTTGCGCCACTTGCTTTTTGAGTTTGGCAATCTGCTTCGGGGGCATCAGGACATTCTCCGCGAACTCGCGTTTGGTCATATTCGGCGAGCCGATGACATACTCGCCTGCGGGAACATCTTTGGTGACACCGCATTGAGGCCCGACTTGGGCGCGATCAGCAATGTGCAGGTGCCCAGAGACCCCAGCCTGCGACCAAATCATAACCCCGCTGCCGATACGCGTCGAACCGGCGATGCCGGCCTGAGAAATGATGCCGGAAAGGTCACCGACCTGCACATTGTGTCCGATTTGAACGAGGTTGTCAATCTTCACGCAGTTGCCGATTTTCGTCCGCCCGAAACGCGCCCTGTCGATGCAAGTGTTGGAACCGATTTCGACATCGCAACCAATCTGGACGATGCCCAGTTGCGGAATCTTGTTCACCACCGGAACGCCGTTGGCGAACTCTACCGTGTAGCCGAAGCCGTCCGTGCCGATCTTGACGCCCGCATGCAGAATCGAGCGGTCACCGATCTCACAGTATTCGCGCACCACCACTTGAGGATAGAGATGAACCCCCTTCCCAAGTTTCACGCCGCGGCAGAGACAGGTTTGCGCCTCGATGACCGACTGGTCGCCAATCACGCAGTCATCCTCAATGACCGCATATGGACCAATGTAAACATCCGCTCCCAGCGAAACATGTTCGCCAATGACCGCAGTAGGGTGGATTCCTGGCGTGCGGACAATGGGCGGCGGCGCGAAGAGCGGAGCCACTTGTGCAAAGGCCTTGTCCGGATTCTCGACCCGGATCTGGGAAGGCGCCGAGCAGACTCCTTCCCAGCCGTTTGCTAGGAGCACGCAACTGGCCTTTGTCTCCGCAACTTGGTGGGTGTATTTCGGATTGGCAAGAAAACTCAAGTCTCCAGGGTGCGCTTCCAATAGACTGGCGACAGCGTGGATTTCACTATTTGCCGCACCTACAACCGTTCCGCCGACTCGCTCGGCAATTTCCTGAATGGTCATGGAGTTTCCGTGGCAGGGGGAACTTCAGAATCGGCGGGCACCTCGGCCACATCTGTCGAAGACTCCGTTGCCTCAGAGGAGCCCGTTTTAGGCGTGTCTACAGGGGCTGCATGCGCCTCCGAAGAGGCGGTGCTAGGTACAATTGTATGTGAGGCATTGGTATCCAAAACCTCCGTAGGCGTCTCGGCAATCGGGGGTTCGCTTGATTGAGAAGGAGCGGCCGGCTCCTTGATTTCTGAGGCATCGCTGGCAGGTTGGGGGGCTGGAGATTCCGTCGGAACGGATGTGCTGGAAGGCGCTTCCGGGACGGATTCAGCCGTAGGAACCTCAGGCGCGGATTCGGTCGCAACCGATGATTGCGTGGGCGGCTGAGCCCCCTTGCTGGCTATGCGGTTCGACCGAACTTGCATGTGCGGATTGGCCGCTTGGCGTTCGGCTTTCTCCTGATCCGTAAGCTTAAAAGGCGGTGTCTCAGAGGGAATCGCCAGCAACCCGTTGTAGTATTCGAGAATGTGCCCCTTGCTCAGCAGAAAAGCCACTTGGTTGGCCACCAGTTTGATGCGGGCTTCGTCTGGAACGGGTACCAAGGCCTGCATCAGTTCGTGGCGAGAACAGCAAGGATGGGCGGCCACATAAGCCAATGCATCCTTCACTTCCTGCACAGCATTGGTGGCATCCAGTACCACTGGAGTGCGGGCAATGATGAACCACTGACCTTGCGGATTATTCGCCCGAAACAGGTGGAATTGGCGGTGCCGGAAGGCTCCCCGCAAGGCATTGAAGAGCGAGTGAGGTGTCTGGCGCTCGGCGGAAAGCGTGCGTTGAACTAGGCTCTTGAGTTGGTACGAAGGGGTTCTGCTGGCGACTTGCACAGGACAGGTCAAGACCTTAGGTTTCAGAATCAGTCCCGGCAAGTCAAGACGGCGAAATTCGAGTTCTGCGGCCTCCCGCTCCAAGGCAGGCGATTCGGCGGCAGATGCCTCGGCTTGAGGTGCTTCTGCGCCCTCGATCGCTTGACTCGCCTGGGGCTTCTGCTCTTGCTTGCGATGGTACACCATTCTAGTGCTCGCCGCCGCCCGCCAAGCCTCAATGGACTCGCTGTCGTGGAGAATCTGAATGTGTTTGCGGAGGGTAAAATCGTCCAGTCTCGGGTACTGCTGAAGCAGTTCACGCATTCTGGTTCTGAAACTATGGTGGTTGGGAGGGCCTACCCACTCATCGTTCAGGTCGCACTTTGCCACACTGGTGAAGGTGCCTGAGGGCGGTTCGTTCTGGATGGTCTCAGTCGTGTAGAAAGAGTCAAAGTGCTCTTTCAGAATATGCCCCGTCAATTCCTCTTCGGATAGTGCCGGCATTCCGCAAATCTTGCACTGGAAGAGGGGCGTTTTGTCAGTAGCAGTTCCAGTCTCCTTCGCATTGAGCGGCTTCGATTGGCTAGACTCGTTTCCATCGGATTCCGTGACACCATCGCGATTGCGCTCTGCCAAATCTGACTGGCGCGACTGGCTATCTTTCGGGCTCAGGCGCAGAAGGCAGGAGGCTGGATTGTCCATAAACAAATGGACTAAGTCGCGCAGGGAATAGGCGTGCCCGGAAGATTGGATTCGGCGCATAATATTCCCGAGTGCTTTCTGCTCGGGAAGGAGGCGCACCTCAAGATTCAGGGGCTTGAGCGGAGGTCGGTCGTTCCCTGGACGCCTGAAGTTGAATGTGCCTTCTCGCCGCCCAGAGCGGGATTCGGAACGATCCCGTAGCGGCCTATCCTGGCGATCCTCTTGGCGGAAGTCACGCCGCGGGCGGTCGCGTTTGAAGGAGTCGTGCCGGCGGTCTCTTTTGAAGCGGTCTTGCCCGTGTTCGTCGCCCGAATCGTCGCTTTGGAATGTGGGGCGGCTACGGACTCCGCCGGACTGGACAACTTTCACGCCGCTGTCGCTTTTAGCCCATTCCGGGGCGAAGTCGAAGTTGAGCAAATCGGACGGCTGGGAGGCTTGTGCCTCTGCCGAGAGAGGGGCACCATTGGGGAGGTTCTCTTCTGGGGTAGGGACGGTATCGCTCATTTGTTCGGTTCCGTTAGTTGGCAACGGAGGCCAGAAGGCCGCCTTTGGAAATGATGTCGCGCTGGCGTGCAGAGAGGTTCGCTTGTGCGGTGAAGGTGCGCCCTGTCGTCAGGTCGGTGACGGTGACGCGGCCATCGCCGTCCGGAGCGAGGGCTTTGTCGAGCCCGGCGATAGTGAGTTGGTCTCCTTGGGTGATGGTCTCGTAGTCGTCGGGGTTGGCGAATACGAGCGGGAGAATACCGAAGTTGACCAGATTGGCGAAGTGGATGCGCTCGATGCTCTTGGCGAGGACGGCTTTGACGCCGAGGTACATGGGGCACATGGCGGCGTGCTCACGGCTGGAACCTTGGCCGTAGCTTTCGCCCGCGACGATGATATTGGCTTTGCCGGCGTCGCGGTTGTCGGTGGCGTTGGAATAGAAGGCGGAATCGGTATTCTCGAAGACGAACTTGGCGTACTGGGGAATGTTGGAGCGGTATTTGAGGCGGGCTCCGGCGGGCATAATGTGATCGGTCGTAATCTTGTCCCCGACTTTGATGGTGGCTACGCCGTCAATCCGTGCGGGGAGGGGCGTGCCTTTGGGGACTTGGCCGATATTGGGGCCTCGGATGATTTCGGTTCCGGGAACACCTTTGCCGGCGGTGTCCCGGTAGAGGAACATCGAATCGTCGATGGCGAATTGTTCTGGCGGGGCGACGGGCGGCACGGGCATTGTGCGGGGGTCAGTGAAGACGCCGGTGAGGGCGGCCGCTGCGGCGGACTCGGGGGAAACTAGATAGACCTGGGCGCTCTTGGTGCCGCTTCTTGCCTCGAAGTTCCGGTTGCTGGTGCGGAGGCTGACGGCGTTGGTGCCGGGGGACATGTGTGCGCCGATGCAGAAGCCACAGGCGTTTTCGAGCAGGCGGCATCCGGCGCCGATAAGATCTCCGAGGAGGCCTTCGTCGCTGAGCATTTTGACGACTTGGCGTGAACCGCAGGCGATGCCGACTTCGACATCGGGGGCGACGGTCTTGCCTTTGAGCATCAGGGCGACGGTTTTGATGTCGCGGTAGGAGGAGTTGGTGCAGGAACCGATGAGCACTTGGTTGACCCGCTTCCCGGCGAGGGATTCAATCGTAGCAATGTTGCCGGGGGAATGTGGGCAAGCAGCGAGGGGCTTTAGTGTGTTGAGATCAATCGTGTAGGTTTCAACATACGCAGCCCCTTCGTCTGCACGAATCTCCGTCCAAACCTCCTCGCGTCCTTGGGCCTTGAGGAATGCCCGCGTGGTCTGGTCGGATGGAAAGACGGAGGTCGTCACGCCCAATTCGGCTCCCATGTTGGTGATAGTGGCGCGGGATGGGACATCGAGGGTCGCAACGCCAGGCCCGCCGTACTCGAAAATCTTGCCGACATTGCCCTTGGTGCCGTAGCGCTCGAGAACTTTCAGAATGACATCTTTGGCGGAGACGCCGGGATTGAGTTTGCCTTCAAGGTTGATGCGGACGACTTGCGGCCAGTTGATGTGAAACGCTCCGCCACCCATTGCGACGGCTACATCAATGCCGCCGGCGCCAATGGCGATCATGCCGATTCCGCCGCCCGTCGGCGTGTGCGAATCGCTACCGATCAAGGTCTTGCCCGGGACGCCGAAGCGCTCAAGGTGAAGTTGATGGCAGATGCCGTTCCCCGTTTTCGAGTAGATAATGCCGTAGCGCTTTGCGACGGATGCGAGATAGTCGTGGTCGTCGGCGTTCTCGAACCCAATTTGGACAGTATTGTGGTCGACATAACTGACCGAGAGTTCGGCTTTGGCGCGCTCAAGCCCCATACTCTCGAACTGCAGATAGGCCATAGTGCCCGTCGCGTCTTGCGTCAATGTTTGGTCAATGCGGATAGCCACCTCCTGGCCAGGTGTCGGGGTGCCTGAGACGAGGTGGGCAGAGAGAATCTTCTCAACGATGTTTTGAGCCATGGGGCCTAGACCTTGTGTTGCAGTGCGAAACGGGCTTATTATAGACAAAATAAGGTGAAAATCAATCTAAAACGGAGCAGATGCTCATCCTTGCCGCAGAATCTGCTCTGGAAATGGTCAGATTTGGAACAGGCGCCAGTCCGCATCGCCGGGCAGGGAGAAGGCCGAGGAATCGAAACTGACGCTCCCGATGATGGGGTAGTCCGGCGTACACGAGCGCTTGAAGTGTTGGGTGACGAGGCGTCGCGAGAAGAGGTTGAGATAGCGCTTGATTTCCGAGGGCTTGTAGTCGGGGAAGTCCTTTCGCGCCTTGGCGAAAATCTCGGCAGGAGCAAGGCGCTTCCCAACGAAATGGTAGAGAAAGTAGTCGTGCAACTCGTAGGGGCCGACCAAGGTCTCGGTCTCCTGCCCCGGCAGCAGTTCGGGGGAAATCGGCGTCTGGAGAATATCGGTGAGCGTCGGCTCAAGGTCTGGATTGTTCTCCGCAACCCAAGCGACTACCTGCCGGACAAGGGTCTTGGGAAGATCGGCATTGACCGCATAGTGGCTAATCTGGTCGCCGCTGAATGTGCACCACCCAAGCGCCAGTTCGGAGAGATCGCCCGTGCCCACCACGATTCCACCGACCTGGTTGGCTATGTCCATAAGGATTTGGGTTCGCTCTCTGGCCTGGGCGTTCTCGTAGACAAGGTCGCGATTCTCGGGATCGTGGCCGATGTCTTTGAAGTGGCGATTGCAGGCGGCGGCTATGGAGATGGTGCGGCAGTGGAGCCCCAGCAATTCGGCCAGTTGCGTGGCATTGTCCCGGGTGCGACCAGATGTGCCAAACCCCGGTAGCGTGACACAGTGGAGGTTCGCCAATGGCAAACCGAGTTTGCGGAAGGCGGCATGGGTAACAAGTAAGGCCAGCGTCGAGTCGAGCCCGCCTGAAAGCCCAATCACGGCCGAATCAATGCCGCTGTTGCGTAGTCGCGTGGCTAGACCAGTGGTTTGGATTGCAAAGATCTCGCCCATGCGTTCGTCGCGAATGGCTGGCTCGAAGGGAATGAAGGGCGAGGCCGGATCGGTAATAACGCCAAGGGGAAAATGAAAGGGAGGGGGAGTCACAGGCGTATCTGTGTCGGCGGCAATCAGAACATTGGCGTAACTCCAGCGGGGACCTTCCGCCAGAATGACACCATCCTTGGCAATGAGCGTGGCTCCCGAGTAGACCTGCCGCGAGGTGGATTCCCCGGAACTAGGCGAGACATGAACCGTCACGCCGCGCCGTTGGCGGATGCGAAGGAGGCGTTTGGCGCGTGTGTCGACGCGCTCGGGGTTCGCAGACGGATTGAGCAGAAGTGCTGCCCCGCAGGCTGCCGTCTCGTCACCCGAGATGAGCGCAAGGCGGCCACTTGGCGATTCGATGGCGGCGTTGCGCGGGAGGTTGAACAAGTAGAGGATACCGTCGCCCTCTGTTGCTTTTCGGAAGTCGCTTTCCGCTTTGTCAATGGCTTTTCGGATGGCTGGGTTGTCCCCTAGGTCACCCGCAGTGACACCGGCAAGGCATTCGGGCGGAAAGAGGACAATCCGGGCTTTCTTTCGGCGCGCCTGTCGGGCGAGTTGGAGGCAATTTCTCAGATTCTCGCGCACGGCGAGGGGGCGTATGGCGGGGCAGGCTGCTGCGACGATCATAGTTTGATTCCGAGGCGCTCCCGGGCAAGAGGGGTGGCAACTCGTCCTTTGGGTGTGCGGGCGATATAGCCTTCCTGAATCAGGAAGGGCTCGCAGACTTCTTCTATCGTGTCGGGCTCTTCTCCAACAGTAACGGCTATGGTGGAAAGTCCGACGGGACCACCATCGAACTTGACTACGATGGTTTCCAGAATGCGGATATCGAGCGCATCGAGTCCATGGGGATCTATTTCGAGCATGGTGAGCGCGTCTTTGGCGACGGAGGCGGTGACTGTACCGTCGGCTCTGACTTGGGCGTAGTCCCGGACGCGGCGCAGGAGGTTGTTCGCAATGCGTGGCGTTCCTCGGGCCCGTGCTGCGATTTCGGCGGCTCCATCCGGGCGAATGGGGGTTGCGAGTTTTTGGGCGGAGCGCGTGACAATTGAGGCGAGGTCGTCTCTCTGGTAGTAGTCAAGCCGCGCCGAGATGCCGAACCTTGAACGGAGCGGGGCGGATATGAGTCCGGCGCGTGTGGTGGCTCCTACGAGGGTGAATCGGGGAATCTCAAGTCGTACGCTTCTGGCATTGGGTCCCTGGTCGATGAGGATGTCTAGGGCGAAGTCCTCCATGGCGGAATAGAGGTACTCTTCGACTGTCCGCTGGAGACGATGGATTTCGTCTATGAAGAGGATGTCGCCCGACTCAAGAGAGGTCAGTAATCCGGCCAGGTCAGCGGGCTTGTCGATGACAGGCCCCGAGGTGGTTCGCACCTGCACGCCCATAGCTTCGCCAAGAATGAAGGCAAGGGTTGTCTTACCGAGTCCTGGAGGGCCGGAAAGCAGAACATGCTCCAAGGGGTCACCTCGCAATTTGGCGGCTTCGACAGCCAGCAGGAGGCGGTCGACGGCCTTCTTCTGCCCCTGAAAGTCTCCGAAGTCTTTGGGTCGGAGTGCGGCATCGAGGGGCTTGTCGGGGCGATTGAGGCGTTCTACTGGGCGGTCGGTCATGGGGCAAATTCTAACAAGTCCGCCCCGATTGCGCAAGCCATTTCGGGGGGAGTGAAGAATAAGGTTGACACCTTTCTAAACAAATGCTATAGTTATTTGCGTTCGAGAGATATTTGGAGTCGCAGTGGATCGTATTGTCGAGATGGATGCGGAGGCATTCCGCAGTTTTTGCCATGCACAGGGGCTGAAGTGCACGGTTCAGCGGATTGCGGTATTCGAGGTACTGCGGCGGCTGCGGGCGCATCCTTCTGTCGACGAGGTTTGGAATCGTGCCAAGCGGCGCGCGCCTTCGGTGACGAGGGAGTCGGTCTACCGTATCTTGAACGAGTTTTCTTCGCTGGGGGTGTTGCGGCGGATGGATTCGCTGTCGGCGGCTCGGTATGATACGCACACGGAGCCGCATGCCCATTTTATCTGCGAGGAATGCGGTCTGGTGGTCGATTATCCCCTGCCGGATGGGTTTGCGCTACCCAAGGGAATGCCGGTGTCCCGTCGGCATGTCGAGTTGCGGGTGACGGGGCTGTGCGCGGCCTGTGCGGGTCAATCTCGGGCGGGGGATGGGGGGCAAGATGATTTCGGCGAGGAGCCCGGCATGGTGCCGCGGTCGCCCCGCCCAAAAGGAAAGAGGTAGAGTATGCGTTCAATCACGCGGTTTGACATCCAGTACGCGCATCGGTTCTACGGGTTCCGTGGCGAGGCGCGCTATCTGCACGGGCATACTGGCGTTCTGACGATTGAGGTGGAGGACACTGTCAATCCGGGCGTCAATATGGTCTTTCCCTGCAATGAAATCCAAAAGACGGCTTGGTCTGTCTTGAAGAACTTCGACCATGCGCTGGTGCTTCGCCAGGACGATCCGTTGCTGCCGGCGATTCTCGGGGTTTACGCCGAGGAGGGCATCAAGGATGGCACGCCGACGAACACGATGAAGGGCCCGGCGTTCAAGAATGAACTCTGCACGGCCTATCCGGAGTGCCGTCTGGTGGTCACCAAGGAGACGATGACCGTCGAGGGAATGCTCAAGATGGTCTACGCCTTGCTCAAGGACAAACTCAATATCGCGAAGATGACCTTCACCAGTGGGGTCAATGCGGCGACTTGCGAGTACAAGCCTTCCAAGACGCGGGATCGTTGCCCGCTTTGCGGCATCTCGCTGGTTGACGGGGTTTGCCCGAAGTGCGGCTATCGCAAGCCGACGAAGAAGGGTGTTGCAAAGTCATCGAAGAAGGCAAAATAACGCGCGTTGCGCCGTTTGGGCACAGGGGCGCCGGTGCGCTCTGGGCAAACGGATTCGCGCCTATCCCAAGATGCGCCGTGCCGGTTTCCGGTGCGGCGCATTTTTGTTGCCGCTGGGCCGACTGGTCGAGTAGGTGTTGGTGAGATTGGTACGCAAGAGTGGGGGCGGATGGTTGGTACTGGTTGGGGTTGCAGGTTGGTAGATAAGGTAGGCAAAGGTTGACAGGTGCGGGGAGGGAAGTGGCGCAGGAGTCGGTGCTCAACAGGTTTTCTGCTTGCACAGAATCGGGTAGCGTGGTAGACTACCCGCACATTCAATTTTTTCACGGAGCGTTGAGATGATGAGTCGCTGTCAAGTTGCATTGGGAATCGCGGCGAGCCTGTTGCTGGGCTTGTGCGCGAAGGGGGGCGAGTTGCCGAAGTTGGTGGGAGACGGGGTCGTAGACGATACGGCGGCCATTCAGGCGCGTTTGGATTCGGGCGCACCTTTGGTCTACCTGCCGCCCCCCGCGAAGCATTACCTTATTTCGAAACCATTGCGGGTGGGCTCGGGACAGGAACTCCGTCTGGATCGCTTTACCTTGGTTCGCCTCGCGCCGGGCAGCAACTGCGCGATGTTGGAGAATCGGAATTGGCGCGAGGGCGATCGACAGGTCGCAATCGTTGGCGGAATATGGGATATGGCCAACGCCAAGCAGGCTCCCAATCCCATCCAGACAAAAGGACAGGCTATTCCCAACGAGTATCAGCGCGATTTCTTTATGGGCATCTGCTTCCGGTTCGATCGGGTGAGCGGCTTGACGATTCGTGATTTGACGATTATGAATCCGGTCACCTTTTCCATCCAACTCTGCCGAGTCGACCACTTCCTCGTCGAGGGGATTACCTTCGACTTCCAGACTTGGAATCCCATTCGCCTCAATATGGACGGCATACATCTCGACGGCGGTTGTCACCACGGACGGGTTGCAAACCTGAGGGGCACCTGTTTCGACGATATGGTGGCGCTCAACGCCAACGATGGTGCCGATTCCCCCTATCAAGGCGAGATTTCCGATATTGATATTGACGGCATTTACGCCGAATACTGCCACAGCGCCGTTCGGATGCTTTCAACCGGTGCTCCTGTTCGCCGCGTGACAATCAGCAATGTCCACGGTCATTTCTATGTCTACACCGTTGGTTTTACCCACTACTTTCCCGGGCGTCCGCGGGGTATCTTCGAGGACATCCACCTCGAAAACATCTTCACTGCAAAGGCTCTTTCTCCCGCCGATATTGGCGTCCACTCTCGTGCCAGCTATCCCGTGATTCAGTTCCAAGGCCCCATTGACTGCGGTACCGTGACCATTCGCAACCTCTCGCGCGTCGAGTCGACCCTTCCCACAACGACCATCGGCATTGAACCTGCCGCTACCGTTCGTCATCTCACGCTTGACGGAATCACCTTGAACAATCAGTTGAAGACGCCCATTCCCGTGTTGACTGGTCGCGACCGCGTGAAAACCCTCGTCCACCGCAATATCGAACTTTTGCCGTCCACTAACGCCTACACCCACCTCCTCCCCTAGCCGCTCTTCACCATCCTAGGATTGACCATCCGGAGACCCAAGTGAGCCTATATCCGGATGGCTGACAGGGTAAGGCAAAGTGCCTCGACATAGGGGCGCTTGATTTGAGCGGATGGCTGTTCTGACGACTAAATACAACGAGGTAGCGGTGTCTCTTCTTCCTTGGAAGAGTAAGCTTTAGTTCCCTTTCCGCAAGGTGGATGTCAGTTTGGCGGGGGCCCATTTTCAGTCAACCATATCCGGCAACGAAAGGGCCTCAATGCCCCCCCTTTTTTGATCTGTTCGCTAGGGTAGCCAGACCCGCCCCAACTGGGCTTTCTATCAACTAGCCCTGAGGAAACAAAGTCAAGAGAGCCTGCGTTCGATAACTTAAACTCTCTTGCATAATAAGGCAACAGTCTATCGCGAGAGAATGCAGGATTGAGGCAACAAAGGGTCAACGAAAAACAGGCAGAACCACCAAGTATCGGCGGTCAGTTGTTCCGTCCTCTCGCAGTCCGGCTTCGGCTCCATTATCCGCTAAAGATTTCAAGTTTCACGGGACGAAAACGCTATCGGCTATCCTCGCACGAGTGCTCATTGTCCTCCCCAATATAAGAGAGGTCGACGCAGACGGAATTGTTTGGTTTTACCGCCGTTTTACCCTTGTTGAATCCTCGAAGTAGGCACCAGTTCTTGCGACTTTGGCCCAAAATCAAGGTCTAGTCCCTGTTTTGCGGAAATCGCTGAATGACCAGCGATAGCGAAGAAGATTGCCTCCCATTTTGCCATTTGTAGAAGCATCCCGTCGCCATCTTTGCGTGCTGTTTCACCTCCTCTAGGAGCGAGTATGCCCATGTCCCCAACTGCTTTTCTAGGGTTCCAAGTGTAGAGGCGCGGAGCGGAATTCAGCCGTCCCCTATGTGCTAAGAAAAGTGAGGATGGTTGTACATTGCCGGCTAAGGTCGAGATGCTTTCCTTCGGCGAGCCCCTCCTATTTCTTGCGGTTTCACAAGTCAAGTAGAAGCTCGTAGAGGATCGGGGACTGTGTCCGTCTATTGTCCATATCGCTTAGGGCAAATTGGGAGATTTCGTACATTTCAACTAGCGGTGCGCTTTACTGTCATTTTGATGCGGATGAGGGCATCTATAGGGGATAAAGAAAGGGCATCGCGAAACCTCGCGATGCCCTACTCTTTAGAGCTCAGAAGGCAATCAGAGTTTAATTTGCCCGGCAATGGCCAGCATTTTGGCTTCAACGCTCTGAATCTCGGCGAAGCCCTGCGAACTGACTTGGTTCAGCCCGTTGGACGCCTCCATGGACGAGTCGGCCTCGTTGTAGATGGAAGCCTTGCAACCGGTCAAGGAGTCGAAGAAAATGTTGCCCTTGTAGAGCCCAAGTTTCACGGTTCCATTCCAGTACTTCGCCCAAACATCAATGGCCGCAAAGGCAGCACGGGTGCACGGATCAAACCAGCGGCCATCATAGATTTGGTCGGAAATCAGTTTGGAGAGTTGGCCGTAGAGAAGCGTCGAACGGCGATCCATCGTCGCTTGCGTCACATAGCGAAGACCGGAGGAGAGCAGTTCCATACCGGGAGCTTCATAGACCCCGCGGGACTTCGTGCCAATAATCCGGTTTTCGAGTGCGTGCTTCATGCCGATGCCGTTGCGGCCGCCGATGGCATTGGCTTGAAGCATAGCCTCAAGCGGCGTGACATCCTTGCCATTGATTTGTACACAACGCCCTTGCTTGAAACGAAGCGAGACCTCCTCGACCTTGTTCGGAGCCTTTTGCGGCCAAACACCCATTGTGGGCTTGACAATCAGCATCGAAGTCTCCATACTCTCAAGTTCTTCCGCCTCATGCGAAAGTCCCGCGAGATTCGAGTCTGTCGAATACTTCTTCTTGCCGCCTGTCGGGGCCGGCATGCCGAACGAAGCCAAGTAGTCGGCCATCTCCGTACGACCAGGGAATCGCTTGAGTAGTTCTTCGTCGCGCCAAGGGGCAAAAACCCCCATCTTCGGATCAATCACATTCGTGTAACGCTCGATACGCATCTGGTCGTTACCGCGACCAGTAGCCCCGTGCACGACAGCAACGCATTTGCGCTTCTTCATCTCGGGAATCAGACCCTTCATTGTTACGGCGCGTCCAATTCCGGTGGAGTTCCAATAACCACCATCGTACATCGCTTGGGCTTTGATTGTTTCAAAGCAGGCATCGGCCATTTCGGCCTTAAGGTCGACAATGACGGTCTCAAGAACGCCCGTAGGCGCCATGCGCTTCTTGATGTCATTGATGTCCGTTTCGTCAGGTTGGCCCAGGTCGGCAGAGAATCCCACAACCTTAATGCCAGCCTCGGTCATCACTTTGCAGATGGTGCGCGAGTCGAGACCGCCCGAGACGCAGGCCGCAACGGTTTTGCCTTTGAGCTTTTCAAGTGTCAGAGCCATAGTGAATCGCTTTCTGGTGAGTGTTTTAGAAATTTACGCGTAGAGTTCGTCGAGAGCATCGCTGAGCATATCCATGGCCTCTTCCAGCTCATCGCTGGTGACATTCAGAGGCGGCAGGAATCGGACAACATGCTCGCCGGCGGCACAGCAAAGTAGGCCCATCGGCCGAACCGCATCGACAACCTCTTTCGCCGCGCCTTTGACCTCCAGACCAACCAGCAACCCAAGCCCGCGTACAGCCAGGCAATCGTCGTACTTGTCGACAAAGGTCTCAAGCGCGGCCTTGATGGCTTCTCCTGAGATTTTGACCTGTTCGAGAATCTTCTCGCGCCCAATGGTCTCGATCACAGCAAGTGCTGCCGCCGCCGCGACAGGATTTCCGCCGAATGTGGATGCATGGTTGCCGGGTTGCCAAAGGGCGGCTAGTTCCGCATTGGCGCAAAGCGCTCCCATCGGCAGTCCGCCTCCGAGGGCTTTGGCAAGAGAGAATGCATCGGGTTTTACCCCGTAGTTCTGCCAACCAAACCATTCGCCTGTACGCCCCATGCCACATTGGACTTCATCGCAGAGCATCAGCAAGCCGCGCTCATCGCAGAGATGGCGAACGCCCTCGACAAACTCGCGCGTAGCCGGCACAACGCCACCTTCGCCCTGAACGCATTCGATGAGAATGGCAACGGTCTTGTCCGTAATCTGCGCTTCAACTGAGGCCAGATCGTTGAACTTGGCGTAGGCAAAGCCGACGGGAAGGGGATCGAATCCTTTCTGGACTTTGGATTGTCCGGTGGCGGCGCACATGGCAAGCGTGCGGCCATGGAAGGATTTCTCCATTGTGATGACTTCGTATTTACCCTTATCTTGTCCCCAAAAGCGGGCAAGCTTGACCATTGCTTCATTGGCTTCCGCACCGGAGTTACAGAAGAAGGTTTTGCCCTGGAGTCCAAGTGCATTGAGTTTCTCGGCAAGTTCAATGCAAGGGGTGCTATAGAAGAGATTTGATGAGTGGATGAGTTTGGCGGCTTGTTTCTGGATGGCGGAAACAACGGACGGGTGGCAATGACCGAGCGCGTGAACAGCAATGCCGGAGGTGAAGTCGAGGGATTTGCGCCCGTCGGCGTCAGTGACTTTGCATCCATGCCCTTCGGCAATGGCGACGCTCGGGGCGTAGGTGTGCATGAGCTGTTCGCTGAATCGGGTTGCGATGGCTTGGGACTTTTTATTCATCGGCTTTGATCTCCGTTCCTACGCCTTGTTTTGTGAAGATTTCGAGAAGCAGGGAGTGGGGCATTCGTCCGTCTACCATATGCACTTTCTCGACGCCCGCCGCAATGGCCTCGGCGCAGGAGGCCAGTTTTGGGAGCATACCTCCGCCGATTACGCCTGTTTCGCGGAGTTTGGGGATGTTGCCGACGCGCAGGGTCTTTATCAGCGACGCGGGGTCGTTGACATCCATGAGCAGTCCCGGGACGTCGGATATGAAGGCGAGTTTGCGCACGCGCAGGGCTTTGGCGATGGCGACTGCGGCGGTGTCGGCATTGACATTATAGAGTTTTCCGTCTGGCCCGAGTCCGAGGGGGGTGATTACGGGGATGACGCCGGCATCTGACATTTCGCGCACGAGCGAGGCGTTCACACTGACGGGGGTTCCGACATAGCCCCAGTCGATGGGTGTGCCGTTCTCGTCGGTTCCGGTCTTGCGTTCGACACGGATGATCCAGTCACCGTGAATGGGGCGGGCTGCGACATTGAGAGCGGTCAGTATTTCCAGCACATGGGCGTTGACGCGATTCTTGATGACATCTTCAACGACTGCGATGGCTTTGTCGGTGGTGACGCGCAGCCCCTGGACGAATTTGGGTTCGACACCGGCGGCTTCCATTCCCCTTGAGATGGCTTTCCCGCCTCCATGAACGAGGATGACTTTCATGCCGACAGTGCGCATCAAGGCGATGTCGGAGAGGAGGCGGCGAAGGTTTTCGTCGGACTCCATAACGCTGCCTCCAACCTTGACGAGGACCGTTGCGCCGCGGAAGTCCTGGATGTAGGGCATTGCTTCGACGAGTACATCGGCTTTGGCGATGAGTTTATCGATGCTTTCGGTGGTGTGAATGGTGTGCATGGGGCGATCAGGTGGTGTATTCGGCGTTGATTTTGACATAGTCGAAGGAGAAGTCGCAGGTGAAGAGGGTCTCTTCGCCATCGCCGAGCCCGAGGTCGACGGTAATGTCAAAGGCGCGGGAGTTTTTCATCAGCGCTTGAATGTTGTCCAATGTTTCTTTGGATGCGACTGTGCCGCAATCGTAGGCGGGATGTTCGCCGTAGGAGATGCGCACTTTATGGTCGTCGACGGCGGCTCCGGAATAGCCCGCGGCGGCGATGATGCGTCCCCAGTTCGGGTCGAGCCCGAACCAAGAGGTTTTTGCCAAGGGGGATTTGGCGATAGCCCGCGCGATGAGGCGGGCATCCTCAGTTGTGGCGGCGCGACGGACGCGGATGGTGACGAATTTGGTGGCTCCTTCGCCGTCGAGGACAATCTCTTTTGCCAAGTGGACGGCGACTTCGCGCAGGGCCGTGCGGAAGGTTTCCCACTGGGGATGGGTGGGGGTCAGAGGGGCGTTTCCGGCATGCCCATTGGCCAGCAGGAGAAAGGTGTCGTTGGTGCTTTGGTCACCGTCGACTATGACCTTGTTGAAACTGGCATCGGCCGTCTCTTTGACGGCGGTTTGGAGGGCATCTGGGGCGACGGCTGCATCGGTGGTCAGGAATGCGAGCATTGTGGCCATATTCGGCTCAATCATGCCTGCACCTTTGCAGATTCCACCGATGGTGATGGTCTTTCCGTCAATCTCGCAGGAGACGGCATATTCCTTCGTGTGGGTGTCGGTGGTAATAATGGCCGAGGCCGCATCGTGCCCGCCTGTGGGGGAGAGGCGTTGCGCGCAAAGCCTAGCGCCCGCTGCAATGATTTTCTCCGGAAGGGGGGCGCCAATGACGCCGGTCGAGCAGACAAGGACTTGGTCAACGGGAACGCCGAGTGCTTCGGCGGCGGCTTGTGCGGTGTGGCGAGCGGCCTCAAGACCTTGCGGTCCGGTGCAGGCATTGGCGCACCCGCTGTTGGCCAATATGGCGCGGGCACGGCCTTTGGCGACAATGGCTCGATCGATTAGAACCGGTGCGGCGGCGACACGGTTGGTCGTGAAAACCCCGGCGACCACCGCCTCGGTATCAGAGTAGATGAGCGCCACATCCTTGCGTCCGGCATATTTGACCCCGGACTCAACACCGGCGGCCTGGAATCCTTTGGGCGCGGTGACTCCGCCCTCGACTATCGTAAAGTGCATTCGGAAGACCTAAATGGAAACGGTTGTTTAGTATACCTTATACCGCAGCGGATTGCAAGCGAGAAGCGAGGCTGACTCGTTGTCAGCATGCTAGCTTCATTTTTGCGTGCCTTGTTGGCCCTGCTATAGGGGATTCCGGGGCAGGGCGCCCGCAAAGTAAAGGGCGCTTCACACAGATTCCCGCTCGCTACCGATCCTCCCAACTGCGATGCCTTGGGAATAGACAGGCAATCAACATCCAAGCCTGCGTGCCCGGAGACAGTTCAAACGGGAGCTGGAAATCAATTCTTGCGCGAAATAGGTGCCTAGCAAGAGGGAGCATCGGTAGCAATACCAGCCCTCTCAAGTTAGGCAGGTGTTGGACCAATTGCTACATTCGAGTGTAGCGGGGTCCTTCACCGCCCGTCGGGAAACACCACTCGATATTGTGGAGAGGGTCCTTGATCTGGCAAGTCTTGCAGTGTAGGCAGTTCGAGAAGTCAACCTTGATTTTCCCATCCTCCAGCCGGTAAACCTCGGCTGGGCAGAACTTGAGGCACGGCGCGCCAAAACGGGTAAGGCACTCTGCACACTTGGCCTCGTCTTTGATTTTCAAGTGACAAGGCTGATCTTCATCGTGGACGGTGCCCGACAGGAAGAGATCGCCAAGACGGTCTTTGGAGTACTCAGAAGTGCGTAAGGATGGTTGTTTCCCTGCTGAATCCTTGGCAAGAGGTCGGGTCGCGTCTGCATCGTCTTCGACCTTGAATCGGAGGAAGGGGATCTTAAAAACCGCACATCCGGCCGCCGCCATTCCTAACAGCAGGTTGCGGCTGAAGGGAGCCCGGACGCTCTGCACGCGCTCAAGCTGTCTCCAGCCAGGCATCAGGCGAATCTTGCCCCGGTAGGCCAGCAACGCCGGCTCCCCAAAGTCCTGCCCGTGCTCCCAACAGTCGGCAAGCGTCTCGCCCGCCGCAATTCCCGATTCGACCGCCAAGTGGATGCCCTTGATACGCAGCGAGTCGACCAGTCCGGCCGCATCACCGACAATCAACGCGCCGTTGAGCGAGAGCGCCGGAAGCGACAGCAGTCCCCCCTCGGGAATGACCTTCGCCCCATAGGCCACGACCTTCCCGCTCTCGATGTGGGAGCGGATAAATGGGTGCGCCTTGAACCTGCGGAACGCCGCGTGAGGATCGAAGTCGGGCTTCGTGTAGTCAAGCCCAACCGCCAGCCCCACCGCGACAGTCGTCGCATTCATATGGTAGACAAAACCGCCGCCATAGGTGTGCAGATCGGGCATCGGCCAGCCGAATGTATGGACGATTTCCCCGGCACGGTTGTTGGCCGGAACCTCGTATAGCTCTTTGAAGGCTAGGGCATAGGTCTGCGGGCGGGTAGAACGCAGTTTCCTCCCCCGGATCAACCGCTCCGTGAGGATGCCATAGCCGCCTTCAGCTAGAACCGTCACACGCGCCCGAATCTCCTCAGGGGGCAAATGATTCGCCTTCGGACATCCCGACTTGTCAAGCCCCTTCTCACCGGTTCTTGCGCCAACAATCAGACCATCCTCCTCAATCAATTCTGCGGCGGCAAAACCCGTATGGATTTCAATCCCCTCCTGCTCGCAGAGCGTTGCCAAGTAACGCGTGACTTTGGTCAGAGAGACTAAGGGGAACCCCTCGGCCTTCATCACCGGGAACTTGGCCATGAGCGGGAGTTTTATCCCCCTTTGGGCGCTGGAGAGTAACGCGAAGGCCTCCTTGGATACCGTGCTTTCGATTGGAAGTTTGGCGAACTCGTCTTCCGTCAACAAAAGGCGGAATCCCTCAGGATCCATCACGGCTCCGGAGAGCACATGATTGCCAACGGCACGGCTTTTCTCAAGTACCAATACACGGGGAAGTTCCTTGCTCCCCCCGGCTTTCAAACGCCGAACTAGGGCAAGAGCTGTCGAGAGACCGGCCACACCGGCGCCAATGCACAATACATCGGTTTCAATAGGTTTTGCCATCTTATTTACCCTCCTTGGCTTTGGCCTTCAGCGCGGCAATCAGTCGGGGAACTATGATTTGCAAATCGCCGACGATACCCAAGTCAGCCACCTGGAAAATAGGAGCGTCGGGGTCTTTGTTTACCGCTATGATGCAGTCGGAGTTGGCCATGCCCGCGGTGTGCTGGATGGCTCCCGAGATGCCAAGCGCGAGGTAGAGTTTGGGGCAGACGGTCTTTCCAGTTTGTCCGACTTGATGGGATGCCCCAATCCAACCGGCGTCAACGCAAGCCCTAGAGGAACCTACGACTCCGCCGAGCAGATCTGCAAGCTCGCGGACGAGCGAGAAGTTCTCCGCTTTACCCAGTCCACGCCCGCCGGAGACGATGATTTCTGCGGCGGAAATGTCCAGCCCATCTGCCGCATGTTGGGTCTTGAGAAGCTTTGTCCGGGCGGTAATCTGATTTAGGATTTCCTCTAGGATTTCGCCTTTTCGCGAGGGGTCTAGCGGGGTTTTGCGGAAGACTTTCGGGCGCACGGTCGCCATCTGCGGTCTGTGGTCTGGGCACATGATGGTTGCCATAATGTTTCCGCCGAAGGCTGGACGGGTCTGCCACAGGAGTTTGCTTTCGGGGTCAATTTCGAGTGCCGTGCAGTCGGCGGTAAGTCCGGTTTTTGAGCGGACGGCGACTTTGGCGAAGAAGGAGCGACCGATGGCTGTGGCGCCTGCCAGGACAATCTCGGGTTTATGGCGGCGGATGAGTTCGGCTAGGGCATCGGTATAGGCATCGGCATCGTAGTCTGCCAGTTGGGGCTGGTCGACAATGTAGACTTTGTCGGCTCCGGCGGCTATCAGTTCTTGGGCGAGAGGGGTGACTTGGTGCCCGAGCAGAACGGCCCCGAGGGAGCAACCGCGATCAAGGGCCAATTTGCGGCCCTGGGTGAGTAGTTCGAAGGCAACTTCTTGGACGGTGCCGCCGCGTTGTTCGGCGAAGACCCAGATATCGTGGTAGGTTTCTTTGTCTGGGGTTCCGCGGGTTCCTTTTTTCTGGGTTTCGGCGATAGCGCCGAAGGGGCAGTTTCTAATGCAGGCGCCGCAGGCGCGGCAGTCTCCGGAGAGTTGTGCTTTGCGGTCGCGTTTCTCGGGAGCGTCTGTCATCGAGAGGGCCCCGAAGGGGCACCCGGAGACGCATTTGGTGCAGCCGCGGCACTTGGAGAGGTCGATGGTGATGGGGGCGTCCATGCTAGGCGATTCCTTTCTCGCTGAGCGTCTGGAGGATGGCTTCGAGGGCGGCGTCGAGGTCGGCGGTTGCGTCGATTTTACGACCGCCGGCTTTGACGGGGGGGGCGAAGATGCGCACGACTTTGGTTGGGGAACCATCGAGTCCGGTGAAGGGTTTCTCGGCCTGGATGGTGGCGGAGGTTTCGAAGGGAATGTCAGCACGGCGGGCTTGGATGGAACCGGCGAGGGAGGCGAATCGGGGGGCGACGCCTTCTTTGACGACGGTCATCACGGCAGGAAGCGGAACTTCGACGGTGCAGGTTCCGTCGTCCATTTGGGTTTGGGCGACGAGGGCGTTTTCGGTTGTGCCCTGTTCGAGGGTTTGAACATAGGTGACTAGCGGGTAGCCGAGGTATTCCGAGACGCCGGGACCGACTTGCGCGGTGTCGCCGTCAATGGCCTGTTTTCCGAAGAGAACAAGGTCGGGGTGGGGGGCTATTTTGGCTATTGCCTTGGCCAGAGTGTAGGAGGTCGCGAGGGTGTCGGAGCCGGCGAAGGCCCGGTCGGTCACCAAATAGGCGGCGTCGGCTCCTTTGGCGAGGGCCTCCCGGAGAATGACTTGGGCTTGGGGAGGGCCCATCGAGACAACGGAGACTTTGGCGCCGAGCCGGTCTTTGAGCGTCAGTCCGAGTTCGAGGGCGTATTCGTCGAAGGGGTTGACAATCGACTCAACGCCTTCGCGCATCAGGGTGTTGGTTTTTGGGTTGATGCGGACATTGGTCGTGTCCGGAACCTGTTTTATGCAGACAATGACATGCATGGTGCCTACCTTTTGGGGGAAATCCTTGCTTGGGAGGATAGCAAACGGTGCGTA
>JAXFQS010000132.1:0-25538 GCA_034178815.1 Kiritimatiellia bacterium | reverse complement strand
TGGCGCAGGAGGTGAAGATGCAGTCCTGTGCGCGGATGGTCTGCCCGGGGGCGCTGTGCTGGAATTGGACGCCGGCGGTGGAGTAGCCTTTGATGGTGAGCCCGCGGACGGTTCCGGCGGTCATAGAAAGTCCAGTTGCGCCGCCCCCGGTGAGTTGGGTGCGCGCGGCTCCATTGAGGGACCGTATGACGATGTTCTTCGAGACAGTGACACCACCGGAGAAAGTCCCGTCGCCAATCCAAACGGTATCGCCGGCGGAGGCCTTGGCAATGGCGGCAGCGAGAGTTGCCAGCGGCGCGGCGGCGGTGCCGGCCGAGGAATCGTTGCCGTTGGCGGCGACATACCACTCGGCTGCTTCGGCGCCAAGGACGGTGCAGGCAAGCGCGGCAAGGAGGATTTTACGCAAGACGCTCATCTCCTAGAAAGTATAGCAAACTGGCTCGCCCGGGGAAAGCGAAATAACGCCTGACGCGGAATCTCCGAAGACGATTCCTGTGTCGGACGGGGATGAAAGGTTGGCACCTGTTGGAGGGAAAGGTTGCTAGGCTCGCGGAGGATTCGTTGGCAGGAGCGGGGGCATTGGGTAGCAACCTTCTCCCGATGAGGTGTCAGTCGCGTCTGATGTTTCGCGGAGCGGAGAAAAGGCGTTTGCAAGAACGCAGAATGCGCTGCAGAAGGGACGCCCGGGAGAATTCGCAACCGCAGAAGTTTTGGCGGTAGAGCCCGAGCGCGTTGGCCCGCGCCACAGACTTTGCGTATCCGTTCTCTTTCTTAAAGTTGACCGGAAGAAACTTCGCGCCGCCCAATTCCGAGCCAATGCGCAAGAGCGTTTCGGAACGCTTATGCGGGCTGACGGTCAGAGAGGTCGTGAAGGCTTCGCAACCACTCTCTCCAAGTGCCTGAAGCGTGCGGCCGAGAGAGTATCGGAAACAGCGCTCGCACCGTTCTCCACCTTCGGGGGCGCGCTCAACCCCTGTTGCGACCACCTGCCTCCACTCTTTGTGGTCTGGAGGGTCGACAAGCATCAGAACCCCTTCCTGATCGGCTAGCGTGCGGGCTGCCAAAAGGCGACGATTGAACTCGCGCTGCGAGCAGATGTTGGCGTTGGAGAAGAAGAGCACTGGCTCGTGTCCCAATTCCCGAAGCTTCCGTACGCAATGGGTCGCGCAGGGGCCGCAACAGGTGTGAAGCAGCACTTTCATTAGGCATCAGAGAGATTTGAGGATGAATAAGTTGCGCACCGTATTGGTGATAGAAGGGCGCCCGTCCTGTCCGTTCCAATAGCCTCCGCCGGAAACGGCATCGCGCCGTTGAGATACAATGAGACGGTCAGCAGTCGACCCAGGCTCTTCCCCCTTTGGAGGCAAGGGAGGCGAGAGTAAAGTTTGCTCGATTGCACTCGCCAAAGCCGTTGCATTCGTCTGCGCCCGAAGCCAAGTGCAACCACGGACAATGGCAACCTCGCACTCCTGCCGGGTCGAGAGATCGACCGTGGTGGACTCGCTCGTCACAAAGGCAATTTCGGCAGAGAGAAGGGGAACGACAAGCAGAGCAAGAAGTAGGATTTTCACAGAGCCCTCGTCAGATAGATACCGTCTTTTTCAACCGTGACCAACTTCTCCCCTCGACCATCTCGATAGACCTCGCCCAATGGCAAGTCGGGCCTGTGGCAGGAGACGAAGCGGGGAATATTTGCCCCCGGGACAACAACGCAACCAACCCCAAGATCACGCCAAAACAGGCGCGCTTGGGCGTTGTAAGCATAGCAACTCCATAGCACCGGAAACCCCTTGAACCCCGCATCTCTCAACAAGGCTACTGTTGCCAAACCAGTCGCGGCAAAAGGCTTTCCCCCCCCCTTTTTAACCCGTTTTTCGAGCGCATTCCACTCCTTCGAACGGGTAAAATAAGGCAGAGCAACCACCTCCTCTTCTGCCAGTTGGCGGAACTCGGGGATAGTTTGCGACTCGGCTTCAACTTTTGCCCGAACCTGATCTGCCCGCGCCCGCCACGTCGACTCTTCCTGATGTGCCAAGGCCGCGCAGAGTTGCCTGCGCGCTTCGTTCAACAAAGATAGGGGAGCAAACAGTCCGGAGCAATCAATCTCCAGCGAAGATGGGCGGAAAGTAGCCGTATCAAAAGCCTTTCGGACGGCCTCGACACTCTTGTTCGCATCGGCGGCTGGCGGCAACCGACCAGGCACAAAGACTTCAAGATTTGCAGCCTGAGCGCGCACACCATCGGGCGCGAGAGCAACGCGCAAATGGGGACGCCAGACTCTTTGCATGTGGCCCTCTCGTGGCCGTGCAATGCGGTAGTTCCGTTTAACCTCTTGGGACGAGGCGAGGAAGACCTCAGTTCCGGCAGGAATAAAGGGATGATCCTCGGGCAACCCCACCTCGACAACCTTTCCGGCGCAGGCGGTGAAGATTCTGCGGCCCGCTTCCGTCGTTAGAGAAGCAACAGAAAATCCCCAAGGTCTGCCATCGCTTTGGGGCAGATCCAACTGAATACCATCATGCACTTCAATGTTCCGCCTGGGGCGAATCCGCATAACGGAGCCCCGTACGGAAAGGACTTTCCCGAGTGGCGCACCATGGTGCCCTACCGTATGGCTGTCGATTACATCCGGGCCCATTAAATCGGTTGCTGCGCGGGCAAACACGGTCTGCCTGTCTGGCGAAGGATTCGGTATGCCATCAAGCAAGGCGCGGTAGTAGGCGCAAACCGTGGCTACATAGAGCGGGGACTTCATCCTGCCTTCGATTTTGAGTGATGCAATCCCACCTTTAATCAGTGCGGGAAGGTGTTGCGCCATGGAAAGGTCTTTCATGGAGAAGGGGTGACCATAGGTTTGTTTTCGCCCTTCAAATGCTTCTCTGCAGGAGTAGTTGCAAACGCCACGGTTCCCGCTTCGGCCGCATCCTAACTCCGAAAAGAGGCATAACCCACTGATACTGTAGCAGAGCGCACCGTGCACGAAAACTTCTACTTCCAGCGCCGTGTTCCGGGCTATCAGCGCATTCTCTTCTGGTGATAGTTCCCGTGCCGTCACAACGCGCGAAAAGCCCAAACGGACCAGTTCCTGTGCCCCCGCCAGGTTGTGCACAACCATCTGCGTTGAGGCGTGGAGAGGCAGTTCGGGGAAGTGCTTTCGGATGACGCGCGCAAGCCCTACATCTTGGACGATGATGCCATCGACCGGGACGGATGAGAGGAAAGCCAGATCTTCGATTGCCGCATTCAACTCGTCGTCGGTCAAGAGCGTGTTGATCGCGGCATAAATCCGTTTCCGGGGCTCGAAGGTTGCCGCGTATGCAGCCAATCGGGCGAGTTCTTCTCGTGTAAAGTTGCCTGCGGAAGCGCGTGCTGAGAAGCGTTTGAGTCCAAGGTAGACGGCGTCGGCACCATATTGAAATGCTGCACAAGCGGCCTCGAAGTTGCCTGCCGGGGCTAGGAGTTCAGGCTTCATTTGCGCCCCAGTCGATGGGTTTTTCCCCTTGGCTTTCGAGGAATGCGTTGGTTTGGGAGAAGTGGCGGCAGCCGAAGAAGCCTCTACTGGCTGAGAGCGGGCTAGGATGGGGGGCTTCAAGGATGAGATGCTGCGGCGCGGTGATGAGGCGTCGCTTATCTTGTGCGTTGCGCCCCCACAGCAGGAAGACGATGGGTTTCGTGCGTTCGGCGAGTTTCGAGACGATGGTATCGGTCAGGATTTCCCAGCCATGCCCTCGATGGGAATTGGCAAGTCCGTGGGCGACAGTCAGGACGGTGTTGAGCAGGAGTACGCCTTGCTTTGCCCAGCCGAAAAGGTTGCCATTGGTCGCGGGAGGGATACCCAAGTCGGCCTCGAGTTCTTTGAAGATGTTGCGTAGGGATGGGGGCAGGGGAACTCCTTTGGGGACGGAGAATGCCAGCCCTTGAGCCTGGCCTGGTTCATGGTAGGGGTCTTGGCCTAGAATGACGACTTTTGTGGCGGCGTAGGGGGTTAAACGGAGGGCGGTGTAGATGAGCTCCATAGGCGGATAGACCGTCCGCGAGGTGTATTCACGCTTGAGGAACTCGCGCAGGGAAAGGTAGGAGGGCTGGATGAATGCCTCGCGTAAAATATCGTCCCAGTCGTTTCCGAGTGGCTTCATACGGCGGGTTGAAGATAGACGGGTTCGGGATCTGCGGCTGCGGCTTCGGGATGGGCGAGAAGGTAGCGCCCAAGGTCTGTCGGATCAGGATGGATTTGCTTGAACTCGCTGTTCGGAAAGAGGCGCGAGAGGCGCGCGGCATCGGGGGTGAAAACGGGTTCCTTGGGGGAGAATGTTGCCTGCGGCTCCAAGTGGAATTCGCCGTCGAAAATCCAGACCTTCCCGCGCCGGGCATCGCCCACGACGGGGTGTCCGATACGCTCTGAAAGGGCGGCGATTCCACTGGCGCCGAGCAGTTTCTTTCTGCCCGGTAGGGTGAGCCCTTGAGCGAAGGCGATTGCCGCGCGAATGCCCGAGAAGGAGCCTGGCCCGGTACCGACGCAACAGGCATCGATGGTGTTCAGGGGAATGGGGGACTGTGCGGTCAGGCGGCGCACCCATTCGGGCTGGGAGAGGGTGTTTTCCCATGCCAAAGTCCAAAAGCATTCGGCATCGCGCCAAAGCGCCGCCGTCGCTGTCGAGAGGGCTCGGTCAAGCGTCAGAAGAACCATTTTGCGAACTCCAGGATGCCTTGTTTCCAGGGGACTCGGTGCGACACGCCGGACTGTCCCTTGAAGCGGTCAACATTGTCCACATACCAGCGGTAGTTGCGCACGAGGGCATCCTTGTTGGAGTATCGGGGGGCGAAGCCGAGTTTCTGCTGCGCCTTTTCGATGCTGACGAAGGAGTCCTTCGAGGCGGTTTCGTAGACCCACTTGTAGAGGGGCGAGAGGTGGAGCCGCTCCAGGATGCGGAGTGTCCAAATCATCGGTGCGGCAGGGAATGTTCGGATGCGCTTGCCATAGCCGGCTTCGTCGAGGACAGATTGGTAGTCCTCGCGCATGGTGGTGTATTCCTTCGCCCCGATATTGTAGGTATCGTTGACCACAGAAGGTTGCAAGGTAAGGGTAAGCCAGATGGCTTGGCACAGGTCGTCGACATCCATCAACTGGTAGCGGTTCTTCCCGCTCCCAATCATCGGAAAGCCGTGCCCGGTGTACGCCCAGTCGTAGAAGAGCGCGAAGACCCCGAGGCGCTCCGGTCCGATGAAGGATTTGGGTCGAAGAATCGGCACGCACATCCCTTGTCTGCGGCTTTCCAGGCATAAGGATTCGGCCTCAATCTTCGCTTGCCCGTAGTATCCGACGCCTTCGAGTTTGTCGGTTTCGTAGAGTGGGTGGTGGTCGGGAATGCCGTAGACTGCGGTCGAGGAAATCATCACAAAACGCTGGATTCCCAAGCGCTGAGCCGTGTCGAGCAACAGTTTCGTTCCACCGACATCCGTGGAGAAGATGTCCTCCTTCGAGTAGAGCGGCAACGCCGCCGCAGTGTGTACAACACAATCCACACCCTGCATCACCTCCGCGACGGCTTTCGGGTCGCGAATATCCCCTACAAGCGGTCGGATGCGATCCTTTTCTGGGTAGTCGAAAGGAACAAGATCGATGGATCGAATCTCCTCGACCTCACCTTTCGTCAGCAGATGCCGTACGAGGTTGATGCCGAGAAAACCACTCCCGCCGGTGATAAGTATGCGCATAGACTAGACTCCAAAAATTGTTTCAAGAAGCGCCGCTGCGTCGGCCGCTGAAACCGTGCGCGGATTGGCCCTGGTCGAGCCCGAAGCAAGCGTTTCGGCCACAATCTGTTCGCGCTCCAAAAGGGTTTTGCCACAGAATGGATTGCGGAATCCGACTTCATCCAGAAGAGACAAGTCGAGTTTATAAATCTGATTGAAGGCTACTGCTGCCGGCAGGCAGGCCGCACAGCAGGCACCGTGCGGAATGTGGTAGCGGGCCCCGAGCGGATGGGCCAACCCGTGCACCACCCCGAGGTGCGATTGGGCAAAGGCAACGCCCACGAGATAACTTGCCTCAAGCAGCTGCTGAGCCGGGGCGTAGTCGCCCTTGGCAACCTGTGGCAATGTGCGGCGAATCGTCGCCAGTCCAAGTCGTGAAAGCTGCTGCGTGTAGGGCGTTGCATAGCGGCTGACCAGGGACTCATAGGCCTGCGTGTAGGCGTCCAATCCCGAGTGTACGATCACCTCCCGAGGTGCGCCATTAAGCGTATCCGCGTCGAGCACGACTAGGCGCGCGAGCCAACTGGGGTGGCGTATTGAGGCCTTGAGGTGCTTCTCGGTACAGGTCAGAACGGAAACTGTCGTCGCCTCACTGCCCGTTCCTGCCGTTGTGGGCGCGGCTAGGAGGGGAATGGATGATGGCCTGAGTTCTTCTGGATGTGCTTGGTAGTATGCTGTCGATTGGGAAAGTTGACAGAGCCCCGTGGCGGCCTTTGCCAGGTCAAGCACGCTTCCGCCTCCGATCGCGGCAACCCAATCAGGCTTGGCGTCGGCGAGGATCGTTCGCAACGCGTCCACCTCGTCGGTCGTAGGTTCTCCGGTGGCTGAGCGGCGCCAATGTCCCTCCAAGGTTGAGTGCCGCCCCGTAATAATAAAGCCACGCGGTCCGAAGTTTTGTGCCGCGAGAGTCGGGAGTCGGGTAAGCGTTCCCCGCCCCGATAGAGTCTCTCCAACACAGGCGGTTCGCGGCGGGAGAAGAGGCTGATAGTCCATTGTTATTTCTGCTCCTCTCCGGTTCCTCGCAATACGGCGATAAAGGCGCTTTGGGGAACATTGACGGAACCGAACTCCTTCATGCGTTTTTTCCCCTCAGCCTGTTTCCGGAGGAGTTTCTGCTTGCGTGTGACATCACCACCATAGAGTTTGGCGGTCACATCTTTCCGGTATGGGCGGATGTCCTCGCGGGCGATGATGGTCTTGTTGATGGCGGCCTGGACAGGAATCTTGAACTGGTGCGGAGGGATAGTCTCCGAGAGGGCTTTGCAGATTTGCTTGCCTCGGTAGACGGCACGGTCTTTGTGGACGAGGCAGGCGAACGCGTCGACTGGATCTCCATTGAGAAGCACCTCCATCTTGACTATGTTCGATGCTTGGTAGCCGTCAGTCTCGTAGTCCATCGAAGCGTAGCCGCGCGAGATGGACTTGAGCGTGTCGTGGAAGTCGATGAGGATTTCGTTGAGGGGAATTCGGAAGGTCAAGAGCACGCGGACGGAGTCAATGGATTCGGTCGCTTTCATTTCTCCCCGGCGCTCCATGACTAGGCGCATAATATCCCCGATGCAGTCGCTCGGGCAGATGATTGTCGCCTTGATCATAGGTTCTTCGATATGATCGATCCGGACGATGTCGGGCAGTTGAACCGGGTTGTCGATGGCCTTCATTGTGCCGTCCGTGAGGTAGACACGGTAGACGACAGACGGGTGCGTGCTGATGATATCGAGACCAAATTCCCGGCGCAAGCGTTCGAGCACGACCTCCATGTGCAAGAGCCCGAGAAACCCGCAGCGGAAGCCAAATCCAAGTGCGACAGACGACTCGTTGTGGAAGGTGAATGCGGCATCGTTGAGGTGGAGTTTCTCAAGCCCGGCACGCACTTTCCCGAACTCGTCCGTACTGACGGGATAGACCCCACTGAAGACCATCGGCGTGACCTCGCGGAAGCCCTTGAGGCGTTCGACCGCCCCGTCTTTCGCGGTTGTGACGGTGTCACCGATTTTAATCTCGGCGGGGTCTTTGATAGTTCCGACTAGGTAGCCGACCTGCCCGGGAGCGAGTTCGTCGACTGGCTTCTGGGTAGGGCTGAAGATGCCAACCTCCTTGACCTGCGTAGTCTGCCCGCTGACCATAAAGGAGACAGTCATGCCTGGCTTCAGAGTACCGTCGACCACCCGAACATAGGTGATAACGCCGCGGTAGATGTCGAAAACGCTGTCAAAGACAAGTGCCCGCAGGGGCGCCGCGCTCCCCGCCGTCTTTGGCGGAGGCAGACGGTGGACAATGGCCTCAAGCACATCCTCTACACCAAGCCCGGTCTTGGCGCTCATCAGGAGCGGTTTGTCTCCAACTGACAACCCCAGCACTTCCTCAATCTGCCTCTGCACTTCGGGTACATTCGCAGATGGCAAGTCGACCTTATTCAGGACGGGGACGATTTCCAGATCAGCGTCGATTGCCAAGTAGGTATTGGCAACGGTCTGGGCTTCGACACCCTGCGCTGCGTCGACAACTAGGATGGCACCTTCGCAGGCCCCCATACTGCGCGAGACTTCGTATGAAAAATCGACATGCCCAGGCGTGTCGATGAGGTTAAAGCGATAGGTCTGTCCGTTCTTGGCCGTGTAGTGCATCGAGACGGGGTGGCTCTTGATGGTGATACCCCGTTCGCGTTCCAAATCCATGGCATCAAGAGTCTGTTCCCGAAGTTGGCGCTGATCGATGGCCTTGGTCGCTTCGAGGATGCGATCGGAAAGGGTCGTCTTGCCGTGGTCGATGTGTGCGATGATGCAGAAGTTGCGGGTATTCTCGATGGTTTCTTTCACAGATGCTCCACTGGGGTTCTGTGGACTATTCTACCATCTTCCCGCTTTTTTGTCGACGGGAAATCCCCGGTTGAGCCTGCGCGGTTGGAATCGGACGGTAGCGGGTTAGAAGTTGTACCTAAGAGTCAGTTCGAAGGTGCGCGGTTCGCCGGGGAACGATTGGAGGTTTCTGGCGGATTCGACATAGCGCTTGTCGAAGATGTTGCGGATTGCCAGCCTGAGGGCGCAGGTTTCCCCCAAGGGAATGTCAAGGCTCGCATCGAAGGCGCTGAAGGATTTGACATTGCTGCCCTGAGGAACCATTTCACCCCGAACGGTTTCAAGCCAACTGTCTTTGTAGCGCCAGCCGACCCCCCAAACGGTGTCGTAGAGGAATCGGGCCCGGTAGGTCGTGTAGAGAGCGATGGTATTGGGTGGAAAACGGTCGAAATGGGCGCCACTTTGGCGGTTTTCGTAGTCGAGCCAGGTGTAGCCGGCGAAGAGCGACCAGTCCTCGGTAAGGTCGCCGCTGGCGTTGACCTCAAAGCCGCGGGAGCGGACGGATCCCTCTTCCGTCGTGACATTCTGGACTGTCGAGGCGAGGTTGTTCTGGTCGATTTGGAAGGCGGACGCGGTAATCCAGAACTTCTCGACAGGGGAAACTCTCAAGCCGGCTTCGTACTGGATAGCTTGCCATTCGGAGGTGAGTTCGGTCGAGGTATCGGTGCTGTTTCGATAATAGCCGTAGTTGGGGGCTCGCGTGAGGGAGACATTGGCGAAGGGGATCAGCCAGTCGAAGATACGGAAGGTGAGCCCGCCGCGGGGCGAAAGGGTCTCGGCGTGGTTATGGTTCGCGCTGATATGATAGTCGCCGCGCAACCCGGCCAGTGCCGTAAACCGCCACCATTCGATTTCATCTTGGAGGATCAATCCAAACTTTTGAAGATAGGCGGAGGTCGGCGTGATGGTGTCTGGATCAAGAAGCGTGGGCGTTGCGACGGATTGGAAGGTGCTTCGCCCTTGCTGGTCTTTTCCGATGTAGTCGCCCCCTACAAAAATGGTCTGCTTGACGGGCCCCGTTTCGAGTGTGTAGAGGCTGTGGACATACCCGCTGTACTGACGGTAGATGGTGTCGTAGTAGGATGCTTCGTAGGGGTTGGTCTGCGTGGGGCCGACGCTATTGGGGCCAAAATGGTTGAACTTCAGGTGACTCCAGCCAAAGGCGCCGCCGGCCCGGATTTTCCACGCTTCTGTTGGCCGGTATTCGATCCAGGGCAGCACCGAAAAGGTCGCGAAATAGTCACGCAGGTCAAGCCCTGTCGCTTCCGCGATGTCGGTGTCCCAGTGGTAGCCAAAGGCCTGGTTGGGTTGGCCGTCCTTGAGGGAAATGCCCTGATAGGCCGGTCGGTCGCTGTATTGCATCAGCGTGTCGACTCCGAAGGTCAATTCCTCGCTCGGACGGAATGTGACAGAAGGGGCAAATGTGAAACTTTGCCCCGGTTTTGCATCCGACGGAGCCCAGAAGGTCTGCTCAGAGGCAAGCGCAAAGGGCAACCGGATGGCGACTTTCCCCGATTCGTTGTGGCGGTTCCAGTCTCCGATGATGCGCTCGCCCCAGAGATGTTTTCCGACGGAGGTACGACTTTCGAGGCGCCCGAAGTTGTCATCGAGTTCAGCGCGTTTGGTTTTCAGCACGACCATTCCGCCCGCGCCGTAGCCGCCCGGGATGCTGACTGTCTGGCCACCAAAGCCGCCGCCCATTGCGCCCTTGACCACTTCAATCCGATCCAGCACATTCGGATCCATCCAGACTCCGGTGGCGAGCGAAGCCGGCACGACGCCGTTGAGGTAGACTTCATTCCCGGGCATTCCGCGCACCGTGTATTGCCCGGCCGTGCGAGACATCATCGTCCTTCCGCCGGTTGAAACGCCCGGCTCGTAGGAGAGCAACTGGTCGAGGTCTTTGACATTCCGGTCTCGGATGAAGTCCTCTGTCAGGACATCGACGGTCACGGGGACGCGTTCGGAGGGGGTGTCGGTGAAGGTCGCGCCGTAAGTTGTCTCGGGGCGGTATTTCGAGATTGCCGCCGCGGTGACGACTATCTGCTGGAGTTCGGTTGCGGTGGAAACCGTATTGGTCTCCGGCTGGGCGAATACGGTCAGGGCCGTTAGCAGCAAGGGTGGAAGTAAGCGTGTTGTCATAACATCCTGTTCAACGCATCAACGGCGGCAAAGGTTTAACCTCGACCGCATCCATTCTGGAGAAGTGTGCCATTCCGGACAGAATGATTTTCTGTCTAGCAATAGGGTAGTGATTTGATTCAACCGTTTCCCCTTTTCCATCCGTTGAAATAACACTTCCCAAATCCATATGAATATACTTGACAATTAATATCCAATAGGGTATCCTTCGCCTCGTTTTTCAAGCAACCGATTGGAGCCGAAGCAATGTGTATGACCATGTGTCGGCATCTCTCTAGGTGAGCGCTTGACGATTTTCCCGGGCGGAACGGACCTGCGTTCTGGGAAAAGTTTTGCGCGGAGGGATGTCCCGGGAAAACCAAAGAAGTCAGGTCCGGAATAGACATCTTCTTTTGAGGAGTCAACTTTCAACACCTCCATTACCTCCCAGCCCACCACTAGTTTCCAGACCTTCGACTCGCACCGTTTCCTGCGCGAGTCCCGTCGCAGACATTCCTTGACGCGCGAACCTGAGGGGCTGGGAGTCAAAGTCTTGACCGTGTTGGGGCTGGTCGCGACGGCATTGGCAACCGAGTATATCCTCGCTGTCTTTACGGTCGCCTGATCAGTTTAGCCAATCGCGGAAAAGGTGGCAACCGCAGAGGGGCGCGGATGCCTATCTCTTGGAGCCAGAGGTTGATTGCTCCGGCTCGGAAAGGTTAACACCTTTCCCGTGATTGGATGGCACCATTTCCGCCTTGGATTTGGCGCCTGCCGTTCCCCTAGCCAGACGCACCTTGCGGTCGGCGATTTTAAGGCGGATGGCTTCTGGCGTTGCCCGCGCGGCCCACTGCGCCTGTCGTGCAACCCCCAGTAGCATCGAGAGGTCCGCATCCGTTTGGATGCCCCTCGAAAAGAGCCGTTGAAAGCCCTGCATCATATGGTCGGCTTTCTGTTCGTCCATAAAGTCGATGGTCAGCATCGCCTCCCGCCAAAAGCGCATCAGACGCGCGCGCTGGTCAGCCGTGGCAGGAGGAGAAAGTTCGGGATAGGGCGTCTCGTAGGTGCCCCTTGCGGTGAAAAGTTCATAGGCGCAAATGAGTACGGCCTGCGAGAGATTCAGAGAAGCGTAGCGTTCGTCCACGGGGATGCGCAGCAACTCGTTGCACTGGGCTATTTCCTCATTCGCTAGCCCCTTGTCTTCTCGCCCGAACACCAAGGCAACCGGCCCACGCAGTGCTTGGCTCAGAATGGACGGAGTCGCCTCCCGGGGCTCCTGGGCGTGGGAGCGGTAGAGTCCTCCTCGCGCTGTGGTGCCGACCACCCAAGTACAATCGGCTATTGCTTCGGAGAGGTCTCCTGTCTCCCGGCGGGCATCGAGGATGTCCGTTGCGTGGACTGCCATGCGTCGAGCCTCCGACCAGTTGTCCGTCAATCGAGGGCCTGCCAGAATTAGGTTCCGCAGTCCCATGTTGGCCATTGCCCGGCAGACCGAGCCGACATTCCCCGCATAGAGCGTCCCTACCAGCACGATGCGGATATTGTCGAGCGGAGACGGGCCGGTTGACTCGGGAAGATTACTGTTGGACATCGGGCGTTTCCTCCTTTGGCGGTTGGGGGGCAACTGTCCCGGTTCCCGACAGCAATGCAACCACCTGTTGCTGCACGGGGCCCAACTGGTCTAGCCTCAGACGCGGGTCGAGCACGACAAAGGTGTCTCCTGACGCCTTATGCTCATAGATGCGCAAGAGCCCCCCCGATTCGTGCGGACGCGTGCCCCTCTCGACAATCTGTTTGCTTCGCTCCAGCATCACCGCTAATACATAGACGACATTCACCATTGCGGGATCGTCCAGCGCGATTAGGCGGCGCAAAAGCTCCTCGGCGTTCTCCTTCTTGAGCGGCTCCACGCGCTCGATTTTCTGCTGGGGCGCATGGTACTGTGTCTCCCATTCGCTGAAAGCAGCCCAGTCGCGCGGAACCTCCTTGCGGCAGCGTAGGCACATATCTACCCGCTCGTATGCCCCCTCTGTGTCGCGCAGGGCGGAAATGCAGGCTTGCTTGTCAGCGAATGCCACCCCGCATATGGCGCAAACCTTTCCCTGCGGGCGGATGTTCCACTCTTGAGCCATGTCAATTTCCTTGCAACTGATTAAGTAGTTCCCCAGGATTTCGGAGCGCGTCCTCTATGGTTTTCCCGAGATCCTGCCTGTTCTCCAAGGCATTTCGAAGAATCCTTTTGGCTGCTGTTGCGAGTCGGCGTTTGGCGTAGGAAAGGTCGAGCTCGAGCTTGCTCAATGAGCCCCGCACGGGAATCAGCAGCGGCTTGTCCTTGAACTCCTTTGCAAGGTTTTTCCCTAGGACGCTGGCAGTTGGCGCAATCGAAAGCTCATAGGCTATGTGGCCATCCAAGCCAACCGTTCCGTTCCCCTGGAAGGTAGCCGCTACAGTCTGGAGTTCTATCGGATCTGGGTGAATTATGCCATTGCGACAGCGCACATGCAGGGAACGATTGGCCGTCTCTATCGGGTGGCGTTCCAACTGCTTAGAGATAAGGGAAATCCGGCTGGTCTGCTTGCCAAGTACGAAGGATAAGCGGTGTATGTCGAGGTCTGCGTCGAATGCCATATTGCTCAGTGCATTGGCATCGAGTGGTAGTACAAAGTCGTTGACGGTGAGCGAGAAGTTCCCCTCGGCCGAGATTGTGTCTGCCAACAAGGGACAGACATAGCCGCCCCAGCAAGCGGCAAATTGGCTGGTCAGACCGACCCTCACGGCAACGGGAGCCTTGGATGGAAGCCTCATACGAATCGGGGTCTCTTTCAGATTGACTCGGGGGGAGAGGTTGACGCGACCACCATTGACTACTGGCGAATAATCGATAGCCAAGATGCCTTGGTTCAAGCGCCACTGCAAGTCAGCCGCTTCGGCAGAGAGATCGGCGAATTCCAGGGAAGAGATGTGTACGGCGCCGCTCCCGTTCAAACTTTCTTTTCGCAACAGTCCTTCAGGCGTCCACTTGCAGGAGAAGTTGAGAGGGCGGGGCGATTGGCCCGTAATCACGAGAGGCCAATCTTTCCCCGAAGTCATCAGAGGGGTAAGGTGCCGGAGGTTGGGGGCAAGCGTGCCATTGAGCGTTAAAGCTGTCCCGTTGTCGCCCCAATCGATGCGTCCGGAGAGGGTGGATTTGAGGGTTTGAGCGTCAAGATTGAACTGGTCGATTTCGAGGGAGTTGGTACTTTGCCGGAAGCGGGTAGAGAGCGTAGCACGGCGTTCGGCGAGCGCGAAGTCATTCGTGGTTGTGCAGAATAGGTTGTCGGTGGATAGGTTGATTGAGTGGAGCCCGGCAGAGCCCTTATAGGTAAGGGTTGACTTGCCCTCTAGGCGCTCAATGGGGAGGGCTTGGAGGAAGGGGAAGACGGCGGATAAATCGAAGGTGAAGTTGGCTTCCCCTTCTTGGAGAATATTGCCTTTCGCGTTGGATGGGATAACGAGAGAAAGTTGGGGAATGGAACCCTTTGCACAGGTGGCATCGGCGGTAAGATTCAGGAGAGTCAACCGGTTGCCTCTCCGGATGCCTTCGCCTGAGAATCGGGCGTCTGGTTCGATAAGAGTCCCCCCCCTTGCTTTATAGGTCAACTGCTGGATGGCGGAGTTGAATTTGAATGCCTGCGTGGTATCAGAAAGTTCGGCGGATAGGTTGAATAGGAGGCGTCCGTCAAGTTTGCCGGCGGGCTTCGATATGAGTCTGTTGAGCATCGGCAGGCTGGCATCCATAGTGGCGGAGATTCCCGAGAATTGCCACTTGCCGTTGGCATTGGGGAGTATGGCTCGTTTCCAAGTCAGCCTAGCCTTGCTGTCATCCAAATTCAGGGAAAGTGAGCCGGGAAGGAGGACGCTGTTCGACCAGGTGTTGCCCAGTGAGATTGCCGTATTTAGGCTACTTTCCGCCTTCTTCACAATCAGCGGAGGATGGTTGGTTTGGGCGAGGCGGAAGTCTTCGAGCCGCTGAGTTGCATGCAAAAGAATCCCGTTGCCGTTCGGCTTGGAATTGACCTTTATGTTCCATTTGCCCGCCGTAGCAGGCAAGGCTGGAAAGATGGCCTTTAGATTGGATGAGAGGGATGCAAGGTTGGCTTGGGCTTCGAGGGCGAGATTGGAGACGGTGCCGTTGCCGGTTAGGGTGATTGAGGGGGTGGTCAATTCAAGGCTTCGGAGGAATACCTTGGTCGGTTCGTCTATCGGAGTTTCCGTGGCGAAGGTAAATGTCGGGGCTGGGCTGAGCGGAAGGGCTTTCCCTTTGTGGAGGATGTTCAGACCCGGCATGTCGCCATTGGCTTTGAGGCGGATGATGCCATCTTGCTCCTCTGCGACGAGGTTGAGGTTAATCAGCCCCCGAGGAACGGATATGGTAGGGGCGAGGCTCAAGAATGGGCGGAAATCGCGCACGATGGCAGGTGGAGAGAAGATGGCTCGTGCCCGACCATTGTGGAGAATGCTCTCTTTCCCAGAGGCTTTGGCGGCGAAGTTGACCCAAGGCGATTCGCCCTGGCAAGAGCGGAGTTGCCATTGGTTCCCCTTGCGGTGAAAGTTGGCTTTGAGATGCAGAGAGGCTGGTTTTGCGTTGGAGAGGCTGAAGTCGTCGACTTTGAGTTCTGCGTTGGCTTTCAGATTGTCGAGTCCTTCGAGAGAAAGGAGTGCGGAGGCGTCAAGGGTTCCGTCCGGCGGTTGGTCAAGTCTTCGGGCGAGGGCTTGGTTGAGCGCGATCCTAGAGATAGATAGGTTTGCCTGCCCTCTCGCGTCGAGAAGACTATCGACTCTTCCTTTGAGTTCGACCTTGCCGTTGGCGACCTCGCATAGGACTTCAAATGGCATCGCTGAGTGGATGGTATCGATAGAAAGGGTGGCGTCGAGGGCATTGATGTCGGGGCAGTCACCGATATGGAGTGTTCCTCCACGAATGCTCAGGTTGACCTTAATGTCCCAAACGGGGAGAAAGAACCGGCTGCTTCCGTTCTCCCTGTTCCCTGTTTGCCGGGGTATCTCGGTGCGAATAGTGGGCCGCCCAATTCGGAGCTCGCCCAGGTTGGCGCGTCCTATGGGCAACCATCCGAGGAGGGCGGTCGAAGAGCGGATGGACGGAATGTCGATGGTGCAGGCGGGATGTGTCTGTTCGTAGTGGAAACCGTCGATTGCGAGCGGGGTGAACCAGCCGATTCGAAGGTTGTCGACGGTCATCGTCGCGGCGGGGGAGAGGTGGCGGTTGATGTGGTGGAGAATGAGGCGTGCGCCGGCTGGAGTGGTGAATATGGCGGGGGCTACGGCAATGAACAGAGCAAGCAGGGCGAGGGGGAATGCCAAGAAGAATAGGCAACCTCGCCGCGGCTTGGGGGGATTGGTTTGTTCGTCTTTTTCGGATTCGCTGTTGCGGGTGAATTGCATGATATGCTATTCGAGGTTTCCCCACTCGTCGAGGTAGCGTTCGACGAAGGCGGTTTTGGGGTCTTCGCAGAGTTCCATCAGGTATTCTCGCACGAGTTCCTGCTCGTCGTCGTACTGGTTGTCGTCGAAGAGGCCCGCGAAGTGGGCGGTGCGCAACCAAAGCAGGTAGGTGGAGATGGCATCGAAGCAGTTGTACTCGACAATGCTCCTGTATTGTCCGTTCTGCCAGAGTGTAAAGACCTCTTCTCCGTGGGTTTCAAACTTGCCGGGGATGCCGGACAGTGCGCAGAGTTCGTTGAGCGACGGGGTGTTGCGGAAGCCGCTGGGAGCCAGGCATTCTTGCAGGTCGATGTGGGCTTCGCTGGCGTGGGAGAAGTAGTCGTAGCCCTCCCAAGGTTTGACGGGGCGCTTGCAGAGTTCCTTGGCGGATATGCCGAGCGTCACGGCCCGTTGCAGGAGGATTCGCCAGTCGGAACCTCTGGAGTTGTAGCCGACGAGTTGGGGCTTTTGCTTGCCGACGCCGGAGAGGAATCGTCCGACGATCTGCCGCTCTTCGCGTGCGGCGGGATTGTCCGGATCGTCCGGCAGATAGAAGAGTTTGAGGGCGGGGCCGTTCTCGGTCTGTTTCCGGATCAGCACGGCGATGGAGACGACGCGGCAGAGGATGTATTTCAAGAACGGGGTGGGATTTTCCTCGGTCGCGCCGCCGGCGAGCCACATGGCTTTGAGAACTTCCTCGTCGGGGGCTGCGGGGGGGAGTTTGTGGAGAATGCGTCCGGCGCGTGCGTCGGGGATCCATTCGCAGTCGAACGCCCACACCTGGTTTCCAATCGTGGTGAACATCAGTAGGAACCTTTCGCTTGAGAGGTTGGCAGGAGTTTTGGGGGATGCTGGTAACGATTGAGGAGCGATCGTTGCAAGGGCTCGTATACGGAGGGGGCAACCAATCGGTTCCGTTCAATCCGAGCCAGAAGAGGCCCCAGCAGGTCGACGCGCTTGTGGGTGACGACAAGGCCGGTGAGCGCGTGGACGGCGAGGCGTTCAAGAGCGGCTTGCTGGACAGGATTGGCGCGCTTGAGCCCCTGCTCGCACCAGTAGAGCGCGAGGGTTTCGGGTAGCCGCGGGTTCAAATCAGGGTAGGTCGGGAGCGCTTGGGCGAGCTGCTCCTTCGAGAACGCGGCTGGCTCCGCGGCAAAGCGGGCACGGTAAAGGGGGGCTGCAGAATCGAGCGGCGCGGCCAACTTGAACAGGTAGATCCAGGCCAGTTCGCGGCATAGATCAGGGTCGCCAGGGTTGAGCAGAAGCGCCCGCGACTGGAGATGCTCGATTCCCTCCCTGACCCAGTGCCAACGGGCTTCGTCGTCTCGCTGCATCGCCGAAAGATTGAACGCAAAGTTCCACGCCGCATAGGCCCAGGCTCGCGTCGCAGAAGGATCGAGAGAGGCAATCCACCGAACCAGTTGCGCCAATTCAACGCACCGCCCCTGTTCTTGGAGTTGCGTCGCCCGGTACCACAGCACTTCGGTCAGCGCACCGCGAAAAGGCCCCAGCAGAATCTCTAGTGACCGAAGACTAGATGGCGTGGAGACAAAAGCCGTTCGAGCCGGGAGTTCACGGCGTAGATGCCGACTCTCTCGGACGGAAAATGCGCAGGCCCCAAGGAGCAATGCGGCCGCCAAAGTGATGCCTAGACGCCCATTCATAGGATCAACATGCAGTCACCATAGGAGAAGAAACGATACCGCTCCTGGACGGCCACCCTATAAGCCTCTAGGATGCGCTCGCGGCCGGCAAGGGCACTGACCATCATAATCAAAGTGGACCTCGGGAGGTGAAAGTTCGTCAGTAGAATGTCGACAGTGTTGAAGGCGTAGGGTGGATGGATGAAGATGCGGCTGGAGCCATCCCCCGAGTGCCCAAGACCAATAGTCTCTAGCGTGCGGACAGTAGTGGAGCCGACCGCGAGAATGCGCCCGCCCTGGGCCTTTGCCTGGACTATTGCCTGGGCGGTTTCCGCCGGCACATGGAAGCGCTCGGCATCCATCACATGATCCTCAATCTGATCAACTTTGACGGGCTTGAAAGTACCTGGCCCGACATGGAGCGTGACACAACAACGGCGGATTCCCTTGCGGGAAAGGGTGTCGAGCAAGGGCTGATCGAAGTGGAGGCCGGCCGTTGGTGCTGCGACGGCTCCTATGTTTCTAGCATAGACGGTCTGGTAGCGCTCGGAGTCCAGAGGTTGCTGGTTTTCGCGGTGAATGTAAGGGGGCAAAGGCGTCAGGCCGTAGCGTTGGAGCAGGGGCATCAGGTCGCTACCTGCCGTGTCGATTTGTACGGTGCAGAGTTCTCCGTCGCGCTCTAGGATGGTGGCCTGGATATGGCCTTCGGCGAAGGTTGCGGTTTGCCCCGGACGCATCTTGCGTCCACTTCCTCCAATGGCTTTCCAGACGAATGGGCGCAGTTCTTCGACGAGCAGGAGTTCGACGAGGCCATGGGTATCTGTCCAGGTTCCGAGTAGGCGGGCGGGAAAGACTTTTGTGTCGTTCATCACCATCAAGTCGTTGGCAGAAAGGTACTCGGGGAGGTCTGTGACATGGCGGTGTTCGATGGTTCCCGTGTCGCGGTGGAGCACCATCATGCGGGAGGCGGAGCGGACAGGGGCTGGCTGTTGGGCAATGAGTTCTTCGGGGAGTTTGTAGTCGAAGTCGGAGGTGTTCATCTCAGTAGAGTCTGGTTCCTGTGGGAAGGTTGGTGCCGCGGAGGAAGTCTGCTCCGGACATGATGCGTTTGCCTTCAGGTTGGACTTGGGTGAGGAGCAGGGAGTTGGCGCCGCAGGCGACTAGGGGGCCTTCGGAATGGTGGTCGAGAATGGTTCCGGGGGGGGCTTGTATGGTGGTCTGCGGGAGGATTTGGGCGCGGTGGATTTTGAGTATCTTGGTGTCTGGCTGGTTGGTGAGGCGAGTGGTGGCACCTGGCCAGGGATTACAGGCGCGGATGCGTTGGTGGAGTTCTTTTGCCGGGCGGCTCCAGTCGAGTTGGCCGTCTTGCTTTTTGAACTTTCGCGCGAAGGTGGCCTGGGCGTGGTCTTGTGGATGTGGGCGGAGGGTTCGGTTCGCGAGGGGGGGGAGGTTGTCAATCAGGAGGCGTGCGGCGAGAAGGGCAAGGCGTGCGGAGAGTTCGCCTGCGGTCTCTTCGGGGGCTATTGGGGTTGATGTGGTTGCGAGGATGGGCCCGGTGTCCATGCCTGGATCCATTTGCATAAGGGTCACGCCTGTGACGGTCTCGCCGCGCAGGATTGCGGTCTGGATGGGTGAGGCGCCTCGATAGGCGGGAAGGAGGGACACATGGAGGTTGACGCAGCCCAAAGGGGGGAGGCTCAGCAGTTCGTTCCCGAGAAACTGTCCGTAGGCGACGACCACGATCAAATCGGGCTTTAGTGCGCGCAGGGTGGCGAGTGTCTCGGGGGCGTTGATGTTCTCGGGAACGAGGGTCTTCAGGCCGAGTTCCAAAGCCCGTCTGCGGCAGTCGCAAGGGGTTAGCATACGCCGCCGGCCGGCGGGGCGGTCTGGCTGGGTGACGGTAGCCAGGAGGCGTGCATCGGGGGTGTTGGACAAGGCCTCAAGGACGGTTGCGGATATGTCGGCCGAGCCGAGGAAGATGATTTTCAAGGGGGATGCGTTCACCCCGACACTATACCATATTTAGGGGAAGCGGGAAAGCTCAAAGATTATGCCGGGGGGCGTGGGGGAGTGGGTGATCGTGGTGCGACTCGGCACTTTCGCTGACCGGGGAAGGTGCGTACCTAATGAGGGCGGTCGTGACAAGGTTTGCCGGCGACAGATTCACACCTCTGCCTCCCGAAGGTTCCTATCAGGTATAGAGGGTGGTGTCTAGGAGTGGCGCGACGGGCGGGAATGGGCGTCGATTGGGCGAGCCATCGGGAAAACCTTGGGCGGGCGCGAGATGCGGGGTTTTGCTTGCTTTTCGGCGGGGGGATGGTAAAATAGACACCTACTAGAAAGGTTGACTATGTGGAATTACACAGATAAGGTGATGGATCACTTCCGCAATCCGCGCAATGTTGGGAAACTTGAGCATCCCGATGGCGTCGGGACGGTTGGCTCCTTGGCCTGCGGTGACGCGCTGACATTCATGTTCAAACTCGGCCCCGACAAGCGCATCTGCGAAGCCAAGTTCCAGACCTTCGGGTGCGCCAGCGCTATCGCCTCGTCCTCCGCCTTGACCGAAATGGTCATCGGGAAAACCCTTGATGAAGCCGCGCAAATCACCAATCGCCAAATAGCCGACTACCTCGGAGGACTACCGGATCAGAAGATGCACTGTTCCGTCATGGGACGCGAGGCCCTGGAAGCCGCAATCGACAACTATCGCACAGGCAAGACCGGGAAGGTTGAGATCGACGAGAACATCGTCTGCACCTGTTTCGGCGTCTCCGAAAACGAGATTCTCCGCATTGTGCGTGAAAACAACCTCTCCACAGTAGACGACGTGGCGAACTTCTCTAAGGCCGGCGGCGGATGCGGACAGTGCCGCGGGAAAATACAGCAACTCGTCGACCAAGTCATCGCCGAGCGGCGTACCTCCGCCCCCGCTGTCCCAGAACCAACCGCCCGGAAATTGACCAACCTCCAGCGCATCCGCCTGGTCGAAGAAGTCATCGAGCGCGACATACGCCCGGTCCTCAAACGCGACGGCGGAGATGTCGAACTCGTGGATGTCGACGGCGATACCGTCACCATAGCATTCCGGGGGCATTGTGCCGGCTGCCGCAGCGCCGCCGCAACCAAAGACCAGTTCATCGCCGCGGCATTACAGTCCGCCGTCGACCCAGCCATTCGCGTCATTACCCAAGCCTAGCCATGACATCGCCGATCGTCTATCTCGACAACAACGCCACGACCCAGGTAGCCCCCGAAGTCGTGGTAGCCATGCAACCCTTTTTCACCGAGCACTGGGGCAACCCATCCAGTATGCACGCCTTCGGCGGACGGGTTGCCGCCGATGTCGAAAAAGCCAGAGCCCAAGTTGCCTCATTCCTAGGTTGTGCCCCCGCAGAAATCGTCTTCACCAGTTGTGCCACGGAAAGCGACAACGCCGCAATCAATGGTATCGTCGAGACCCTTGGCCCCCAGACGCGCATCATCACCTCGCGCGTCGAACACCCCGCCGTATTGGGACCTTGCCGACATCTTCGCGAGAAGGGACACCAAGTTGTCGAGATAGGCGTCGACAGCCAAGGACGCTTTGATATGGAGGCCTTTCGCAGAGAACTCGCCGCCAGTTCCGCGCCCACCCTTGTCACCATTATGTGGGCGAACAACGAGACCGGAGTGCTCTTCCCCATCGATGAAATCGCGCGTTTGGCCAAGGCTGCAGGTGCCATAGTCCATACCGATGCGGTTCAAGTGATGGGAAAGTATCCCGTCAACCTTTCCCAAACGCCGGTTGACCTCCTATCCCTCTCCGGACACAAGTTCCACGCCCCCAAAGGTATTGGCGTTCTTTTCGTGCGAAAAGGCACGCGTTTGAGGACTTGGATGATTGGCGGGCACCAGGAGCGCGGGCGCCGCGGGGGAACTGAAAATGTTCCTTACATTGTTGGCTTGGGCAAGGCTTGCGAGCTGGCGGCGCAAGACATTGCGGCCGGGGATTTGCAGCGCATCGGTCGGCTTCGCGACCGACTGGAGCAAGGACTCCTTGCAACTTGCCCCGACGCTCGTGTCAATGGTGCGCCCGAGTTGCGTCTTCCGAATACCCTCAATATCAGCTTTGAGTACATCGAAGGGGAGGCGATGATTTACCGGCTCAGTGATGCAGGAATCTGTGCATCGACTGGTTCGGCATGTGCGGCTGGTTCGTTGGAACCGTCTCATGTGATTCGCGCGATGGGGGTTCCGTTTACAGCTGTCCACGGGTCTATTCGGTTTAGTCTCAGCCGGTATACGACAGATTCCGACATTGATTCGGTTTTGCGCGAAATGCCTCGAATCGTGGCCGATTTGCGTGCTATGTCCCCGTTTGTCAAGTAGCCCGATTCTATGCGTCTAGGCATAGCCAACTCTGTTGCCGAACGCGTGGTGTCTCGGCTGGTTGGGGCTGGCTTTTCAGCCTGGTATGTGGGTGGATGCGTGCGCGACGCCATTCTCGGCAGGGATGTTAAAGATATTGACATTGCTACCGATGCATCCCCTGAGGAGGTGGAGTCTCTTTTTGCTCCGCATACGGTCTCTGTGGGAAAGTCTTTTGGCGTGGTGGTGGTTCTAGAACAGGGACAATCTTTCGAGGTTGTCACATTCCGTTCGGATGGTTGCTATATCGATGGTCGGCGGCCTTCGTCTGTATCTGCTGCCGATGTGGCTACCGATGCGAGCCGCCGGGACATTACAATCAACGCGCTTTATTGCAACCCGCAAACCGGCGAGGTGGTGGACTATGTTGGCGGTCTCGGGGATTGCCGCAATCGAGTCATCCGGATGATTGGCGACCCGTATGCGAGGCTCAATGAGGACAAACTTCGGTTGCTTCGAGTTGTTCGTTTTGCTTCAGTTCTAGACTTCGAGATAGAGCCAGGAACTTGGTCGGCTGTGTGTGCTTTGGCGTCTCGAATCGGCGTTGTCAGCGTTGAGCGAATTGCCAAGGAGGTGCTGCGGATGCTGTGCGAGTCTCCGCGCCCTTCGCGCGCGCTCCAACTTCTTTATGACAGCCGTCTGCTGCACACGATCCTGCCCGAGGCGGTTGCGTTGCGCGGGTGTGCTCAGCCCCCTGAGTTTCATCCCGAGGGGGATGTTTGGCGGCATACTTGTCTGATGTTGGACGAGCTTCCCGCGCCTCGAAGCGAGCGCCTCGCGCTGGCGGTTTTATTGCATGATATTGGCAAGCCGTCTACCTTCAGCGTCGACGAAACGGGGCGTATTCGCTTCAAGTGCCATGCTGCTGTCGGGGCGCGCTTGGCGGAAAGAATTCTCCGTCGTTGGAAGTTGCCTACCGCTTTGGTGGAGCGAGTCGTTTCCGTCGTTCGGGAACATATGACCATCGTTGAGGTCTGCAAGATGCGCCCGTCACGCCGTCGTCGATGGATGGGGGAGGCTTCCTTTCCCGACACGCTTGAACTGGCCCGTCTTGACCTGTTGCACAGCACTGGGGATCTTGCGCTTTGGCGCTTTGCCAAGGCGTCCTACGAGGCGTTCAAAAGCGAGCCAATCCTGCCGCCGCCGTTCCTCAAGGGGGCCGACCTGATTGCCGCAGGGCTTCGTCCGGGGCGCCAGATGGGCGAGTTGCTCCGGCGTCTCTACGATCTTCAGTTGGAGGGTAATCTCAAGAGCAGGTCGGATGCACTTGAACGCTTGCCGTCCCTGCTCCAGGAGTTGGACTCCGAGGCTGAGGATTAGTGGACGATAATCACCGAACCGCGTACGCGGCGAGCTAAAACTCCGTACCATCGGCCCTCTTGAGTAGTTTCCATTCACCCGCGGAGGTAGTAAACTTTCCCTCTATTGGGTTGGTAGGTTTTAGAACTAGTTGTTTGTAGGATTTGTCCTCTGGGATAGTAAAGAATGTTTCGACTTCCCCTTCGGCGGCAATGTCTCCGCTGGCAGTCATCGAGGCCCCGAGGTCGAAATGGAGAGCCGCGCCGTACGCGAAAGAGCGCGCCCCGGCAACCTCTGCCTCGCCCGTAACGCCAAGGGCTCCGCCTCTGGCGACTTCGACAGACGAGGCACCCCTTCCCGCCAAGTTGAGCCCCCCCCTTTTCGATCTGCACGCCACCCGTTAGACCATTACTCGCGGCAGCCAGTTCGAGTATGCCGCGGCGGCGTTTGACAAGCCGACCAGGCTCACCCGTGAGGTTATACTCTGTCGGCGTGTTTGTCACTCCCACATAGAGGCGGAAGTCTACCGGACTGAGCGGATTTCGCGTGGCCGTGAAGGGAATCGTACCATCGAGTTGCACCTGCACCGAGACACCAGCCGGATTGGCGTCTTCCAGGGTTCTCTCCTCTACAGGGGCTTGTGCCGGGGCTCTCCCGATGACATCATCCGCATCGTTGTCGTCCATCTGCTTGTTGCGTTGAATTGTACCGCCGTCGCGAATAAATGTGCCTTTGATCGAGTCAGTCTTAGTTTTCGCGAGCCTTAAAAATGCCCTGGTTCCGACCCGCTAGATGTCCGAGTAGGTGAGGGAACGGTTGCCATCGAGGCAGACAATTTCATTGCCCGAAAGGCTAACGCTGTTGGCTCCTACATTTGTCAGGGCTGCGGCCAAGTGGATGGGGGCCTTGCTTTCCCCATGGCTGTATCCAAGCGCTCGAGGGGGTTGGTTTGTGCACCTAGACCATTGTTGATCAATCGCGCGTGTGCCCCTTCCGTGAGCGTAGGGGAGTACGCTTCTTCCGGCAAGGTCCGGACGCCGTAGGTATCATCATAGGTAGCAAATCCAACGCCTCGGTAGAGGCTTAGGTCCCCACCATAGTCTGGAATTTTTCTAGGCAAAAGTCCGCAGAGAAGCGTGTGGGGCTGCTCGAATCTGATGTTCGTGTTGGCGACGGCGTCCGCACCGTCGAGGGGATAGCGTCCCAGTGAGTTCCGCGAGAAAAGGGTAATTCCGCCTTGGTTGACATAGCGTGTCGCGGAGAAAACAAGTTTGCCGGATTTCGTCTGCGAGAGGCGCGTCTTCCCGTTCCCGGCACCCTGCGTCAAGGCTCCAATGCTTGGCACGCCTGGTGTCGCGGCGCTGGTACTCGAGACGACCAGTTGCCTTGCGCTGCGGAGGGGGATGGATTGGGCGCGCAGCCGGGCTTCGGAAGCGACCTGGAACTCTGCTCCTGTGTAGGAAGTGGTCGGATTGGTTGCAATGAGATCGACCCCATCCAAGCAATATCCGGGGAAGAGTCCTAGGTTGGATTGGCAGCGTATTTTGCTTGCTTTTGACGACATTCTCGTATCGGACTGGCGCGGTGAATAGGAGCGATTCGGTCTCTTTGGGGCGTGTGATGCGCTTGTTGTCGAGCTTGAGTTTGTCGACGCCTTCTGATGCGACGGTCGAGGCCCGGAGCCTTTCCGGAACGAGGCTTTCAATAAGCGGAGTGGTGGCGAGGATGGTCGAGATCAAGATGGTTCTGCGGGTTCTATCTGGAATCACGAGGGGGCTCCTTTAGGCTCAGAACTGATTTTCTCAGGGCTGGGGTGACGGGCACGATGACGGTTTCGATACTGGTTGCTGGGAGGTCGCATTGGCGTTTGAGGAGTTCGGCGGCGCGGTTTCCCATCTCTTCGAAGGATTGCCGGACGGTGGTCAGTTCGGGGGGCCTTTTGGTGGCTATCGGGTTGTCATCAAATCCGGTT
>JAXFQS010000114.1:0-2579 GCA_034178815.1 Kiritimatiellia bacterium | reverse complement strand
AATCAAAAGCGCGACCGGATTTGATAGGATTACACGAAGCGCCTCAAGCGGTGTGGCTTTTGCCGGCGCTCCGGTGGCCGGAGGCGGTGCCGGCGTGTCTTTTAGCCCGAGTGCCATCACGGCCGCCCAAACTACCCCGAGCGCACCAAACACGAAGAACGGCATCTTCCAGCCATCTGGTCCCAAGTCGGAGAAGTAACCGCTTGTCCAAGAACAAAGGATAATGCCCGCGTAGAGCCCAAGTTGCAGGATGCCTAAAGCCGTCGCCCTGGTCTGTGAGTGCAGTTGGGAAACGAGGGAGGTTGACGCCGGGTAGTAGAAGGTCTGTCCAATTGCGTTGACGATGCCGTAGCCGGCAAGCAGAATCGCCAAACCTTGGGCGAACCCCGCCCCGAAGATACCCAAGGAGAAGACGGCTACGCCCACCACCACCATCCACTTGCGCCGGAAAATGTCGCTCGCCAAGCCGGCGAAGGGCACGCAAATGCCGTAGACAAAGGTGAAGACGGTTGCTACCAATCCCGCCTGCGGGCGTGTAAAGTCGAATGCGTGTTGTATGGCTGGCAGGGTGGCGGAGAAGATCTGCCGCGAGCCTTGCTGCAAGAAGAATGCCACCCACAGCAAGGCCAATGCGCGCCACTTGTAATTCTGCAGGGGAGGCTCGCGGTCAATGGTTTGCATTGGCTTTCTCCTGAGGTAGTTTCTCGCAATTACGCAGGGTTGCGGCAGGCTGCCTCTTGGGGCAGATCCAATTAGGACCAGCGGCGGTCATTGGACCATTCTCTATCCCATTCTTCGGTCGGCGCCCAAGGCGGCGGGAAGTCGGGACAAGCCTTTTCAGTGATGAGTTTCTCGTTCAACTCGTCGATGCCAAGCCCTGGCTTTTCGGGGACGGCGATAAAGCCTCCCTGGTAGCTGAGGGCGGGCTGGACTAGGTCGCCCCACCAAGGCACATCGACCGAATGGAGTTCCAGGGCCATGAAGTTTCGCGTGGCGGCCGCGACATGGACGGCTGCGAGGCAGGCAATGGGGGACTCGGCCATATGGATGTTCATCTGAACGCCGTAGTCCTCGGCCATGTCGCCAACCTTTTTTGTCTCCATCATACCGCCGCAGGTGAGCAAGTCGGGGTGGATGACGGCCAAGGCGTGGGATTCAAGCAGGGGCTTGAAGTCCTCCTTGAGGTAGATGTCCTCGCCGGTTCCGAGGGGGGTTGTCGTGGCGGCGTGGAGTTGTTTCCACTGTTCGACATTGCGCCAGGGAAGGACATCTTCGGCCCAGGAGAGGTGGTATTTCTCAAGGCGACGGAGGAGCTGGACGCAGTCCTCATAGGGAATGTGCCCGAGGTGATCGATGGCGATGGGCACCTCCCAGCCAATCACATCGCGGACATCGGCCATATATTTTTCCAGGTAGTCCAGACCGGTTTCAGTGATGTGGATTCCGGTGTGTCCGTGGGCGGTGGTGAAGAGTTCGAAGGCCTCTCCGCGCATCGAACGAGGGTCGATGGAACCATGAGGCGTCTGAACCACATGCTTCATTTGCCGCATATATTCAAGGTAGCCGAGCGGGGCAATCAGCGCGTCCTTGACATTGGTCAGCAGTTCGATGCCCAAGTCCATCTTGAGGAAGGTAAAGCCCATCTCCATGCGGGCTTTGAGCGCCGCCCCCATATCGCGACCGCCCCCCTCCGAATCAGTGTCGCAGTAGCAACGAATCTCGTCGCGCCACTTGCCCCCGAGGAGTTGCCAGCAGGGTATGCCCCAAGCCTTGCCGCAAAGATCCATACAGGCCAATTCGACCGCACAGACGCCGCCGGCTTGGCGCGAATCGCCGCCGAACTGTTTGATGCGGCGGAAGATCTTCTCGACATTGCAGGGATTCTCGCCGAGGATGCGCGACTTGAGCATGGCGGCGTAAGTTCGGCTCGAAGCATCGCGAACTTCCCCGTACCCAACGAGCCCCTGATTGGTGTAAAGCTTGAGCAGTGTGCAACGCTTCGGCGCGCCGTCGATATCGGCAAAGCGCATATCGGTGATGCGAAGCGTAGCGGGATTGACTTGATTGATGTTCATGCCGCTATTATACACCAATTTTATACAAAATCAACCACAAAAGTCCACCCGCCCAACCGCCATTCCCCGGCGCGACTCCTTCACATCTTCCGTATCCGGAGATAGGCACCTTAAAGAGGTAATGATTGGCACCTTCTAGTCTCAACGGTTTGTACCAGCGGGAGTCTCCCATTGGCCCGACATTCCGCCTCGGCAGGCTCGCTCGATAATCGCCTCCATCTTGTCAGCAATCAGTTTATTACTGACCCGCCCGCCCTATTCTGGTAGGCGACCACAAACGCCTCGCCTCCTAGGGGACCACGCTTTGCAGGCGGGAGAGCGTCATCCGCCCGCTCCGTGCCATCCCTGCATGAACGCAGTTTCCTTACCAGAAAATTGGAGAAAAAAGCGGTAAGGCGTTTGACATATCTTCACTGACATTAGCCAAGACATGCCATAAGACCTCTCTTCAGTCATAGCACTACTGTCACCTTTGCTATTATACATCACCTTTTGGCAACTATG
>JAXFQS010000048.1:0-9273 GCA_034178815.1 Kiritimatiellia bacterium | reverse complement strand
CGCCGAAGCCGATCTTCGAGCCTTTACTGCGGTAATCGTCGACCGCTATTTTGCCCGCACGCGGGAGGCCATCAAGGCCTACGATCCGAACCTGCTCTATCTAGGCTGCCGTTTCTGCGGCTGGGCCCGGGAGGAGGTTATCAAGGCCTGCGCGCGGCACTGTGATGTGGTCTCCTACAATATCTACCGCGACTCCATTTCCAACTGGCGACTGCCCCATCATCTTGACGCGCCGGTGCTCATCGGGGAGTTCCACTTTGGGGCGACCGACCGGGGGCCTTTTGGCACGGGTGTCTGCCAGGCGCGGAACCAGAAGGAACGCGCCGCCAAGATGAAGCGGTATTTGGAATCCGCCCTGCTCAACCCCCAGATTGTCGGTGTTCACTGGCACCAGTTTGCCGACCAGGCTACATCGGGACTGTTCGACGGCGAGGGGTTGCAGGTGGGGTGGACAGACCTTTGCGACACGCCCTATCCCATTATGCGCGCCGCCTTGCGGGAAGCCGCTTATCCGCTCTATCGCACCCGTAGCGGGCGCTGCCCGCCAGCCCACCCCTAGCCTCGTCCGAAAGACCTCCAGCCCTTTCTCGCCGCGCCACTCAAAGGCCGCCTTTGAGTGGCGCGTTTGCGTTTTGTCAAAAAATGGGGGAAGACCGATTTCATAGCCACTTTTCCCTTAGAACCTGGGAAATGGGTGATGGGAGCCTAAGCGGAGGATTATATACAAGGAATTCCCCTCTCCGCAAGGTGATTAAAGAGCAAGACGCAGCACCAAGCAAGCTGCTTTTTTTATTGTTCATCTAACTAATTACTCTTTTTTATCTTGCTTTTTGAAAAGAAATTGGCTAGACTTCTCTCATGTTGTAGATAGCAAGGATTCGAGGGGTGAGTAAGCAGTGAGCGAGAGCAAGAGATTGGTATGTCGTCTATGCGGAGGTTCCTATCCACCGGAGCAAGGGGTTCGTACCCGTCACTGGTGGGGCAGCAACCCTTTCGCACGGCACATCTATTGTAGCGAGCGTTGCCGCGACGCCGCCTTCTTCGCCCGGGAAGTCGCCCGTGCCAAGGAGGTATTGGGCGAGTGGAAGCGCCACGGCAAGGCCTACGACAAACTCATCGACAAATTGCAGTGGGCCATCGAAACGCGCAACCCCAAGGCCATCGCCCTGGCACGCCAAGGCGGATGGGTGGGCATCATTCTGAGCCTGCTGATGCACCTGTTTATCTTCCCCGGCGGCATTGTCTGGCTGATAGCCTACCTGCTCTGCAAGCACAACCTCGCCCAGTAGCCGCCCCCCCTCGAAACCGCCACCGCCCCCGCTTAGACCGAGCGCCCGGGACAATCTCAAACCGCCCGGCGCCGCCTGTGCTTACGCCTTGCGGCAATACCATCCTTTTTGCTATACTCTTGCCCGTTATGGTAGCCATCCTCGATTACGGTGCGGGCAACCTGACCAGCGTCAGACTCGCCTTCGAAGCCCTCCACGCAGAAGCCGTCGTCACCGCCGACCCCCATGTCGTGCGCCAGGCGCAGCGCGTAGTCTTCCCCGGCGTCGGCGCGGCAGGCTCCGCTATGGACAACCTTCGTCGCCTCCACCTAGACCAATCCATCGCCGAAACCATTGCCAGAGGCGTCCCCTTCCTCGGCATATGCGTTGGCATGCAGGTGCTTTTCCAAAACTCCGAAGAAGACGGAGGCGTCCAGACCCTCGGTTTGCTCCCCGGAACCGTTCGGCGCTTTGCCTTCCCAGACACTCGCGTCAAAGTCCCGCAGATGGGGTGGAACCAAGTCGACTTCACCCGACCCCACCCCCTGCTCGACGGCATACCCTCCGGCACCGACTTCTACTTCGTGCACAGTTACTACGCCCAGCCCGCCCAAACAGACCATATCCTAGGCACCACTGACTACGCCGGCAACCGCTTCTGCTCCATGGTCGCAAGGCAGAACCTCGTCGCAACCCAATTCCACGCCGAGAAGTCCGGCGAAGCAGGACTTCGCCTCCTGAACAACTTCCTCTCTTGGGATGGCCTATGCTGACACGACGCATTATCCCCTGCCTCGATGTGCACAACCGTCGCGTGACAAAAGGAGTCAAATTCCAGAACAACCGCGACCAGGGCGACCCCATCGAACTCGCCGCGCGCTACTACGCCGCCGGATGCGATGAACTGGTCGTCTACGACATCACCGCATCCGCCGAACGCCGCCCGATAGACATAGAAATGGTTCGCGGAGTTGCCCGCGCCATCCGCATTCCATTCGCAGTCGGCGGCGGCATCACCTCCCTTGAAGATATGTCGCGGGTGCTTTTGGCCGGCGCTGAAAAGGTGTCAGTAAACTCCCTTGCGGTGCGTCATCCGGGCATCATATCGGAGGGCTCGAAGGCCTTCGGCGCGCAGTGCGTGGTGCTGGGGATGGATCCTGTCAAGACCACCGATCCGGACTGTCCGAGCGGCTATGAGATTACCATCCGCGGCTTCCGCGAGCGGACAGGAATGGATGCGGTTGATTGGGCACGGCGGGCGGAATCGCTGGGCGCGGGGGAGATCGTTGTCAACTCGGTGGATGCGGACGGAACAAGGCAGGGGTTTGATTTGGAGATTACCCGCCTGGTGGCTGATGCTGTCTCTATTCCGGTTGTGGCATCGGGCGGGGCCGGGTGCGCGGAACATTTGCGGCAGGCGTTCGAGGTTGCGCATGCGGATGCGGCGATTGTGGCTGGGATTTTGCACGAGGGGGTGGCGACAATCGAGGGGCTCAAGCGGGAACTTTTGGCAGCGGGGGTAGCTGTGCGCAAGACTTTTTGAGGTCTTGTTTTGTCTTTGAAAGGAGCGTATCGAATGAAGCGTTTGGCGTGTATCCTGTCGGCCCTAGCGGCGTATTGTGCCGGTGCGGCGGAGAGTTATTGTGTCTATGAGGCGACGGATTTGACGGGGGCTGAGACTTTGCTTGTGCTCAGTTCGGAAGAGGCAAAGGAGTTTACCAAGGACATTGAGGCGGAGCGGAAGGTTTGGGACAAGGTGCTGGGGGTGTTGTCCCAGGAGTGGCGGAGCGGGGAGGAGCGCGGGACCTTCCCCCGAAGTGCGGTTAAGCCGCGCAAGTTGACGCCCAAGGGGCGGCCCGTGGCGTCTGCCGAGTTGGCGGATGCGGAGTTGGTACGCCGGGAGGCAGCTGCTGCGAAGCGTGCCGAGAAACAGCCGAAGAAGTCGGCCCCGAAACTCAACCCTAAGGCGCAGGCGCGGGCGAATGAGGTGGAGATGCGGAGGGCTCGTGCGGTGCGCGAGTTTGCCGCGAAGTTGGCGGAACTGACGGGACACGAGGTTCCGTCTTACTCGAAAGAGGAGAAGTAGCCGTTTTTTTGCGCGCGTTGCCCCGAATTGGTTGATTGGAATCAGGGGAGCGGGTGGTTATTTTTGGGGGCAGGTGGTTGGCAGGATGGGGGCCTTGAGGTGTCTATCGATTGGCGCGCCGGGTGTCAGCGGAGCGCCTTGTATTGTTCAATCCAGCGGTCGAGGGTAGTGGTGTCAGCCAGTTCGGCCTTTTTGACGCGGCGCAGGATGTTGAGGGCCTCTTCGATTTGGCCGGATCGGCGGAGAATTTCGGCGGCCTGGTAGGTGGCTTTCAGAACCCAGACTTCGGCTTCCGAAGAGGCTTTGAGCGAGTCGGCTGCGCGGCTGGAGAGGTAGGCGGTGATGACTTGCTCGTAGTAGCGGTCGAAGGCCTCTCGGGGGCGATTGAGTTTTTCGAGACAGCGCGCAGCCTTGCAGTTGATTTCGAATTGGCGGTTGGCGGGGGCGGTCTTGAGGGCCTCCAGATAGGCTTCAAGGGCCTGACGGCAGCGCTGGGGATTGTCCGCCGCGAGCGAGAGCAGGCAGTCGGCCTTGAGAACTTGGGCTTTGGGCGCCCAGTCACTATCGGGGGTGCGCGAGATGACCTCTTCCAGCAGGAGAATAGCTTCCGGCTGGCGGGCTAGTTCAATCAAGCATTCCGCCTGGAGAAAACGCGCCTCGGGAATGCGCGCGAAGGTCGGGGCGGACTTGATAAGGTCGGTGAGAATGGCGATGGTGCCGGTATAGTCGCGTTCACGCACGGCGGCTTGAGCCGACCAGAGCAGGGCCTCCGGACGCCAGGCATGGTCGGGCCAGCGTTCGGCGAAGTGGGCGAAGGCTTTCCGGGCGGCGGAATAGTTGCCGCGGTTGAAATCGAACTTCGCCAGCCAGAGCGCCATCTCGGGCAGAAGCGGACTCTCCGGATGACGGAGCAGGTAGTTGCCCGCGACCGCACGCGCTTCCGCATCGTCCCCTTTCCCGTAGAGCGCCAGAACCAGGCAGAAATCCGTTCGGTACGCCAACGATTGATCCAGCCGTGCCGCCGACCGGAAGGCTTCGCAGGCGCTCTCAAAACGGTAGAGTTGGTAGTCGACCTGCCCCAGCCCAAGCCACGCCGCGGCACGATCCCGAGGTTGCATCCGGAGATCTTTCGCCACCTGAGAGAAGAGCGTCGATGCCTCCGCAAAGTTGTTTCGCCCGAGAAAAATTGCCGCCAAGCGGAGTGAAGCCTGCGCCCGAGTCTCAACCGGCACCCCAGCCTGCGCGCAAAGCCCCGCCAGCAACTGTTCCGCCTTTTCCGATTGCCCCGAGTCCAACAGACAAACCGCTTCAAGAAGCATAGCCTTCGGGTTCGGCGCAAGCGACCCGTAGAGCTTCGCCGCCAGTTCCGGACGCTTCGCAGCACGCAAGGAATCCGCCTGCCGGAAGAGAAGATCCGCCCGATGCTGGGCGTTCGTCTCGAGCCAGACAGCGCGGGCAAACGCCTCCGCCGCCGACGAAGCATCCCCTAGCGCCAAAGCCGCCTCGGCACGCCCGACTAGGGCCTCTTTCGCAAAAGGAGATTCTGGATAGGCCTCCAGACAGATGCGGAACTCCTTGACCGCCTCCTCATAACGCCCCGCCCGCAAAAGCGCAGTGGCCAAACTCACCTGTGCATCAGGATTCTCCGGGTGCGCAGGCGCCTGCGCAATCGCCTCCTTCAACACCGAAACGCCCCGCGAAAGCGTATTCGTCGAGGCAATCAGAAGCCGCCCGAGAAAGAATCCCGCGCGAAGCCGCTCACCCCGCGTCTGGGCAACCTTCAAAGCCGCCTCCGCCTGGGATTCCGCCTGATCGGGCAACAACTTTGCCAGCCGGAAATAGGCATCCTGACGGACGCGTCGGTCCAATCGGGGATGCGTCGACAAAGCACGGCAGAGCTCAATGGCTTCATTGGTTTTGCCGAGGGTGAAGAGCGTGTCGGCCTTCAAAAGAGGTAGTTGAGAGAGAGCCGGGGGAATCGCATCGCGACCATTGTCGGGTAGGCGGTCGATGACTGCATCCAGCACAGCAAGGCGGGCGGAAGCATTGGTCAATGCCTTTGCCCAATCGAGCGCATTCTCGGCGATTCGAACCCGACCGGTAGCCGTCGCATCGGCAACCTTGAAGAAGCCTAGAGCCGCACTCGTCTGACCCATTGCCAAGCTGGCTTGCCCCTTGAGGGTGGCAAGGCGCGAGAGAATGGCTGGGGAAGCACCGGGGGGCGGTTGAAGCGCGAACACGGCGTCGGGTTTGCCGAGATTGAGCAGGGCTAGCCCTTTCCAATAGAGAAAGGCAGCGCCTTCCGATCCGGCAGGCACGGCGTTATTATACTGCTCAAGGGTTGCGAGCATTTGGGGGTAGAGGGCTCGTGCCGCCTGGGAGCGGAGGAGGTAGTCGAGCGCGCGGGTTCGGTCGGCGAAGTTGAGGCGTGCGACGGGGTCTTTAAGGACGGCGGTCGCTTTCTCTTCGGCGAGGGTGTAGAGTCCGTCTTCGAGGGCCGCTCGGGCGGTTTCGAGGGGTGTCTGCGCATGGGTGATGAGTGCGCAGAGGAGCAGGAGTGGGGCGAGTCGGAGGCGGGGTAGCACGGTCAGGCGTGGATGGGTTTGAGGGTCTGTCCGTCTTTGCTGTCGCGCACTTGCCAGCCTTTCTGCGCGAGAAGGTCGCGGATGCGGTCGGATTCGGCCCAGTTCTTTTCGGCGCGGGCTTTCTGGCGTGCTTGGGCAAGGGTCTGGATTTCGGGTGGGATGGTCTCCTTGGGGCGGCGTCCGAAGTCGACGATGCCGAGGATTCGGTCGAGGCGGTGGAATTGTTGGAGGTAGCCGGCGGCGTTGGTGGGGGTGGCTTCGGTGTTGGCTTCGCGAACGAGTTTCCAGAAGGCTGCGAGGGCTTCGGGGGTGTTGAGGTCATCGGCGATGGCGGTGTCGAACTGGTTGACGAGTTTGGCGCCGGGGAGTGGCTCGGCTGGGGTGGTTCCGGCTGCGAGGGTTTCGAGGCGGTCGAGGCAGTCGTCGAGGCGTTCGAGGGAGGTTTTGGCGGCGGCGAGGGCGTCGAAGGTGAAGTTGAGTGGCTGGCGGTAGTGTGCGGATATGAGAACGAGGCGTATTTCGCGTCCGGTGTAGCCTTTTGCGAGGAGGTCGCGGAGGGTGAAGAAGTTGCCGAGTGATTTGGACATTTTCTCGCCGTTGACGCGGAGGTGTGCGCAGTGGAGCCAGGTTTTGACGAAGGGTTTTCCGGTGGCTCCTTCGGCTTGTGCGATTTCGTTTTCGTGGTGGGGGAAGAGGTTGTCGATGCCGCCAGTGTGGAGGTCGAAGGTTTCGCCTAGGTATTTCATGGACATGGCGGAGCATTCGATGTGCCAGCCCGGGCGTCCTTTGCCCCAAGGGGCATCCCAGGCGACATCTCCGTCATTTTGATCCCAGCCTTTCCAGAGTGCGAAGTCGCCGAAGGATTCTTTGTCGTATTCGTCTTGGTTCATTCGGACTCCGACGCGGAGGTTGTCGCGGTCGAGGTGGGCGAGTTTGCCGTAGGTGGGGTGTTTGCCGACGCTGAAGTAGACGGATCCGTCGGGGGATTTGTAGGCGAGGCCTTTGTCGAAGAGTTTCTGGACGAGGGCAATCATTTCGGGGATGTGGTCGGTGGCGGCGGGGTAGATTTGGGCGGGGGTGATATTGAGGGCCTTGGCGTCGTCGAAGAAGGCTTGGATGTAGGGGGCGGTGTATTGTTTGAGGGGGATGCCGCTCTGGCGGGAGCCTCGGATGGTCTTGTCGTCCACATCGGTGAGGTTCATAACCTGGATGACGGTGTAGCCGGCGTAGGCGAGTGTGCGGTGGAGGATGTCCTCAAAGGTGTAGGCGCGGAAGTTGCCGATGTGGGCGTAGTTGTAGACGGTCGGGCCGCAGGAGTAGTAGCCGACATGGTCGGGGGAGATTGGTTGGAAGGATTCGAGGCGGCGGGTAAGTGAGTTGTAGAGGTGGAGGTTCATAGGATTAGGTTCTGAAGATGAGTACGGTTGCAAGGGCGGCGATGCCTTCTTTTCTGCCGAGGGCTCCCATGCCTTCGACGGTGGTGGCTTTGACGGAAACGGTGTCGGGAGGGATTTGGAGGGCGCGGGCTAGGTTGGCTCGCATGGCCTCGATGTGGGGGCGGAGCTTGGGGATTTCGGCGATGACGGTCGCGTCGATGTTGGCGATGGCGTAGTGGCGGTCGGAGAGCAGGTGGGCGACTTGTTCGAGCAGGCGCATCGAGTCGGCTCCCTCGTAGGCCGGATCGGTGTCGGGGAAATGGAGTCCAATGTCTCCCAGCGCGGCGGCGCCCAGCAAGGCGTCCATCAGCGCGTGGACGAGCACATCGGCATCGGAGTGCCCCAAAAGCCCCAGTGCGTGGGGAATTCGCACGCCGCCAAGCACCAGAGGTCGGTTCGGAACGAGACGGTGGGCGTCAAAGCCAGTGCCGGTTCGGAAGTTCATTTTCGGGGTCAGCGTTTGGCGGCAGGCACGAGAATGGTGAGAAACTCCCGGGCGTCCAGCCCGCGTTGGGCGGCGGTCTTGAGAATGGTGTTGCGCTGGACGGGTTCAAGCTCGGCCGTGAGCACCAACATGCGAATCTCCGGGTGGCAATCCAAGACCGCAGTCAGGTCGTCCGTCAGCCCCCAGACGGGCACACCGGAAATCGTCGTCCCCAGCAGCGAACGGTCGTCATCGAGGATGCCGTCTACGCAGATCCGGTTGTCGCCCGTCTGCTTCACATTCCGCTGGAAAAAGAGCAGAAAGCCCGAACCTCCTCCCAGCACAAGGGCGTGGACGGCATCAGGTTTGCGTCTCAAGACAAGGTGCTCACAATGGTTGGCGAACTCCACGAAAGAGGGAAACAGACTGCGGTAGAAGAGGGTCGAGACAATGAGCAATGCGGAGAATATGGCGTCAAGGGCGATAGGCACCTGCGGCTCGGGAAGGCAGAGTTGGCGCATCAAGGAGGTGAGCGCGCTGCCGCACAGGATGGTAAGCGCGAGCTGGACAAAATCCAGATGTCTTGTGCGGCTCCAGACTTTGCGGTAGACGCCGGTGAAGTAGAGCAGTATGAGCGTTGGGGCGAAGTAGAAGGGTGTGGCCAAAAGGTTCTGGCGGGTAAGCGACAGCCCAATCAACGCAAAGGCCGCAGCGTAGGAAAGAAAGCAACAGGCGATATCGATTCCTACATAGAGGATGGTCTTCAGAACGCGTTTGCGCCGTCTCGGGCGGTGCTCACGAATGAGGTTCCAGGCATCCCAGAATTCGACCGTGGCCATTTGGCGCACGAGGAGCCAGCAGAGGGCCAAGAATCCGACGAGGAATATGGATTGGGCCATGGACTGGTGAAAGCAGATCAGGAGGTCGAGGATAATGCCTGCGAAGGCGATGGCGTAGATGAGGATGACGGCCTGTCGTTGATGTCCGCGGGCAAAGTCGAGTATTCGGTGGTGGAGGTGTTTGCGGTCGGGCTGCATGACGCCGCCTTGGCTGGTCTGGGTTGCTGGGGCGGGCTGGAATTTGAGGAGGAGTTTGCGCAGGGTGCGGCGGACGATTGCCAGAACGACATCGATGACGGGCACGCCGATGGCGAGGATTGGGGCGAATGTGGTGAGGAAGGCTTCGCCGGTAATGGTGGGGAGTGTCAAGGGGATTGAGGCCAGGGCAAGTCCGAGGAACATGGAGCCGGTGTCGCCCAGGAAGATGGTGGCGGGGTGGAAGTTGTAGGGCATGAATCCTAGGCAGGAGGCGAGGAGGATGAGGTAGGGTAGGGCGTCGGTGGCGCGGTTGGCGTAGAGGAGCGCACCGCCCATGCCGAAGGCGGCGATGGAGGCGAGTCCGGTGGCGAGACCGTCGAGTCCGTCGATGAGGTTGAAGGCGTTGATGGCGCCGACGATCCAGAAGAGGGTAAGGG
>JAXFQS010000029.1:0-2736 GCA_034178815.1 Kiritimatiellia bacterium | reverse complement strand
AAGGCGGGGCAAGGAATATCAGAAGTAGCCGCCCTTGTCGATAATCTCGCTGATGGTATCGCCCTGGCGAACCCAACTGAAGATATCGACCTCGTTGCGCTCAATCCCCTCCGCCCGCAGAAGCACATCATAGGCAATCTCGCGCGGGATGCAAAGCACACCATCAATGTCGCCGAAAATGATGTCACCTGGGCGCACCGTCACCTTCCCGATACGCACGGGAACCTGATAGTGCGTAATCATGCAGCGCCCGAGCGAGCCGTTCGAGGTGCGGTACTTGTAGAAGACCGGGAACTTCTGCTCCAGGATTTGCTTCGTATCGCGGATACCGCCGGAAATGACCGCCCCGCGAATACCCTTCGTGATGGCCGTAGCCGTCATAACACCGCCCCAAAGCGATGCCTCCGTGTCTTCGCTCGTGTCCCAAACGACCACACCATCGGGCTTAAAATCGTCAAGCATCTGTGCACGGAAGGTCATCTCCCCTTCAATCATAACATTCGGGGCGGACTTGACGCAAAACGCCTCGCCGCAGACAACCATTTCGTCCCGCAACGGCATAATGTCGCTCGGCAAGTTCTGGTTCAACAGGCAGAGTTCCCGCATCACATCGTTAATACATCCCGTGTAGAGTTTCTCGTACCGCTCGCAAAGCTCTTTGACCGGAATGGGGAACTCACAATTCGGAATGCGCTGACGCGTCGCAATCAGCTTATCGAGTTTCATCAGGCCGGCCTCTTTGGCCTTCGCGCGCATATCGGCTAGACTAGGCATAATAGTGTATGATTGAAGGTTTGTGTTGCAAAAAAATCAACCCGGCAGCGAAAGACCACCGTCAACCACGATGGTCGCGCCGGTAATGTAGCGCCCCGCATCCGAAGCCAGCAAAAGCGCCGCGCCAGCCGCATCCTCAGGCAGCGCATAATCGTGCATCGGGATGGCGGCTGTCACCTTGGGACCATAAACAGGATCCGCCAAACACTCCTTGTTGCGGTCGGTATAGAAGACGCCCGGACAGAGATTGTTGACGGTAATCCCATCCGCAGCAACCTGACGGCCAATGCCGCGAACCAAGTTCTCCTGTGCCGACTTCGTCGCCGCATAGACGCACATATCCGGATGCGGCCGGCGCTCGTTCACCGACCCGACGGTTATCAAACGGCCCCACCGCTGCGCCTTCATCTTCGGGTAACAACGCTGGAACATCCGAAGAGTAGCCAAGAAATTGACCTGAACCTCCCGATTCGCCTCCTCAAGCGGGAACTCAAGCCACGGAATCTTCTCCTGAACGGACGCGTTGCAAACCAAGATATCGGGAAGCCCCCCATCCGCCGCAAGCCCGTCGAAGAATGCCTCAATGGCAACCGGATCAGACAAATTGCAGACTTTCGTATTGTGCCGAATCACCCGCGCGCCGTACTCCTCGAACGCATCACCAATCGCCTTGCCTATGCCGCGCGTAGAGCCGGTGACGAGCGCAATTCTGCCAGTCAAATCAAACTTTTCCCTCAACATGAGCGTTCCTCCTTCAGACGAGGCAAGTACACACGCCGCGCGCCAAACAGCACCACACCGCCCAGCGCGTAGACAGGCGCCAGAGACGCCAGTGCGATGCGCGGCTCCGAAAAGAGCCCTAGCAATGTCCCTGAAACAGACCCCACCACAAAGCCCGCACAAAGAATAAGCCCCGTTGCAGAGGCATGATACCGTTGCGGCACCGTATCGAAAAGCGACGCAAAGAGATTTGAGTCGAAAAATCCGCGGAAGAAGCCAAACAAGCCCGTCCCTGCAAGGCAGATTGCCAAGCCGGAAGAGTTCTCCAACCACCCTGGAACCAGTGCACCAACAAAGAGGAACGGCGCCGCCACAAGCATTCCCCAAAGGCATATCGTCAACCGTACGCCTGGGAAATGAATCACCAGTTTGTCTGCGCATCGACTACCGACCATCACACCAAGAAACGCCCCCAGATAGTGCCAAAGCACGGCATTCAAAGCAGCCGAGGCTTTGGTAAGCCCCAAGGTTGGAAACGCCCCGAGCAGAAAGTCCGGCATCCAGGTTTTGTAGCCAACATCAACATACACATGTGCCCCAAAGGCTAGGGCAATCAAAAGCGCGACCGGATTTGATAGGATTACACGAAGCGCCTCAAGCGGTGTGGCTTTTGCCGACGCTCCGGTGGCCGGGGGCGGTGCCGGCGTGTCCTTTAGCCCGAGTGCCATCACTGCCGCCCAAACTACCCCGAGCGCACCAAACACGAAGAACGGCATCTTCCAGCCATCCGGTCCCAAGTCAGAGAAGTAACCGCTTGTCCAAGAACAAAGGATAATGCCCGCGTAGAGACCAAGTTGCAGGATGCCTAAAGCCGTCGCCCTGGTCTGGGAGTGCAGTTGGGAAACGAGGGAGGTTGACGCCGGGTAGTAGAAGGTCTGTCCAATTGCGTTGACGATGCCGTAGCCGGCAAGCAGAATCGCTAAACCTTGGGCGAACCCCGCCCCGAAGATGCCCAAGGAGAAGACGGCTACGCCTACCACCACCATCCACTTGCGCCGGAAGATGTCGCTCGCCAAGCCGGCGAAGGGCACGCAAATGCCGTAGACAAAGGTGAAGACGGTTGCCACCAATCCCGCCTGCGGGCGTGTAAAGTCGAATGCGTGTTGTATGGCCGGCAGGGTGGCGGAGAAAATCTGCCGCGAGCCTTGCTGCAAGAAGAATGCCACCCACAGCAAGGCCAAT
>JAXFQS010000006.1:0-2087 GCA_034178815.1 Kiritimatiellia bacterium | reverse complement strand
GAGCCCGGGAATGCCGCCTAGGAGCAGGGCCGGACGGCGGGCGAAGTCGAGGGCGACAGGTTGGCTCTCCGGAGCGGGGGTGGTGCGGTACTGTTTGAGCAACGCGTGCTTGAGGGCGGCTCCGCGAGTGGTGAAGGTGAGAGCGAGTTCGTCGGATTGGAGGGTGACGGTTTCTTCGGTTCCGGCGGGTGCGGTTTCTGGGGCTGTTTCGGGGGAGGAGGTTGGTATCTCCGGGGCTGGCTGGTTGGTACGCTGGACTGTCGCGGGTGGGGTGCTCTGGGATTGCGGGGCGGGTTGCCGGGTGTTCCAGACGAACCAACCTGCGAGGAGGACGAGGAGTAGGATTCCGATGATTCGATCGCTATTCATGGGGGTGATGGGTGGGTTGTTTTGGGAGTGGAACGGGGTCGTATCCGTATGGGCCGAAGGGGTGGCATTTGAGGAGTCGCCTAAGTCCGAGCAGGAGGCCTTTGAGGGGCCCGTGGAGTTGGAGTGCTTGGATCATATAGGCGGAGCAGGTGGGTATGAAGCGGCAGGATCCGTGGCCGTGTTTGAGGGGGGCGGAAAGGATTTGGTAGGCTTGGACGGCGGATACCATCAGGCGCACGGGGAGGGTGTTTTTTGGGGTGGTGCTCACTTTTTTGGGGTGAGGATTCCGGCTTTGCGGCAGAGTCGCAGGAGGTCGTGGGCGACTTCGGTTGCTGGCTTGCCGCGGATGGATTTGCGGGCGACGAGGATGCAGTCGGTGCCTGGCTGGAGGCGGTGTTGGTTGAGCCGGAAGGCTTCGCGCATAAGGCGTCTGGCGCGGCTTCTCCAAACGGCTTCGTGGAGGGTTCGCTTGGAGGTGGCGACGCCGAATCTCGGACTGCCGGCGGCGGGATTCTTTCTGATGCAGAGGACGATGGTGCGGCCTGGGTAACTCTGGCCCTGGGCAAAGAGTCCGGGGTAGTCGCGGGCGGGAAGGCGGCTGTTGGAATACGAAAAACGGGAAGCCGGCTTGCCGGAATCCCGTTTGGTTGATGCCATCCGTTCCGAGGCTCCCGGCGCATTGTCTGTCGGCTCTGCCATACAGGATGGTTTGCAATCCGCGCCTGTGGCGGAGCGCACTCCTTCGCGACGGTCTCGGGTGGCAGAATCAGGCTTGCGTGAGGTTTTTGCGGCCTTTGCGGCGGCGGGCGCTGAGAACCTTGCGGCCGCCCTTGGTTGCCATCCGGGCGCGGAAGCCCAATTTGCGCACGCGCTTGATTTTGGACGGTTGCCAGGTCATCTTCATGGTTGCAATTCCTATTTGGGGAGTGTCGAAAGAAGCAAGACTCTATCAAATCTGCCGCACTAGGTCAAGCCGAATCGCGGGGCCGAAGGTTGCAATCTTATCAGGCGACGGGTGTGCACCTTCGGGGGATGTCGGTTGCAACCTGTGGCGGGCAATGGTGCCTACCTGTCGGTCGGGATGGTTGGCACCAATGGGGGGCGCGGCGCGAAGGAAGGGTCACTTGAGGGAACGGTAGAGTTCGAAGGCCTCGTGGGGCTTGGCGAGGTCGTGGACGACGGCGGAAATGGCCTGTAGCATGGCCGCCGGGGTGTCGGACTGGAAGACATTGCGCCCCATATCAACCCCGTAGGCGCCGGAGTCGACTGCGCGGTAGGCCAACTCCAAGGCTTCCAACTCCGGGAGTTTCTTGCCGCCCGCGACGACGATTGGCACCGGACAGGAGTTGGCCACCTTCTCGAAGCCCTCCGCGTAGTAGGTCTTCACAATCGCCGCTCCGTTCTCCGCCGCCACACGGGAGGCCAAGGCGAAATAGCGCGCGTCCCGCACCCTATCCCTCCCGACCGCCGTCACGCCCATCACCGGCATCCCCAGTTGGAACCCCCGATCCGCCGCTCGGACAAGATTTGCCACCGTCAGAGCCTCCGTCTCGCGATCCCCCATCGCCACCATAACCGCCATCGCAGAGGCATCCAGACGCACCGCATCCGCCACATCAATCAGCACATTCCAGTTCAACTCCGTCAGCACACGGCTCCCCGCGTCCGACCTCAGACAAACCGGCTTCCCGAACCCCGGTGCGCCCCCCCAATCCCCA
>JAXFQS010000120.1:0-5842 GCA_034178815.1 Kiritimatiellia bacterium | reverse complement strand
TTTGGCGTTTGGTTTACGGAGGGTGAGGTGGACGGAGCGGATTCTTGGATCTTGCAAGGCGGTATCGGCAATGGCTTGTGCGGCGCGCTCGATCATCTTGAACCGTCCGGCTTGAAGGGTATTTCTGATCTGATCAACGAGGTGGGCGTAATCGATGGTATCGGATAGTTGATCGCTTTGCCGAACTTGGCTGAAGTCGGCCTCGATTGCCAGGTCTATGGTGATTCGTGTGGGGGTTGTCCGCTCCTCCGGGAGGTCGCCGAGAATACAGTCGACGGTGAGTTGCTCAATCTTCAGTTGGTCCATTAGTTTGCTGGCTCAAGGAATCTGGATCCGCCGTCAACAGCAATCAGTTGTCCGGTGACGGCAGGGGCTTGGATGAGGTAGAGAACGGCGTCAGCGACATCGCGCGGTGTCGGGCGCCTTTGGAGCAGGAGGGGCTTGGCGGCGACATGGATGGATTCGGGCGGAAGAATGTCGCCGGGGGCTACGGCGTTGACGCGGAGGTGGGGGGCGCTGGGGCGGACAGCCGCGAGGGTTTTGACGGCCAAGTCGTATTTGGTCTGCTCGTAGGGTGTTTTCGGTGTGCGTTCGACGCAGGTATCGAGAATGTTGACGACAGAGCCGAATCGGGAGGTCTGCCTCAAGTAGTCGTGGAAGTAGCGCATCAATTCGAGCGGCGCTTCGGTGTTGACATGGCGAAGGGTGTGGGCATCGCGCGAGGTGAATAGGGCGGCGTTATTGACGATGGCGTCGAGTCTCCCATAACGCTTCAGCGCGGTGATGAAGAGGTTGTCGACTGCCTCGTGAATCCCGAGGTCGGCCTGAACGTCGCCGCCGGTGCGGCTGTGGCGTATCACGCGAAAGCCAGCCTCCTCAAGACGATCGGCAATCGCACCGCCGAGCCGCCGCACGCCGCCGGTCACCAAAACAACCCGTTGTTCTTCCATATCCGGAAGTATAGCACACGCCCCAGAGGAAGACAAGAACACTCCGCTTGCCGCCTAGGGTTTGGAGGCGCTCATTCGATTCCTATCTACCTTTCCCCCTATTTGGTTGGCACGCCAAGATGCAAGGGATTACTACCAGTGCGACCGGAAGGTTGATACGCGCGGCTACCTTTCCTATATTCAAACCATTCCCATCAACGGGAATGGTCTGCAGTCAATCTGATTGCTTCGAGGAACTATTGATTAGCGCCTCATCCCCCGCTCAGGGACGCCCTATGGGACTACAAGAAGCCTTGAAATGGCCGTGGCATAGCGAGAAAAGGGGGCAAAACCGTTTGTTCCGTTAGTTTTGCAAAAGAGTTGCCATCGGCGCGAGTTTATGCTTTACATTTGGTTCAAGAGCGTGTATTATAAGCGGCCTTGTGTGAATAACACGGAATCGGACCGTAGCGCAGCCTGGTAGCGCGCTTGCTTGGGGTGCAAGAGGCCTCGGGTTCAAATCCCGACGGTCCGACCATTTGAGGCGCAGAAGAGAACTCTCTTTTGCGCCTTTTTCGTTTGGAACGGATGCAATGACCGGACAGCCCCCTCAGACCCTATCAACGATTCTCAAGCCGACGGAGGAAGAAGTTGGCCTGCGCCTTGACGAATTCGTGACTCGCCATCTGGACGGCTTTACCAAAGGGGAAATCGTGCGGGCAATCGAGCGTCGAAACATTCTGCTGAATGAACGCCCAGGCAAGAAAGGCATCAAGTTGCGGGTGGGAGACCAAGTCCAGATACGCGATCTCTCCTTCAACTTGGTTTACCCCAATCCCGAAGTCCCGGTCAGTTGCATCTGGTTCGACGAGACATTGCTAGCGCTCAACAAGCCCGCCGGCATACCGACCTTTCCTAACAGGGGATATGAGCGCAAAACCTTGGCGAATGGCTTGGTTTCAGCCTATCCAGGACAACAGGGAATCGGCGATTCCCCGCTTGAGGCTGGCATTTTACATCGACTGGACAACGGCACTTCAGGCCTAGTCATCGCAGCCCGAAATCAACAAACTTTTCAGTCCATGCGTCGCCTCTTTGTGGAGCGCCAAGTGGAGAAGACATACTTGGCACTTGTGCACGGGGTGGTTGCGCAGTCGGGACGGCTTGAGAATCATTTGGCACACGATCCCGCCCATCCCGGGCGCATGGTGATCGTCCAGCCAGAGACGCCACACGCCCTCTACGCCGTCACGCGATTCCGTCCCTTGAGTTGCGCCAATGGGTATACGCTCTTGGCGGTAGGCATTCGCACAGGCGTCACCCACCAAATCCGTTGCCAGTTGGCAGCAGCCGGCCACCCAATACTGGGCGACGCGCGCTACGCCCCCAAGGCTGAGGAACCGAGTTTCCCTGGCCACTGCCTCCACTCCTACGCCCTAGCGTTCCAACATCCGACAACCGCTCAATCCGTCTTGCTTCGAGCCAAGATTCTCCCGCCATTCCTGGAGGAAATACGACGGATTGGAGTCCCTTATGAACAGGCGCTGGTTTGCCTCGAAGCGCAATTTGCACCGCCAAAAGGGAATTGTGTTTGACATTTCCCGTAGAAAAGGGTATTCTCTTGCCCCAAACCATAAGGGCATGGTGCCCTTGATTTACTGGAGTCACACACAATGGCAATTAAAGTCGGTATCAACGGATTCGGCCGCATCGGTCGTATGGTCTTCCGTGCAGCAGTCGAGAACTTTGCGAATGACATCGAAATCGTCGGCATCAACGACCTTCTCGACCCCGAATATCTTGCGTATATGCTGAAGTTCGACTCCGTCCATGGCAAGTTCCAGGGCGATGTCGCCGTCGAAGGCAGCAACCTGATCGTCAATGGCAAGAAGATTCGCCTGACCGCTGAGAAGGATCCCGCCCAACTCAAGTGGAACGAAGTCGGCGCCGATGTCGTCGTCGAGTCCACCGGTCTCTTCCTGACCGACGAGAAAGCCCGCGCCCACATCACCGCCGGAGCCAAGAAGGTCATTATGTCCGCTCCCTCTAAGGATGCAACCCCGATGTTCGTCTACGGAGTCAACGACAAAACCTATGCCGGCCAGGACATCATCTCCAACGCCTCCTGCACCACCAACTGCCTTGCCCCCATCTCCAAGGTTCTGAATGACACCTTCGGCATCAAGCGCGGTCTGATGACCACAATCCATGCCGCCACCGCCACCCAGAAGACCGTTGATGGTCCCTCCAAGAAGGATTGGCGCGGTGGACGCGGTATCCTCGAAAATATGATTCCTTCTTCGACCGGTGCCGCCAAGGCTGTGGGTAAGGTTCTGCCTGAACTCAATGGCAAGTTGACTGGCATGTCCGTCCGCGTCCCGACCTCCGATGTTTCCTTCGTCGACCTCACTGTTGAGCTCAACAAGGAAGCCACCTATGAAGAGATTTGCGCCGCGATGAAGGCTGCCTCCGAGGGCGAACTGAAGGGCGTTTTGGGGTATACCGACGAAGCCGTTGTTTCGACCGACTTCCGTGGCGATTCCCGCACCTCCATCTTCGATGTCAAGGCTGGTATCCAGCTCGACGGCACCTTTGTCAAGGTCTGCTCTTGGTACGATAACGAGTGGGGTTATTCCAACAAGGTTCTTGAGATGGCCCGCGTCATCAGCAAGTAACGCGATCTGACACCTGAACGCAAGACGGGGCGGCGTGGTTTCTGAAACCGCCCGCCCTGTTTTGTTTACCTCGGGTTGAATTGTCGAACATCATAAGGAACTAGCAGAATGAACAAGAAAACACTTCGCGATGTCTCTCTTTCCGGTAAGCGTGTGGTTATGCGCGTTGATTTTAATGTGCCGATTAAGGAGGGGAAGATTTCCGATGACACGCGCATTCAAGGAGCGCTGCCTTCCATCAAGTATGTGCTTGAGCAAGGGGCTTCCCTTGTGCTTTTGAGCCACCTTGGGCGCCCGAAAGGAAAGGGCTTCGAAGCCGATTTTTCGTTGAAGCCTGTGGCGGAGTATCTTTCCCAGTTGCTTGGCAAACCGGTTGCCTTTGCGCCTGATTGCGCCAACGCTGATGATATTGTCTCTGCGCTCAAGCCTGGCGATGTCGCGATGCTTGAGAATACGCGCTTTTATGCTGAGGAGCAGGGGAAGGTCAAGAAAACCGACGATATGACGGATGAGGTCTATGCCGAGAAAAAGGCGGCATTAAAGGAGAAGCAGAAGGCGCTTGCCAAGAAGTTCGCCTCGTATGGCAATGTCTTTTGCAATGATGCGTTTGGGTCGGCCCATCGCGCCCACGCTTCGACGGCGGTTGTCTGCAAGTATATGGAGACGAATGTTGCCGGATTCCTGATGGAGAAGGAGATTGAATATCTCGGTTCTGCCGTTGAGAATCCTGTCCGTCCGTTTGTCGCCATTTTGGGTGGTGCGAAGGTTTCGGACAAGTTGGCGGTCGTGCAGAATCTCCTCAACAAGGTTGATACGCTGATTATTGGCGGGGGCATGGCCTATACCTTCCTCAAAGCGCAAGGGCACGACATCGGCAAGTCTCTCTGCGAGGATGATCAACTCACTTATGCCAAGGATATGATTGCCAAGGCCGCCGAGAAAGGCGTGAAGTTTTTGTTGCCTGTTGATAATGTTGCGGCGGATAAGTTCGATGCCAATGCGGCTACTCAGGTTGTTGCCAACGAAATTCCTGCCGATTGGATGGCGCTAGACATCGGCCCGAAAACCATCGAACTCTATTCTAACGCTATCAAAGGCGCGAAGACGGTTGTCTGGAACGGCCCGATGGGGTGCTTTGAGATGCCGGCATTCTCCAAGGGGACCTTTGGTGTTTGCGCCGCTGTGGCGGAGGTCAAGGCCAACGGCGGAATCTCGGTCATTGGCGGTGGCGACAGCGTAAGCGCGGTGAAGAAGTCTGGGCTTGCCGACAAGATGAGCCATATTTCCACCGGTGGCGGCGCCAGCCTTGAGTTCCTTGAGGGGAAGGCTTTGCCTGGCGTAGTCGCGCTGAATGACAAGTAAGTCTTCGTGTGATTGACTCCCTAGGGCGAGTGGCTGAGGCCACTCGCCCTTTGCGTTTTGGAGCGGCTACCGTTCGAGGGCTGTGGTTGCTTGCTATGGATGAAAAGCTTCACGCAAACGCTTGCTAAATGTCCTCATCTCCTTTATCTAATTAGGCTTGACTGCCCAGTGGGCCAGTTGTTTTGCGCATAGGGGAGTCTTGTGCCTGCTGTCGTTGACCATCTGTAGGAAGTGAGCAATCGGCAGTTGATTGGGACATTGAATGTTGAGAGGATGCCTCAACGGTCTGGGACTTGAACCGAACGAGGTGTGGTCGGCTCCGAAAGTTTTTCCTTGCCCCATCTTGATAGGCGCCTGGCGAGTTGCCCACGGCCTCAAATTCGCCCTGTCAAGATGTGGCTTCTCCTCAACTGCTTGGGCAGTACTTGGAATCACAAGGAGGGGCGTTTCTCCGAATTGAGATGGGAACGAAAGATGGGCATCCATAAGCAAAGTTCGTAGCAATCTTGATCTCGCATCGGTTCGCACCTTAGGAATCGAGACCTTCTTAGGAATTGGGAAGGGAGATGCGTTCGAGTGGGAACATGTAGTCCAAAGTTTCTGGAGGGCGAAGCAAATTGGATATAGTCGCAACGGCGGGAAAAACTCGTTGCAAACCGCATAGGACGGGTGTATAATGGAAGCGTTATGACGCCTACGCCTCCCACAGATCAGGTTCCCGCGCGGACGCTCGTTTTGGAGTCGGGTGACCACGGCGCGCCGGCTATGCGAGTCTACCGGACTAAACTTCTGGTGGTTAGCGGACCGCTTCAGGGCAAAGAGTTCCTGATCAATAAAGACTACTTTACCATTGGATCTGGAGAGTTCAACGATTTG
>JAXFQS010000100.1:0-4792 GCA_034178815.1 Kiritimatiellia bacterium | reverse complement strand
CGGCGCTGGAACACGCACCAATCGTGCGCCATCCGAGGGGGAGTTCAAGGACATTCAGATCGGACATTCCATTGCGCTAGACATCTGCGACCTGGACATCGGTCAGACGATTCTGGTCAAGGCTGGAATGGTTTTGGCGGTCGAGGCATTCGAGGGGACGAACGAAGCCATTCGCCGGGGCGGAAAGTTGGGGGGGGGAGGAAGCGTACTTGTTAAAGTGGCCAAGAAGAACCACGATATGCGCTTCGACATTCCAGTCATCGGTACTGGCACTATCAAGCGTTTGCGCCGATATGGTGTTACCGCGCTAGCCTATCAAGCCAAGCGATTGATTATGCTCAACCCGAGTGCAACCCTTACGGCTGCGAACCGGGCGGGTATTGCGATTGTCGGAATCGACTCTGGTCTACCGCCTGCTCCGACGCGGCCGGCCCCCGAGGTTTAACGCGTGAAAAAGGTATTGACCATCTACATTTCTGCCGGAGAAGTCTCCGGAGACCTTCATGGAGCGGAATTGGTCAAGGCTTTGCAAACACTCTCTCCGTTGCCCATCCGCTTCTGCGGAACCGGTGGAGATGCCATGCGAGCGGCTGGCGTGGATCTCTTCCACCATGTCGATGAACTGGCGACGATGGGCATCTGGGAAGTGATCAAGCGGATTGGCTTTTTCAAGCGTCTGCTTCGTGAAACAATTGAGCGTGTTCGCGGGCTCAAGCCGGACCTTTTCATCAGCATCGACTATCCTGGGTTCAACCTTCGCTTGGCAGAGGGCATTCGCACCTCGGGCATCAAAGCGGTGCACTACATCTCCCCCAAGGTTTGGGTCTGGAAGGCAAACCGAATCCCTAAAATCGCAGCGGCATACGACCTGCTTCTCTGCATTTTTCCATTTGAACCACGCCTTTTTTCAAAGACTGGGCTCAGGGCCATTTATGTCGGCAATCCACTTGTTGCCGAAGTGCGGCAGACGCTTGAAAAGCCCTGGCGTCCACTGCCCTGGAGAGGCGCTCCGCGCATTGGGCTATTGCCGGGGAGCCGTCTAGAGGAGGTGCACCGCCTGATGCCGATTATGCTCAAGGCCGTCGAACGGATTCGCCAGCGATTTCCTACTGCGTCCTTCTTGATTCCAACGCCTACCGAGCGTGTGCGCCGGGCTGTCTGCCGTTTTGCCCTGCCCGATTCCATAACCGTGATTTCGGGTCAGTCTCTTGAGGTGATGCGCCAAGCAGATGCCGCAGTGATTGCTTCGGGGACGGCTACGCTGGAGTCGGTGTTGGTCGGCTGTCCGACCGTGTTGATTTACCGTGTGGCGAAGTTGACGGAGTGGTTCGCCCGGTGCGTCATCCACTCTATTCGCCATGTGGGGCTTGCCAATATCATTGCTGAGCGAGAGGTAATCCCCGAACTGCTCCAAGAGCAATGCAATCCCCAAGCCGTCGCCAACCAAGTCTGCCGCCTCTTGACTGACACGACAGTCAAACAAGCGATGCTGAACGATTTTTCGGAGGTTCGCGATGCGCTGGGCAAAGGGGATGCCTCGGCGGCTGCCGCGCGATCGATTATCGACTTGATGCGCCTATGAAGTGGGTTCGTCGCGGATTGGGGCTGATTCTGTTGCCGGCGATTTGGGGTGCCGGAAGAAGCCTGGTTTCGATTCTCATTGAAGGGAGTAAGACCGACACCATTTCCTTTTGGATTCCGCTCTTATGCGGCCTTTGTGGATGCCTGGCATTGGGGCTGTTTATTCCGGGGATGCAACGAGTCTATGTCATCGGGCACGAGTTGACGCATGCCTTGACGGGGCTCTGTTGCGGGGCCAAGATTTTGGGCATGAAACTGCACGCCCGAAGCGGCTCCGTGACCTTGACCAAGAGCAATATGGTCATCATTCTCTCGCCCTATCTCCTGCCGTTCTATACCCTTCTCGTGCTGATTGTCTGTCTAGCAATTCGACTGTTTTGGCCAAATCTTCACGAGCCGGAGGGACTATGGATTGGGCTGGTTGCATTGACTTGGGGGTTCCATATTATGTATACCGCGTCGACCCTTTTCTCGACGCTTCAGCCCGACACTCGCCCCTACGGCTACCTCTTCTCCCATGTGCTGATTGTTCTCGTCAATCTGCTCACCCTCGTCGGCGCAATGGGCTTCGCGACTCACCTGCCGTGCCAAAGAATTGCGCAAACGCTATCCTCCCACTGCCTGCAAACCTACCAATGGTGCTGGGCGACAGGTTGCCACATCTGGCTGTGGATGATTGCAACGATATCAACCTGTTGCTGAACACCACCGGCCGGAATTCTCCCTAATCCGTAAAGGCCAGGTAGAGCAATGCCTCCCCCGATTCGACACGCACGGAAATATTCTCCCCCGTGGCACGATTGAGCGTTGACTTCCTCCATCGATCAAGCCGCTGTCCATTCAACGACCAGCTCAATCCCTGCCCCTGAATCCGCGTCCCAGAAACTAGCGGCACCAACGATACGGGCTGTTCGGAGACAGTCTCGACCGACAAAGAATCCCCCTCGGAAAGATGAAGGAAGCGCCCCGTGTCGGTATAAAGAACCGCCTTATCGAAGCGAGGCGCAAAGTCGGCGAATTGCCCGAGATTCCCAAGCGTATGATCCTCACGACCACCCGTTGCGCCAAATACGCAAACCCGCCGGATATTCCGCTCCAACACATAGCGAAACGCCTTCGCCAAGTCGTTCGTCTCCTGTTCCTCAATGCGCACAACCTGCGCCCCGCATTCCCTTGCGGAAGCATCAATCGAATCGAGATCACCGAGTATGACATTCGGCCGGAACCCCTTGGCAAACGCCTTCTGAGAAGCCCCATCGCAGCAGACCAAAATTGCCCCCCGCCGCAACATCCTACAGACCTCCGGATGAGTTGGGAAGTCACCCGCCGCCAAGATTGCTGCAAACGAATCAGACATCGATCCTGATGATTTTTGAAATCATCCACCCGCCAAAAGCGACTAGCGTCACGGCCAGCAAAATCGTCCCCATTCCGATAGGAGAGGTCACGAACGGCACCATCAAGTCCGGCTTCAGAAAGAACATCGCACCACCTAAGAAAAAGGGAATCAATCCCACGATAATCCCCTGCAAACGCCCCTGAGCCGTCAAAGTCATCACCCGCGCCTCAATCCGCATCCGCTCGCGAATCGTCAAGGCAATCTTGTCAAAAACCTCCGTCAAATTGCCCCCCGTCTTGCGCGCAATGTCAATCGCATTGACCACAAGCGAGAGGTCGGCGGACTGTACCCGCTTGTCCATGGCTTGCATGGCATCATTGAAGTTGACCCCCAATCGCAACTGCTGGAGCATCAACTGAAACTCCTGGGCAATCGGATTCTCGCCTGTCTGCACCACAGTCTCGAACGCCTGGCTAATCGAGAACCCAGCTCGCAGCGCATTGCTCATCGAATTGAGCGCATCCACCAGTTGGAGATTGAACCGCTTGCGGCGTCGGTTCTTGAGAAAAACAAGGAACCTCCCAGGCAACAACAATGTTCCGCCGGCAAGACAACCGGCAAAGGTCACCCCGCCCAGCAGCAAAAGCGGATGGCCCGGGCGCAAGAAGGGAAGAGAAAATAGGATGAACACCGTCGCCGCCAGCGTGTAGGCAATCTCCGAGATGCGCTTGGGGGGTATGAACATGAAAATCTCCTCATAGCGCCGGGCAGTCTCCTGCGAATAGGCCCCCGAATAGTTTTCCGCTCCCTCTCCCAGTGCGGAGACAAGCACATAGGCCAAGCCCGAAAAGGTCACCCCCATCGCCACAGCCGCAATCAAACCCAGTGGAGTCATTGCATCACCTCACGCGTCGGGCTGGAAAATGACCGGGTCAAGGACAATTCCCCGGGCCTGAAGTTCCTCGAAAAAGGTCGGCACGGATCCCGTAGGCTTGAACCGTCCCAGCACCTTGCCGTCAGGGGCTAGGCCAGACTGCTCGAACTCGAAGATGTCCTGCATCGCAATCTGCTGTCCCTCAAGACCGACAATCTCTGTTATCTTCACGACCTTGCGAGAACCATCGCTCATACGCGACTGATGGACGATAATGTCCACGGCCGAAGCAATCTGTTCGCGAATTGCCCGCGAAGGCAGTTCCATGCCCGACATCATCACCATCGTCTCAAGACGAGATATGACATCGCGAGGGGAGTTGGCGTGTACCGTAGTCAGCGATCCATCGTGCCCCGTGTTCATCGCTTGCAGCATATCCAACGCCTCGCCGCCTCGCACCTCGCCGACGATAATGCGATCAGGCCTCATACGCAGAGCATTCTTCACCAGATCGCGGATGGTAATGGCCCCACGCCCCTCGATATTGGCAGGCCTCGCCTCCAATCGCACGACATGCGGCTGCACGAGACGAAGTTCGGCCGCATCCTCAATAGTCAAAATGCGATTGGAAGATGGAATAAAAGAAGAAAGCACATTGAGCAATGTCGTTTTCCCCGATCCGGTACCTCCGGCAACCACGATATTCTTCCGCATCTGCACACAGGCTCTGAGAAACTCCACGGCCGAAGCAGACCAAGAACCGAACCCAACTAAATCGTCAGCGGTATAGGAACGCTTGGAGAACTTTCGGATTGTCAGGCACGGGCCGATGAGGGAAAGCGGCGGAATGATGGCATTTACGCGAGAGCCATCCGAAAGACGGGCGTCTACATAGGGTTGAGTTTCGTCGATACGCCGGCCAATCGGGGCGACAATGCGCTCAATCACAGCCAAAACTGAGGCGTCATCAACAAAGGTCTCGGGACAGCGGGTCAACT
>JAXFQS010000083.1:0-3791 GCA_034178815.1 Kiritimatiellia bacterium | reverse complement strand
GATTGCGATGTGCTGGTTGTGGCTGGTGGAAATGCGGTGTTTACTGCGGAGGAGGAGCGGTGGCTGGAGGATTTCTTTGCGCGTGGCGGGCGGGTGTTGTGTTTGGCGTCTCCGGTGGTGCAACCGGGGTGGCTCGCGGGCTGGAATGTGCGGCTGGGGAATCAACCTGTGGTGACGGGGTGTACGCTTTCGGGGAGGGAGCAGGTTGCTGTGGATTGGGGTGTTCATCCGATTGCTTTGGGGGGGGGCGGCGGGGCTGTGGTGCTGGCATCGCCGCGTCTGATTGTGCCTATCAGGAAGGAGCCTTCCGCGGGGAATTGGCGTTCGGGCGAGGGAGAGCCGTTGTTGATGACGCCTGATGGCGGTTGGTTGGCTTGGGCGGTGGAGCATGGTAAGGGCGATGTGGGGAGTTTGGCTTACAAGGCGGCGCGTCTGGTTGTGGTCGGGGATGTTGGATGCGCGCGGAATGGGCTTTTTGATGGGGGTGGTTCGAACGCGGAGTTTCTGACGCGTGCGGTGGAGTGGTTGGCTGGCTGTCCGATGGATGGTGGGGAGCCGGAGGGGGGCGGGGCGAGTGTGCTGCTGACGCGTCCGAGGCGGTTGATGTTCCTAGTTTGCGGGTGTGTGGTGCCGATGATACTGTTTTTTCTGGTGCGGCCTTTCTTGTCGGGGAGGCGGTCGTGATGGCGGTAGGTCGTACGCTGGCTCGCTGGATTCTCTTGATTGTGTTGGCGGCTTTGGTGCTGGCGCTGTTGTCGCACAAGGAGACTGCGCGGCTACAGGGGAGTGCTCCGAAGTTGTGTCGTCTCGATTTTGATTTGGTTGAGTGTCTGGCGGTCACGACGGGGGATGGGACGGTTGCGGTCGAGCGCTCTGAGGGGCTGTGGCGGCTGACCGCGCCGTACCGAACGATTGCGGATCAAAGGGCTTCGAGGCGTTTGCTCGATGCACTGGAGTCTGCCCGCATCCGCGATGTCATCGTTCCGGAAGATCTTGCGTCGAGGGGTTTGAATCGTTCGAACTTCGGATTGGATCCGCCCCGGGCCGTGGTCAATATGGCCTATGCCGACGAGGAGGATGGCTCGACGATCTTGCTGGGCGACGCCACGCCCTCGTCGAATGGTGTCTACGCCGCCAGTTCCGACTCGGATGCCGTCTTCGTTGTCGGCAACCAATTGCTCCAAGTCCTGCCTACCTCCGAGACCGATTGGAGGGCACGAGGCTTCCTAGAAGGTTGCAACCCATTGTTCACGACATTGGAATTGCGCCAGCCGGGCCACTCCTACCTGCGACTCGCTCAGAGCAACGGCGTCTGGAGAGTCGTGCAGCCAACCCTCCGTGCCATCGACTCCCGCCTCGTCGATGCCTTCGTTTCCGCCGCCTTCAACTGCCGCGCCGAGCGTTTCCTCTGGCCCGACGCCAAGCATCCCGGCCCTCTCACGGCCCCCCAACTCGCCGAATACGGCTTGAGTGGTGACCAGACCTTCACCATCGAAATGACCGCCGCGAACAAGCCCGCCAAACCCTATCGCCTCACCATCGGCAAACGCCACGAATCCGGCGGCCGCTATGCCCTTTACGCCAACGACGGAGCCGTCGTCATCCTTCCCGAGACCGCCGTCCAAAGCCTCGCCGAGACCGCCGACAACCTCTCCGCCCAAGCCCGCTTCTTCGCCGAATCTCCCGAAAACATCCGTGAAATCAAAGTTACCCCACCCCAGGGCGACGACTTCATCCTGACCCGAACCGGCACCTCCTGGCGCTTTACCCTCCCCGACATCGGCGCCGCCGACACCGACCGGATCCACGCCCTCCTCGAAGGCCTCGCCGCCCTTCGCCCCAACCCCTCCACACATCCCACCAATACCATTTCCAACCCGCCCGCCCCCCGCCTCCTGCTCACCGGACAAGGCGCCCCGCTCGAACTCGCCGTCACCCCCATCGGCACCCCACCGACTCTCGCCCTGATACGCTTCGGCCCCCCTGATACGCCACCCTACGAGACCGCCTGGACAAACCTTCCATACGAAATTCGACAAGGTGCCACCCCCCTGCTCTTCGCCGACCGCACCATCCTCAGCATACCCACCGAACACCTTCGCGGCATCGTCGTGCGCGGCGAAGATATCGGCAGCATCACCACCCACCTGCCCGTCGCCGATGGCGTTTGGACCAGCCCATCAGGCGAAATCGAGCCGACCATCCTTGCCGACTGGAGCCGCCTACTGGCCCGCCTCCAAGCCGACCAAGTCGTTGCGGCAGACGCACGAGAGCCTCCCAAGGAAATGGGCTTCCAGACCCCTTGGCGCGAACTCGTCATCACCCTCTCTTCCGCCGATTCCCCCCGCCGTACACTGCAAATCGGAGCCCCAGCCGACCACGGCCGCTATGCCCGAATCCTAGGCCGCGATGTCATCTATACACTCCCTCAAACCACCGTCGAAACCCTCAGCCGCCGCCCAGTCAGAGAGAAATAATGCCCCAAGGAAAGTTCATCACCTTCGAAGGAGGCGAAGGCGTCGGGAAAAGCACCCACATAGCCCTCGCCGCCGAACACCTTCGCCAAAAAGGTATTCAAGTGCTTCAAACCAGAGAGCCCGGAGGTACACCCGTCGGAGAAACCATACGCTACATCCTGCAGCAGGGCGTAGACGGTTCCGGAGCCGTCCCGCGTGCCGAACTCCTCCTCTTTTGCGCCAGCCGCGCCCAGCTCGTCGAACACCAGATTCGCCCCGCCCTTGAACAAGGAATCTGGGTCCTTTGCGACCGCTACGAAGACTCCACCTTGGCCTACCAAGGCGCCGGAAGAGGCTTCGACCGAGAGACCGTCCTGACCCTGAGCCGCTTCGCGACCAACGGACTTCAGCCCCATTTAACCTTCCTCCTCGACCTCGATCCAATGGTAGGTCGCGCCCGCGTTGCCGCCCGAGGTGGAACCGATCGAATAGAAAGCGAAGCGCTCGCATTCCACCAACGCTTGAGAGCCTGCTTTCTCGAATTGGCAACCGCCGGGAGCGAACGCTTCGTCGTGGTGGATTCCTCCCGCCCACAGGCGGAAGTGTCAAAGTTTATCCTCGGGGAGTTGGACAGGAGAATGGGGGCGTGAACGCGGCCGTCGCATCTAAAATCGAGTTGGTGCGCCATGCTTTCCAGTCCGGGCGTCCGGCGCAGGCCTACCTTCTGACGGGGGAACTTCGCGGCCCGGTGCAGGAGGTGGCGCTGGCCATCGCCCGTCTTCCTTTCTGCACGGGAACGGAGCCGCCGTGCGGCACCTGCGAGGCGTGCCGGCACATTGCTTCGCGTCTGCATCCTGATGTGCACTGGTTCCAGCCGGAGATGAAGTCGAGGGTCTTCAGTGTCAAGCAGATGCGCGAGGGGGTGTTGCCGATGATGGTGCGTTCGTCCATGCTCGGGGGATGGAAGGTGGCCATTCTTTCCGGCGCAGACCGTATGAATCGGGAGGCGGCAAATGCGTTTCTCAAGACGCTGGAGGAGCCTCCGGCTCGAACGCTGTTCGTGTTGCTTTCGGATTCGCCTCAGGAACTTTTGCCGACGGTTGTTTCGCGTTGCCAGAGGCTTGATTTGCCTGTGGCGCAGGGGCTCGGAGAGCCTTGGCTGTCTCGGGTGGCGGGCATTTTGGGGGCTGATTCGTGGAAGTATGCGGCGACGCGGGCTGCCGGGGCGAGGGCTTTGACGGGGGTTCTTTTGGAGTTGAAGGATGAGGCGCAGCGGGTGGTTTTGGCGGAGGAAAAGGCGTCGGCGGGGGAGTTGGTCGAGGATGCGGCGGTGGT
>JAXFQS010000052.1:0-3100 GCA_034178815.1 Kiritimatiellia bacterium | reverse complement strand
CCGGTGTCACACCATTTGGAACGCCGAAAGCCCCGGCAAACTTGCCGGGGCTTTGCAATGGACGGGGTGTGTCTGGCGGCTCAGACCTTATGGCGGAAGATGATGCGCCCCTTGGTCAAATCGTAGGGGGAAATCTCAAGCGTCACCTTGTCGCCCGTTGCAATCTTGATGAAGAACTTCCTCATCTTGCCGGAGATATGGGCCAACACCTCGTGCCCGTTCTCAAGCCGGACACGGTACATCGTCGCAGGCAACACCTTGACGACCACACCAGTCACCTCAATCGCATCATCACTCGCCATGCTCTCGTTATCCTTGATTAAACTACGAACGCCTCTAGGATAGCCTTTTTCGCCCGCCCACGCAAGGGAAAACCGCCTGCCGCCCGCAAATATGCACCCGAAAGGTGTATACCACCGACCCCGAAAGATAGCAATCCACCGCCCCCGAAGGTAGCCGCCAGCGCCCCCGGCAGGTTGCAACGAATCGCCCCGGAGGTGCCTAGCAATCTTCCGCCCCGTCGGGCAGCACGCGCAGCAGATTCGCCGCCGCCACCGCCGCCGAAACCTTCTTGGAACCGCCCTCGCCCTCGGCCGCAAAGCCCGTTCCGGGAATCCACGCAACCGTCCGGAAAAGCGGCTCGTGCCCCGGCCCGACCTGCCCCATCAGCCGATACATCGGCTCCCTCCAAAAACGGTGCCGCGCATACGCCTGCAGCCGCCCCCGCGGGTTCGAATTTTCCCCCCGGACGGCCATCCTCCCCACATCCGGAAAGAGCCGATTGAAGAGCCCTCGCGCCGCCTCAAGCCCCCCATCCAAATAGACCGCCCCGAACACCGCCTCCAGTACATCGCAGAGATTGTTCTGCTTCATTCCACCCCGATTGCGTGCCTCCCCGCGCCCTAGACGCAGATACTCCCCCAACCCCAGCGCACGCGCCACCCCGGCCATCGATACCGCCGAAACCAGTCGACTGCGCATCTCCGTCAACGCCCCCTCCTGCGCCTCCCCGTGCGCCAAGAAAAGAGCCTCTCCCGCCAAAAGACCAAAGACCGCATCCCCCAAAAACTCCAGCCGTTGATTGTCCCCCGTAACTTCCACGCACTCCTGCCGGTACGACGGATGCGTCAGCGCCAACTCCAGCAATTCAGGCCGCCGGAACCCATACCCCAACCGCTCCTCAAGCCGCTTCATCGCTCCGGTACCACCTTGAACGCCCCGCGCAGATACCCCTCCGCTTCCCTGAAACGCGCCTCGCAAGCCGTCTCGACCATCAACAGCGCCTCCCCCTTCTCAACCCATTCGCCCGGGCGAACCAACCCCGAAATCCCGGCCGAAAGATCCACCGAATCCCCCGGCTTCCTACGCCCAGCCCCCAGCAGAAGAACCCCCCGGCCAATCGCCGCCGCATCCACCTCCTCGACCCAGCCGCTCGCCTCCGCCAGCAATGGAGATACGAACCTTGCCTCCGGAAGGTTGATAGGCCACGCCCCACCTTGCGCCCGGCAAAGCCGCTCGAAAGTCTCATATGCCCGCCCGTCGTCAAGGAACCGTTCCGGCTCGATCCCCCCCATCCCCGCCAGCCGCAGCATCCTTCGCGCCAGATCCAAAGTCAGTTCCCGCACATCCGCCGGGCCGCCACCTTTGAGCACCTCGATAGCCTCCCGAACCTCCGGCGCATTGCCGACCGCCCGGCCGTGCGGAACATCCATCGGCGTCAGACGGATATCCACCTTTCGCCCCAATTTCTCAGCAATCCGCCGGAGCGATGTGCCCAATTCCCGCCCCCGCTCCAAAGTCGGCATGAACGCCCCTCGACCGTATTTCACATCGAAAACGATAGACTCCGCCCCCTCCGCCAGTTTCTTAGAGAGAATGCTCGCCGTAATCAACGGAATGCTCTGCACGGAACCCGTCGTGTCCCGTATGGCATAGAGACGACCGTCCGCCGGAGCAAGTTCCGGCGTCTGCGCGATAATGGCGCAAAAGGGGGCGTTTGATACCAATCTCCGGAACTCCGTCAACGGCAGGTCTGTCCGGAAACCTTGGATGGATTCGAGCTTGTCGATAGTTCCCCCCGTCAGCCCGAGCCCCCTTCCAGCCACCATCGGGACAGCCAATCCGCAGGCCGCGCACAAGGGCGCCAATGGGATGGAGATTTTGTCGCCGATGCCCCCCGTCGAATGCTTGTCTACAGTCGGGCGGGAGCATTGGGAGAGGTCTAGTACCTGTCCCGAATGCATCATTGCATCTGTCAAGGCCGCCGTCTCGCGGTCGGTCATTCCCCGGATGAAGACGGCCATTGCGAAGGCTGCCGTCTGCGCGTCTGAAACGGTGCCGTCGGTAATGCCTTCGACGAACTCACGGAGTTCACCTTCCGAGAGTTCGAAGCCGTCTCTTTTGCGTTCGATCGTCCATTGCGGAGTCATTGGTTCTGCCCTCCAATCGCCTCCAAATGTGCCTTTGCCGCCAGCAGGAAGTTCTCGGGAGTCGAGGCTCCGGAGGTCAATCCAATCCGCTCGGGCAGGGGTATCTGATCCAGTTGGTCAAGGGAATCGATGAGCACGGCGGGTGTCCCGCATGCCTGTGCGCACTCGGCTAGGCGGCGGCTGTTGGAACTGGCAGGACTGCCTAGGACGATGACCAAATCGGTCTCCGCCGCCAAGCGGGAAACGGCCTCCTGGCGTTCCCTCGTTGCCGTGCAAATGTCGGCTTGGCGGGGTTCCTGGAGGTGGGGAAAGCGGTGTCGGAGGATGGTCAGCAGGCGGTCGGCGAGTTGGGCGGAAATGGTGGTTTGGGTGACAACGGCGACGCGTTCGGGGTTGGCGACCGGCACATTCAGGGCTTCTTCTTCGGTGGCGATGGCGTGGAAAACTCCGGGGGCTTCTCCTGCGACGCCGATGACTTCGGCGTGGGCGGGATTGCCGATGCAGAGTATGGTTGAACCGGCTCGGGCGAAGGCGGCGACTTCGCGGTGGACTTTGTCGACAAAGGGGCAGGTGGCGTCGATGATCTGGAGATTTTTCCGGGCGGCTTCGAGTCGGATGGCCGGCGGCACGCCGTGCGCCGAGAAGAGCACGGTGGCTCCGTCTGGAATCTC
>JAXFQS010000163.1:0-16918 GCA_034178815.1 Kiritimatiellia bacterium | reverse complement strand
ATTAGGCCGATTGCAGGCACGAATGGAACATCTTCCTGCCTGGGAAACATTCATTCCGACTGGTACACACCTCTTGGAGGAACATGTTGAAGAGAATCTAAGTAGCCCCGAGGTCTGTCGGTTTAGACATCGAGAAAGGATTCAGGTTCGGGCGAACCCCTGCCATCCCTGCCAAGGAGGAAAAGAAAACCTTGCGCAATCAAACTATGGATTGTTACCTAAGAACCACAGTCAAGAAGTTGCTCGTGAAGCAAGGCTAGGGGGGGGCCGAGTATGCGTGGCTGGAGTAGATGCAATAAAGGGCCACGGCAGATAACCTACCGAAGCCCTCGTTGCTATTCTATCCGAGCGATCAGTTGATGCCCTTGGAACGGAGATAATCCAAAACCTTTCCGACGGTCGTCAGCTGCTCCGCATCCTGGTCGGGAATCTCAGCGCCGAAGTGCTCTTCGAAAGCCATAATCAACTCGACAGTGTCCAGCGAGTCCGCTTGAAGGTCATCGATGAACGAAGCGTCAGGGGTCACCTGCTCGGCATTGACGCCAAGCTGTTCGACGATAATGTCCTTGACCTTCTGTTCGAGGGTGTCTGCCATTTTCTACTCCTATGTAGTGGATTTCTGTTGGGTGAAGCGTGAGCTACATGAACATACCGCCGTTGACGCTGAGCGTCTGTCCGGTGATATAAGAGGCATCGTCCGATGCCAAAAACGCAACGGCGTTGGCAATGTCCGCGCCAACACCAAAACGGTTCAACGGAATGGCCTTCAATATGGCCTCCTTGATTGAGTCAGAAAGCACATCCGTCATTTGCGAAACAATGAAGCCAGGGGCAATTGCGTTGACGCGGATATTACGGGATGCAAGCTCTTTTGCCGCCGATTTGGTGAACGCAATCAACCCGGCCTTCGACGCGGAATAGTTGCACTGTCCGGCATTCCCGGTCAGCCCCACAACGGAACTGATATTCACAATCGACCCCGACCGTTGCTTCATCATTAACTTTGCGGCCGCCTGGGAAAGCAAAAAGGCCCCCTTGAGGTTGATGCGCAAGACATCGTCCCATTGCTCTTCGCTCATCCGAATCAAGAGTGTATCTCGCGTGACACCTGCGTTATTGACGAGAATGTCGATGCGTCCCAGCACCTCTTGCGCCTTCACGATGCAGGCGGTAGCCTCCGCCGCATTCCCGACATCGGCGGCGAATACCTCAATCTTGCGGCCATATTTAGTGCGCAGATCATTGGACGTCTGATCAAGTGTAGAGAGTGTGCGCCCAACAAGAAGGAGGTCTGCACCCTCCTCCGCCAACTTCTCCGAGATAGCCTGCCCGATGCCTCGCCCGGCACCTGTCACAACAGCGGTTTTGCCTTCAAACTTCATAGGGCGATAGCCTCCAGCGTCGCGGAATCCTGCACATTGGCAACCTGATTGCTTCTATCGATTCGGGCAATCAGCCCTGACAAGACCTTCCCCGGCCCGAACTCGATAAAACGCTTTTCGCTTGCCGCCATCGCACTCTTGACACAATCGCACCACAGAACCGACTCGGTAATTTGCGCCAGCATATTGCTACGAATCGCTTCGGGCGAGGGAATGTGTGGCTTGCCAAGAACATTGGACAGAACGGGGATTAGTGGAGGACTAAAAGTCACATCCGCCAGTACATTGATCATCTGTTCCCGGGCGCTCTGCATAAAAGGCGAGTGGAATGCTCCCGCTACACTCAAGGCAATGCCCCTGACCCCCAGTTCTTTGCATTTGACCTCAGCCCTCTGGATGTTCTCAATCAAACCGGAGAGAACAACCTGTGCGTCGGAGTTGATGTTGGACTTGTGAAGGTCGCAGGTTCGGCAAATCTCGTCCACTTGCTCAGCGGAAGCCTTCATCACAGAAATCATTCCGGTCTTAACGGCTTCGCAGGCCTGCTGCATCAGTCTGCCACGCGCCTCAAGAACCCGCAATGTATCATCAAAAGAGAGAACGCCGGCGACATGCAGAGCCGTCCACTCTCCAAGGGAAAGCCCAGCCGCCATAGAAAAGCGGGCGTCGGGGAACTTCTTGATGAAGGCTTTATAGCATGCCACCGATGTCACAAATATGGCAGGCTGACAGATGTTTGACTTGGTCAATTCCTCCGCCGGGCCTTCAAAACAGATGCGCTTCAGATCGAATGGAAGAACCTCATTGGCACGGTCGAAGAGTGCCATAACCTCCGAATCCTTAGCCGCCAAGTCAGCACCCATTCCGGGGAATTGGGCCCCTTGACCCGAAAATACGCAAACCATACGGAATCCTTCCGGTGTATTCTAAGTAAAATTAGGTTGTTGGCACAGGTGCATCGGGGCGCGGCATCTGGGCAATGCGTTCCTCAATGATTTTGCTGAGGTTGTTCCGTGCCGCCAAAGCCCCCGCCATGATGGCGAAATAGATGGCTCTGTAGGAAGCGCTGCCGTGGGAGATGATTACCGCCCCAGGGACGCCAAGCAATGGAGCCCCACCGCAGACTTCCGGATCCATACGTTTCTTGAGCGAACGGAGCGCCCCTTTGAGGAGGAGGGCACCAAGCAGGCGAACCCAATGTTTCTGGAACTCCCGTTTCATCCAGGAGCCGATGGCATGGGCAACGCTTTCGGTCGTCTTGAGAATGACATTCCCAACGAATCCGTCGCAAACAATCACATCCGTTTCGCCCTGGAAGAGATCGTGCCCCTCGACATTCCCGCGGAAGTTGATGTTCAGCCGCTGAAGCAGAGGAAATGCTTTTTTTGTGAGTTCATTTCCCTTGCAGTCTTCCGTGCCGATAGACATCAAACCGACGATGGGCTGAGTTTGGCGGAGGACTGTCTGCGAGTAGGCCACACCCATAACGGCGAATTGGGCTAACCATTCTTCGTGGCAATCCGTATTGGCCCCTGCATCAAGCAAGAGGAGCGGTCGGGACAAGCTACGCGTGGGCAGTACGGTCGCAATGGCCGGGCGGAGGACACCTTTAATGCGCCCCAGCCCTAAGACGGCAGCTGTCGCAACGGCTCCTGAGTTCCCCGCCGAAACAATGGCATCAGCCTCGCCCTTTTTAAGAAGGTCAATGCAGACATTGATGGAACTGTCTTTTTTGCGCCGAACTGCTGCGGTGGGCTTGTCGTCCATTGCAATGGACTCGTTGCAGTGGACAACGCGAATACGCGGATTAGCAACTGCGCCTGGGTACTTGGCCAGTTCCGCAAAGATGAGTTCCTTTGAGCCGACAAGAATAATCTGGTCGATGTCGGCCATTTTCGCGGCGGCTTCGACCGCGCCGTGGACAGGCTCTTGAGGGGCGTGGTCGCCCCCCATGGCATCCAATGCAATTCGCATAAGCGAATGTTTTCGCGAGAGGTTCAGCTAGGCTTGAGCGGTCAGCACCTTGCGTCCGCGGTACATACCGCAAGAGGGGCAGGCGCGATGCGACTGGACGGGAGCCCCACAGGCAGGGCAGACGCCGACTTCGGGAACGGTGGCGGTGAGGGTGTGGGCACGACGCTGACGGACGCGCATTTTGGATTTTTTGCGTTTGGGTACTGCCATTTCTGCTACTCCGAATCGGTCAGAGGGTTAGTTTGTCAAGGGCTGCCCAATGGCTATCGGGGGTGACTCCGTCGCCGCAGGAACAGGTTCCTTTGTTGAGGTTTGCGCCGCAATGGACGCAGAGTCCTTTGCAGCTGTCCGCACATACGGGGTATGTCGGCAAGGCGAGTATGATACCTTCTCTTAGCGCCGGGGTCAAGTCTAGGAGTTCATTTCCGGCGACAATTTGAAAGGATTGAAGAAAATCGGGCTCTTTTGCGGTGATTTGGAATGGGGTTCCGCAGCGGGAGCAGAGTGCCTGTATGGTTTGGGAGGCTGAACCGCGCACGAGGAGTTCATCCCCTAGGACCTGGACTTGCAGGTCGTAGTGGAGGGGGGAGACCGGGGCAATCCCCGCGTCGTTCTCGCCATAGTCGAGGGTTTCCGGGGGGAGATCGCCGACGAGGTGTTCGCCTCCCTGTGCCAAGCGAGGAATGTCAACGATCAAACGCGCCAGCGTTTCCACAGGGGCCTCCTTTATCCAAACAGGTGTTGGACTGGTCTGCCGGCATCTGCATCAGGTAGCGATGGACGGCTGGCGGGACGAATTGGGCGACATCGCCTCCGTAGCGGACGATTTCCCTCACGGTAGAGGCTGTGACATAACTGTGTTCCTCGCTGGGCATGAGGAAGAGGGTCTCAATCTGAGGTTCGAGTTTGCGGTTGGTGAGGGCCATTTGGAACTCGTATTCGAAGTCGGAGTAGGCCCTGAGTCCGCGCACGACGGTGCGCACGCCGTGGGTGCGGCAAAAGTCGACCAAGAGGGTATCGAGAGGGGCGATTTGGACATCGTGGAGCCCTGCTTCGTCGAGGGACTCGCGCACAAGACGCATCCGGACGGAGAGGGGGAACATCCCGGTCGGTTTGAGGGAGACGCCGGCGACGGCGACGATCAACCGGTCGAAAACGCGCCGCGAACGGCGGATGAGGTCGAGATGCCCAAGGGTCAAGGGGTCGAATGTGCCCGGGTAGACGGCCAAGTCAGACATCGGCGACCTCCTTTGCCTGCGTGTGGGGGCTTGGACGCCACAGTACGATGCGGGTATGTCCATATTCGCGGTCGCGGATGGCCTCCCAATCTTCCGGCGGTTCGGGGCGTGTTCGGGATGCGGATTCGCCGATGAAAATGCCGTCGGGGGCAATAACTCGGTTGCGCGAGAGGTCGGCAGCGATTCCGGAGAAGAGTTCGGGTGTGATGGTGCGGTAGGGTGGATCACAGAAGACGATGCCGTAGTTGCGTCCAATGCCGACAGTTTGAATCCATTTGAGCGCATCGGAGCAACAGATTTCGGCTTGCGGACAGTCGGAACCTTGCGTACAGGCGGCAAGGTTGGCTTTGAGGGTGGAGGCAACTTGACGGTCGGACTCAATCCAGGTGACGCGCGTGGCGCCACGAGAGAGGGCATCAAGACCAAAAGTTCCAGCCCCGGCGAAGAGGTCGAGCACGGCGACTCCGGGGAAGTGTGTCGCCAGCATCGAGAAGAGGGCGGTGCGTACGCGGTCTTGCGTCGGGCGAACCTTGTCGCCCGAGGGAACCTTGAGGGTACGCCCGCACCATTGACCGCCAGTAATACGCATAACGCAATCAATGGTAGACGAACCGGACGGAAAAGTCAAATCCGAACCGCTAGTTGCACCGGGTTTTGACTAAACAGCGGATTAAATTGTGACGAAAATGTGGGGGTGACTGGTTGGCATCAGTGGGGGCAGGGGGTAGGCAGGAAGTGGCTTCAGAGGTGAGTAGCGTCGGGAGGAAATCCTGCCTACAAGGGTACGGCAGAGGTAGCAATCTACGAGCAGACGGAATGGTCATTGATAGCGGCAGGGCTGGCGAATCGAAGCAATCAAATGAGTGGAGGCGACACTTTTCCCGGGGGATAGGCACTTTTGTGTTGATTTTCAAGGTAGATTTCGGTTTAATACTGGCTTCCATCCGTTAGAGTAAGTCTCTATTAATCAAGGTGTTTCCCATGCGCTGGACACAATCGCTCATCGCCACGCTACGCGATGCCCCCCAAGATGCCGAAATCGACTCGCATAAGTTGATGATCCGGAGCGGTCTTATTCGCAAATTGGCAGGCGGGCTCTATACCTTTATGCCACTGGGGCTGCGCGTCCTGCACAAGATCGAGGCAATTGTCCGGCAGGAAATGGATGCCGCGGGCGCGCTGGAGATCTTGATGCCGGCCCTCCAACCGGCCGAATTGTGGGAGCGATCTGGCCGCTATGAGACGATGGGGCCGGGAATGTTTCGTTTGAAAGACCGCAAGGATGCCCGTATGGTTATGGGCCCGACCCATGAAGAGGTAGCCACCGATCTGGTCACCAAAGAACTCGCCTCCTACCGCCAGTTGCCCTGCACCATCTACCAGATCCAAACGAAGTTTCGCGATGAAATTCGCCCGCGCTTTGGATTGATGCGCGCCAAAGAATTCATTATGAAGGACGCCTACTCCTTCGACATTAGTTCAGAGGCCGCCGACGCCTCCTATCAGAAGATGTACGACGCCTACCGCCGTATCTTTAAGCGCTGCGGACTTGATGCGCGCCCCGTCGAGGCGGACACCGGCGACATTGGCGGAAAGTTCTCCCACGAGTTTATGGTGCTGGCCGATTCGGGCGAAGATGGCATTCTCTGCTGCCCCGCCTGTGGCTATGCTGCCAATCAGGAGAAGGCCGAGCGCCGTACCGTAAAACTAGAACCGGCCGATTCTCCTGCAATCGAGATTGTCGACACGCCGAATGCCGGCACCATCGCCCAAATCTCCGCATTCCTCAAGGCAAAACCAAAGCAGTTCATCAAGACCCTCATTTATCTCGCCGATGCCAAACCCATAGCGGCGCTCGTCCCCGGAGACCGAGACCTCAACGAGCACAAGTTGAAGCGCCTGCTCAATGTTCGGACGCTTGAACTAGCCCCTGATGAAACAGTTGAACAGGTCACCCGCGCCGCCATCGGTTTCGCCGGTCCAGTGGAACTTGATATCCCCATTTACGCCGACGCCTCTCTCGAAGGGGCGGTTGACCGCATAGCCGGCGCAAACCAAACCGATCGCCATATGTTGCATATCGAACTGGCCCGCGATGCTAAGGTCACGCAGTACGCCGACCTAGTCAATGTTCTCGCCAGGGATGCTTGTCCCCACTGCGGACAGCCGTTGGAAATGAAGCGAGGCATTGAAGTCGGCCATGTCTTCAAACTTGGCACCAAATATACCCAGGCGTTCCAGACTACTTGCCTTACCGAAACCGGAGAAGCCGCCACCCTCGTGATGGGGTGCTATGGCATTGGCATTACGCGAACCCTTCAGGCGGTTATCGAGCAGTCGCACGACAAGGACGGTATCATCTGGCCCGCTTCAATTGCACCTTACTCCGTCGCGATTCTCCTCCTTGACCCTGCCGACGCGGCTTCCTCTCAGGCCGCTAGCCAAATAGAAAACGCCCTCGCAGAAGCCGGGATTGACGCCATTGTCGATGATAGAGAAGAACGCCCGGGAGTCAAATTCAAGGATGCTGACTTGATAGGGTTCCCAATCCGAATCGTTGTTGGAGCCAAGTCTCTTGCCAAGGGGGGGGCGGAGATCAAGGTTCGTACCGTCAAGGACTCCTCCTTGGTTCCTGTCGAACAGGTTCCAGCCGCCGTTGCTGATCTTCTTGCCCATGTCTGACGAGCCTGTTCCAACTTCCAAGCCGTCTTCTAGCCGTAAAGCCACGCGGATGACGGTTGCCCAAAAGGCGGCGCTGCGCTCAGGCAAGAGCGTCGCTGAGGCGTATGATGCCTTTGCCGTCTTTATGGTGGCTATGCGGGATGCCTTGATTGAAACTGGCAACCTTGAATTGCGCGGCTTTGGCGTCTTCAAGGTTGTCACCCGAAAGGGGCGGCCGGGGCGTAATCCGCGCAATCCTGGCTGCCAAGTCTGGATTCCCGAGCGTAGTGGGGTTCGTTTTGTCCCTTCAGCCACGCTTGACCATTTGCTTCAAGCTTCCGCGACCTCGCCAAATGGGCTTCAAGAGCCGGCAATCGCGGATAAGAAATCCATAGAAGAGTAGTTTGCATCATGTCCGACATCAGTTTTGATCCTCCGCGCGGGATGCGCGATTTCTACCCTGAGGATATGGTCTGGCGCGAGCGTGTTTTTGGCGCTTGGCGGACGGCGGCGGCGGCAGCGGGCTTCCAATCCTACGATGCTTGTGTTGTCGAGTCTCTTGAGTTGCTCCAGCGCAAATCTGGGGAAGAGGTTTCGAACCAAATCTACGCCTTCCAGGACAAGAGTGGCAGGCAACTTGCGCTCCGCCCGGAAATGACCCCGACGCTGGCCCGCATGGTTGCCGCCCGCCAGCGTCAACTCAAGTTTCCCATCAAGTGGACAACCATCGCCCAGTGTTTCCGATATGAGCGTATGACGCGCGGCCGCAAGCGTGAACACTACCAGTGGAATCTTGACATCATCGGCGAGGAGCGTATCACTGCGGAGATGGAATTGCTGTCTACGGCGGTGTCGGCCATGCGCAAGATGGGGGTGCCGGATGATGCGTGGCGGATTCATGTCAGTTCTCGCAAATTGCTGGGGGAGTTGTTGGTCAAACTGGGTATTCCTGCGGAGGCTCATGCGACGGTTTTTCTCGCGCTGGACAAGTTGGGGAAGATTCCGGAGACGGAGATTGCCGAGTTGATGCAGGATGGCGGCTTGACCGCAGAGCACACGGCACAGGCCTTGGATCTGCTTCGAATTCGCTCGCTCGATGATGCGGCCGCTATTCTGGGGGATTCGCCGGCGTTGGGCGAACTTCGCCAACTTTTCGAAGGGGCGGCAATCTACGGTTTCGAGCATCTGTTGCAGTTTGACATTGCTATCATAAGGGGGCTTTCCTACTATACTGGCATAGTCTTTGAAGCGTTCGACCGGAATCGTATCCTACGCGCTATTTTTGGCGGCGGGCGCTATGACAACCTGCTGACGGCTATCGGCGGGGCGCCAACGCCTGCGGTTGGAATGGGTTTTGGCGATGTTGTCATTGTCGAACTGCTCAAGGATTTGCAGGGCGAGTCGTCGCTCTCGACCATCCCGGGGGTGGCCATCGCCTATATGACCGATGCCGAACGCCCGGCGGCGATGCGTCTTGCCAAACGCTTCAGGGAGGAAGGCCGGCGTGTCGGATTGATGCTCGCCCCGATGAAACCGAAGCAGTTTTTCACCCGGGTCGGCGACGGGAGTTGGAGCCATGGCGTCTATCTAGGCCCCGATGATGTCCGGGAAAACCGGGCTCAGTTGAAAGACTTGTCGACCCGCGAGTCGGAACCGGTGCCGCTGGCTTGAGGAGATGACCGAGCGGCTTCAGAATATCTTGAGCAAACGCGGGCTCGCTTCGAGAAGGCACGCTGCCGCGATGATTCTCGATGGGCGCGTGACTGTTAACCAGCAGGTTGTTCTTGAGCCGGGGTTTCGCGTCACATTGCCGCAAGATGTCGTCACCCTTGATGGCGTCACCATCCCCCCCCTAGAGGAGCGCCATCGTACCATTCTTTTGAACAAACCAAGAGGGGTTATTTGTAGCGCGTCGGGCGAACAGGGCCAAACGGTTTGCGACCTTCTGCGCGAGTTGCCCGAGCGATTGGTTCCGGTTGGCCGCCTCGATAAGGAGAGCGAAGGGCTCTTGCTCCTCTCCAATGACGGCGAACTCATCGACCACATGACCCACCCGAGATACGGTCAAAGCAAGCGGTACGAAGTCCTCGTGGCAGGGCGTTGCGATAACGAGACTTTGCGCCAACTTCGCGCCCCTATGGTTCTGGACGGCTATGCCATCCGTCCCTGCGAGATTCGCCTGTTGAAAGAGGAGCATGCCCCTCGCGCGTTGACCACGCTTGAGTTTACGCTTCACGAAGGACGCAACCGCCAAATACGCAAAATGTGCCGCGAAGTGGGGCTGCGAGTCGTGCGCCTTCGCCGCATTGCGATTGGCGCATTGACGGATTTTCGTCTGCTCCCCGGTCAATGGCGAGATTTGTCGCCGGGCGAGTTGCGGCTCCTCAGGCAAAAGCATGGAATTTCAACATCTCTTCAGTCAACATTCAGCAAGGATTAACAGATGCAAGTAAACTGTTTCCGTAATTTTCTTCTTTTCAAATACATTCCCCGACAGGTCTTGCTTGCTGCCGCACTTCTCTTACCTTGTTGCGTGTTTGCCTCCACCAGTGGTGAGGAAGGCGGAAGCATGACCGAGCGGATGATGCGCTTGGCAATACAGATTGGCGTTATCCTCTTCGCTGCCAAACTCGGCAATATCGTCTTTGAAAGGCTAAAACTCCCGGGAGTCTTGGGAGAACTCTGCGCAGGTGTGCTTATCGGCCCCTATGCATTGGGAAGCGTGCCGATTCCACTTGGCGGATTTGAAAAGGGGCTCTTTTACACGGCGGAGGCGGTTCGTGTAGGAGGAATGGAAGTCTCTCCCGAACTCTACGGATTCTGCTCGGTAGCCTCCATCGTTCTGCTGTTTTTGGTAGGTCTGGAGACCGACTTGAAACTCTTTCTGCGTTATGCAGTCAAAGGATCGGTTGTGGGAATTGGCGGAGTTATTGCCTCATTTGTCACGGGCGACTTGGTGGGGATGTACTTCATGAACCTCATCCATCCAGCAGCCCACTACACATTCGTTTCCCCGGCCTGTATCTTCTTGGGGGTTATGTCGACAGCGACCTCAGTGTCGATTACCGCGCGAGTCCTTTCCGAACGCAAGAAGATGGAAACCCCAGAAGGCGTGACGATACTTGCCGGCGCGGTGATCGATGATGTGTTGGGCGTCGTGATGTTGGCTATCGGTATGGGCGTGGCAAAAGCGGCAAGTGCCGGTGGCATTGACTGGGGGACTATTGGGGCAGGGGCGCTGAAGACCATCACCATTTGGCTAGTCGCGACGGTTACAGCCGTGATGATTGCCCGCTGGATTTCGCGTGGCCTGAAATGCTTCGGGAATGCGACAGCCATTTCGATTATGGCGCTGGGCTTGACGATGATAGTCTCTGGCTTTTTTGAGGAGGCACATCTAGCCATGATCATCGGGGCTTATATCATGGGCTTGGCTTTATCACGCACCGACATCAGCAACGCGGTGCGCGAGAACTTGCACCCGATTGCAACCTTCCTCGTTCCAATCTTCTTCACTGTGATGGGTATGCTTGTGAATGTCAAGCCCATCTTCTCCTTTGGCGGCGGTGCGACCTTCTGTGGCATACCGATGGTCTTGGCGTTTGGTCTAATTTACACCGTTATAGCCGTTTTTGCCAAGTTGATAGGTTGTGGTGCGCCGCTGTTGCTGTGCGGATTTCGTCTGCGTGGTGCCTTGCGTGTCGGGGTTGGAATGGTGCCGCGCGGCGAGGTCGCATTGATTGTCGCGGGGATTGGTCTTTCCAACGGCATGCTAGAGCCGGACGAGTTCACGGTTGCGATTATGATGACGCTTTTGACGACATTGCTTGCCCCACCTCTGCTGGTCGGCGCATTCCGCAGCAAGAACAGCGGGTTGGTGAGCAAGGGGCAGGATGCCAAGGAGGAGCGCAAGCCTTTGGTTTATACCTTCCCCTCTCCGGAAATCGCTTCGATGCTGACGGGCGAACTGTTGCATGTTTTTGAGCGTGAGGGTTTCTTTGTCCATGATCTTGAGATGACCCACCATCACTTCCAGGCCCGCAAAGACGCCATCATCATAACAATGGAACTTCAGGGGAAAACGATGACTTTCTTCTGCGACAATGAGCAGGAGGAGTCTTTGGCGCAGACCGCAATAACCGAGGTCGTAGCAGAACTTGAGACAACGCTTTCTGTCATCCGCCGCGCATCCGATTTGAATGCGGTGGTCAAGGCGGAACAGCCGATTATTCGTCACATTGACCGCATTGGTGGGCGTTTGGCTAAGTATATCGATCCGGAATTGATGTTGCCGGATTTGCGCAACACCTCCGCCGAGGGTATTATTCGCGAGATGGTTTCTGCGATTGCCGCCAAGGGGTTGGTCTCCGATGCGGAAGAGACTGTACAGACGGTTCTCCGCCGTGAGCAGGCTATGCCGACAGGTTTGCGTCATGGGCTGGCTTGTCCGCACGGCCGCACGGCCTCTGTCAACAAACTGATTTGCGCGGTGGGTATTTGCCGGAAGGGCGCGGAGTTTGTGACGATTGATGGCGGACCTGCCCATATTATCATCTTGATTCTCTCTCCGACTGAAGGCGGCAATGCTCCTTATATGGAGTTCATTGCGGCCATTCGCGATGTCTTCAATGAGACGGGGCGTGCGGCTCTGCTTTCGGCAACCACGCCGGAACAGATGGCAGATGTCCTGCGTAAGTAGCAACCGTATCCAGTGAGATTTCCATGAATCTGCTTAAAGTCCTATTCGGAAGCAAGAACGAGCGTGATGTCAAGCGCTTGCGTCCTCTTGTCACCCGCATCAATGCAATCGAACAACAGCTCCAGTCCCTGACCGAGGAGCAGTTAAAGGCCAAGACTCAGGAGTTCCGCGACCGCCTGGCGAAGGGCGAGACGCTTGACGATTTATTGTGCGAAGCTTTTGCCGTCGTCAAGAATGCTTGCCGCCGATTGGTTGGCACCCAGCGAGAGGTTTGCGGACATATGTTGACCTGGGAGATGGTTCCGTTCGATGTTCAGTTGATGGGCGGAATCGTGTTGCACCAGGGAAAGATTGCCGAGATGCAGACGGGCGAGGGGAAGACTTTGGTTGCGACCTTGCCGATGTATCTCAACGCGCTCACGGGCGAAAATGTACAGGTTGTGACCGTCAATGACTATCTGGCGTTGCGTGATGCGACTTGGATGGGGCATCTCTACAACTATCTCGGCTTGACGGTTGGGTGCATCCAGAACTCTATGTCTCCTGCCGAGCGCCGTGCACAGTACAATTGCGATATTACTTACGGAACCAACAGCGAGTTCGGCTTTGACTATCTGCGCGACAACGGCATGGCCATGGATCCATCTCAGGTCGTCCAGCGCAGCCACAACTTCGCCATTGTCGATGAGGTCGACTCCATCTTGATTGACGAAGCCCGCACGCCATTGATTATTTCGGGGCCCGCGCGCCACTCCTCCTCCGCTCAATATGTGGAGTTGAAACCTCTGGTGGAAAGACTTGTCAAGGAACAGTCGGAACTGGTAAATAAGTTTTGTAGCCAGATTCGGGTAGCAGTCGATGCCGGAGATAAAGACCTTGCCCAGCGATTGCTGTATAAGGTTTACCACGGGATGCCGAAACACAAGCAGTTGCTCCACCTGCTTGAAGATCCAGCCGTGCGAAAACTCCACGAGCAGGTCGAGAATAGCATGCTCACCGACATGCGCAAGGTCGACGCCCGGAATCTGCGCGAGGAACTTCTCTTCACAATTGACGAGCGTAGCCGCGAAGTATCCCTTACCGACAACGGTTGCAGCGTCCTTGCGCCGCACGATCCCGAGATGTTCGTCTTGCCCGATCTGGCAACAGCCATGGCCAAACTCGATGGCGATGCATCTCTCACGGCTGAGGATAAAGTCATCCGGCGCCAACAACTACAGGCCAACTTCTCCGTTCGGAGCGAACGAGTGCACACGGTCGACCAACTGTTGCGGGCCTACTGCCTTTACGAGCGGGATGTCGACTATGTGGTTCAGGACAACCGCGTAATGATTGTCGACGAGTTCACGGGGCGTATCCTTCCCGGGCGCAGGTGGTCAGATGGCCTCCACCAGGCCGTCGAAGCAAAAGAGGGCGTCGAAATCGAGCGCGAGACCCAAACCCTTGCGACCATCACGATCCAGAACTACTTCCGCCTCTATAAAAAATTGGCGGGTATGACAGGCACGGCCGAGACCGAAGCCAGCGAGTTCTCGGAAATCTATAAACTCGATGTAGTCGCAATCCCGACAAACCGCCCTGTCCGTCGAATCGACTCGAACGACCTTATCTACCGCACCCAGCGCGAGAAGTACAAGGCCATTATCGACGAAGTCCGCAAGCGCCACTCCTTGGGACAGCCCGTTCTCCTAGGCACCGTGACCGTCGACACATCCGAAGTTCTGAGCCGTATGCTTCGTATGGCGCGACTCCCCCATAATGTGCTCAACGCCAAGAACCATGCCCGAGAAGCCGAGATTGTCGCGCTTGCCGGTCAGCCGGGCATGATTACTATCGCCACAAATATGGCCGGGCGCGGCACCGACATCAAGATTCCTGCCGATTCCATGTGGCTCGACCAGTCAATCATCAAATCCGATATGCCGTTGGATGCCAAACCTTCGGGAGAAACGAAGACCTTGCGCAAGTTGCTGGAAGAGCGCCCTTGCGGTCTCCATGTCATTGGATCTGAGCGGCACGAGTCACGGCGCATCGATCGCCAATTGAGAGGTCGCTGTTCTCGCCAGGGAGACCCTGGCTCCTCGCGTTTCTATATCTCGCTTGAAGACAACCTGATGCGCCTTTTCGGATCCGACCGCATTGCCGGTTTGATGACCCGCCTGGGTATGAAGGAAGGAGAGGCAATCGAGCATGGACTGCTCAACCGCACGGTCGAGTCTGCTCAGCGAAAGGTTGAACAGCAACACTTCTCCATCCGCAAGCGAACGCTGGAATACGACGATGTCATGAACAAGCAGCGCAGTGTCGTCTACGAACTCCGCCAGGATGTTCTGATGAACGAAACGGCGCATGAGCGGATTTTGGATGTCTTCAATGATATGATTTTCTCCCAGTGCGAGGCTTACCTTTCATCTCCCAAGGATGCGGAGCCTGAAGACCTCTTCGACTGGTTTATGAATAACTTCCCAATAGCCGTCACGCTGGACGAGGTCAGGGAATATGTCGGGAAGCCTGATGAGGCGGCAAGGGTGTTCTACGGGAAAGTGGAGGAGGCGTATAACGCCAAATGTTCACTTGAAGTCCCTGAAGTTTTGCCGGTTATGGAGCGGCAGGTTTTTCTCTCCTGTATCGACCGGCAGTGGCAGGATTATCTGCGCGCGATGGATGATCTTCGGCGCAGTGTCAATCTACGCAGTTATGGGCAGCGCGACCCGCTGGTCGAATATAAGAAGGAGGCCTATACGATGTTCGGCGAGTTGATGACGAACATCAAGATGGATATTGCGCACATGGTCTTCAGGGCGACGACTTCTCTGGAGAATTATCAGCGCATACAGGCGCATTTTGGCGGTACGACCAATGCCGAGGAGGTCGCCAATGACGAGGTTGACTGGGGGGCGGGGAATGCCGATGAATCCGCTGATTCGCCCCGAGGCAACGCTGATGAGAAAGGCGAACATCCGGGGGCAAGGGATTCGTTCAGCGCCATTCTTGACCGTATGGAACAACGCAAGCAGGGGGCTTCTGATGGGGCTTCGGTAGCAGGCATTGCCCCGTCAGGGAGCAAGGGGACTGTCGGGCGCAATGATCCCTGCCCATGCGGTAGTGGGAAGAAATACAAGAAGTGTTGCGGTAGGGGGCTTTAGTCTTCACTCCCAATCCAGATGGCGGAGAACCTCCCGCTTCGTTTTACCGTCGCGCCTGAAGATGATGGCGGGCGATTGGACTGTTGGTTGGCGCGGCAGGTGCCAGACCTGTCGCGCTCGCGGTTACAGTCTTTAATGGCCGAAGGGTGTTTGGCATCCCTTTCCGGGGGCGTACTCAAGCCAAGCCAAAAGGTTCGAAGCGGCGAGGTTTATATTCTGACGATTCCGCCTCCGGTGCCCGCCGTCCCGCAACCGCAAGACATTCCGCTTTCGGTTGTCTACGAAGACGCAGATTTGATTGTCATCGATAAGCCTGCTGGGCTTGTGGTGCATCCGGCTGCGGGCCACGCGGACGGGACTTTGGTCAATGCGCTTTTGTACCACTGCGATGATTTGGCAGGCGTTGGCGGGGAGTTGCGTCCTGGCATTGTGCACCGGCTGGACAAGGACACCTCGGGGCTGATGTTGGCGGCAAAGAATGAGTTCGCGCTCAATGCCCTTACCGATCTTTTCAAGCGGGGGCTTGTCCGCAAGACATATTTGGCAAGGGTTCACGGATGCCCCAATCCGCCGGCTGGAAGACTTGAAACTATGATAGGCCGTCACCCTAGCCACCGGCAGCAGATGGCGAATGTGTCGCGCAACGGGAAGTTGGCAATTACGAACTACGAAACGATTGCGCTCTATCCTAACGCAACGGCTTTGCTCCGCTGTCGGATTGAGACGGGCCGGACGCACCAGATTCGAGTCCATCTGGCCGGGATTGGTTGTCCAATCGTTGGCGATCCGCTCTATGGCAATGCTCAGTTGGATCGTCGTTTGCAGGCGCCGCAACGGCAACTCTTGCATTCCGCGCAGCTTGCTTTACCTCATCCGCGTAGCGGCGAAGCGCTCTCGTTCTCGGCTCCAGCCCCCGCTGTTTTTTCGTTCGATGCGTGAAGGTTCCTAGGCACCGGTTCCTCCAGTTGGTTACTTCCTGCCAAGGTCGCTGGTGCCTAGGTTGGGGTGGATGAGGTTGGCATCTGCAGTAGACAATGCTAGACAGATCTACTGGTTGAGTTTGAGCACACCATCGGCGAGCCCCTTGGCGCGAGCGGTCAGGCTGATAGTGCCGGGAGCGGTGCGTCTAATGACAATGGCTGCCCGTCCGTAGTAGAGCGGATGGGAGGCGACATTGGCGAAAGAGTCAAGTCCTCTCGGATTGGCGTTTCCAACCGCCAGAATCTTCCCTGGACCAGTAATCGCAAAGGTGACTCGATTGGTTCCCCAAGGATGTCGGATGCCGTTCGCATCAAGAAGATCGACTTGGATGAAACGAGTCTGGGCATCATTCGCGTTGTAAGGATCGTCAGTAAGGCGTAGGGATACGGGCGGACCGGAGGTGCGCACGGTGCTCTCCGCGATTGGTTTGCCATCTTGATAGGCAATGGCTTTAAGTTCGCCCGGCTGATACGGAACCTCGAACCAGCGAAGGCGGTATCGGTCACATACGGCGTAGTAGGGATTGACGCGGCAAGATTCTGTAGAAGGACTCGCCGAGAACTCGCGCAGTGCAGGCTTCAGCCCCGTTTCAAAGGCATCGAAAACAACGCGGATATAGCGGGCCGTAGTTGCTTTCGGATTGGGGCGGAAAGGGTAGCCAATAGCCTTGCAACTGTGTTCGCTCCACGCTTGTCCATCGGTAGAAGTCAGAACCGTCCAACCGTATTTCACGCTGTCTGCCTCGGGTAGAATACCCAAGGATCTAAAGGTCGCCTCCCGCCCAAGATCGACTTGCCACCAGGCCCCCGTAGTGGCTTTCTCAGCATACCAGAGCGT
>JAXFQS010000160.1:0-4508 GCA_034178815.1 Kiritimatiellia bacterium | reverse complement strand
GAAGGTACCTGCCTGTGCCCTCCAGACCTACCCGCGAAGGGGAGGCTCTCGTGGCAACCTTCCGCCCCGCGCCCCGCCACGGCGAACTGCCCAAAGGCTCCTTGGCGGAGTGAACTCGGAGGCCGTCCGCTACGGCAGTTTCTTCTTGAGCGCGTAGCGCCCCGGCGGGTAGGCGCGAACCTGCCGCTCGCCCGGCAGACGCACCGATGCGTGCAGCCCCTCCGGCACCGTGAACGACCACTTCCCTATCCCGCCCTCGTACGACCACGCCGAGCGTACCAGCCCACCGCCGAGCGCACGCACCGCCTCCAAATGCCCCAGCCGGCGGTCAGGCTCCGGCACCAGCAGCACCAAGCGTTTCCCGTTCCCCCCGACCATCGGACGAATCCCGCCAGCCGTACCGAAAAGCCACGAAACCACGCTCCCGTAGGCGTAGTGGTTGAACGAATTCATCCCCACCGGGCCGCCCCCCTTCTCCCTCGTGTACGAGTTCCACCGCTCCCAAATCGTCGTCGCCCCCTGGTTCACGCTGTAGAGCCAGGAGGGAAACGCCTCCTGCAACAGCAAATTGTACGCCAAAGCCGTCTCCCCATACCGCGACAGTGTCTCCAGCAGCAACGAAGTACCCAAGGAAACCCGTCGCCAGACGCGTCCCGTTCGCCCGAATCAAAGCCACCAAACTCCGCGCCACCTTCCCGCGAGCCGCCTCCGGCACAAGCCCGAAATGGAGCGCCATCACCTGCGCCGTCTGCTGCCCCCGGAGTGCCTCGACCAGTTCCCCGCCTGCCGTGAACCACCGCCCCAGAGGGTGTTAGAGGCGAGGCGGTTGACGAGTGGGTTGCCGGTGCGGAAGTAGCCGCGTTCCCTGGCTCGGGAGAGGGATGAGACGGGGATGGAGGCGAGTTGGCGGAAGTGGCGAGGATGTTGATTTTACCGTTGGAAGCGATGCCAGCTACGCCGGTAGAGCCCTGGTAGCGGGTGAGTTTTTGGCGGGCAGGGCGAGGTCGAACCGGTCGTGGATTTTGGGCGGTGGGGACGGGCTGGGAGTTGACAAGCGTTCGGACGAAGGCGGCGGAGTTCTCCCGATTGGTCTTCGCCGGGTGATAGCAAAACGGAAGCCCCCGTGTCAATGCAGGACGGAAACCCGGAGGTGGGCACCAAGGGGGGGCGAAGGTGTCCACCTCCGGCGGCGGAAGGTGCCTACCTTTCGGGGGGAAAGGTGGGTACCTTGGGAGGCGGCTCAGAAGAAGAGGTCGCGCTCGCCGGCGACGATGCGGTCGTAGTGCTCCTTGAAGGCGGGGAAGAACTTGGGAAGGGTCTGGCGAATCTCCTCGATTTCCTTCTCTAGGACGGGACGGGCGAGCGCCCGAGTCGCCTCGTCGGCAAAGTCGTCGAGCCATTCGCGGAAGGTCAGCACCGCGTTGACCTTGCAGAACTTGCCCTCCTTGCCGGTCTTGAGCGCGTCCATAATGCACCCGCCCGTGCGGCCGCAACGGTAGCCCGCCGTGCAGAAGGAGGTGATGATGCCCTGCGTCGCGAGATACCCCACAACCTCGGTCAAGGAACGGCTGTCCGCCAGCAAAAACTGCTGGTTGTGGATGCGCTGGTCGGAAACCTTCGCCGAATCGTGGTAGCCGCCGATGGCAATGTTCGACGAACAGTCCATCTGCGTAATGCCGCACGAAATCGCCCGGTTGCGCACCTCGGGACGCTCCCGGCAGGTGACAATCAATCCCGTGTAGGGAACCGCCAGACGCATCAGCGTGACAATGTGCCCGAATGTCTCGTCGTCGAACAGCCACGGCGACGAAGTCGGCACATCCGTCCCGCTCGCCGGCTCCATGCGCGGAAACGAAATCGTGTGCGGCCCAATGTGGAACGCCCGCTCCAGTTCCCGCGCGTGTTGCAACAGCGCCAGACACTCGAAACGCCAATCGTACAGCCCGAAGAGCACCCCAAGACCCACATCGTCTACACCCGCTTCCATCGCCCGATGGAAACAAGTCGTCCGCCAGTCATAATTGCCCTTCACCGTGTCCGCCGGATGCAACCGCCGGTAGGTCTCCCGATGATAGGTCTCCTGGAACACCTGGAAAGTCCCGATCCCCACCCGCTTGAGCGCCGCCAAGTCCTCCGTTCGCATCGGCGCGGCATTCACATTCACACGACGGATTCCCACAGTAGCCCCGCCCGGAGACTTCACCGTATGCCGGTAGATTGTCTCGATGCTCTTGGCAATATACTCCACACCAGTAGACGGATGCTCCCCGTAGACGGCAATCAATCGCTTGTGACCAATCCGCCCCGCCAGCACATCGATTTCCCGCTCCATCTCCTCCGGCAGCAAAACTCTCCGCCGCTGCGCCGCGTTCCCGTCGCTGAACCCGCAATAAGCACACCGGTTCACGCACAGGTTGGAAAGATAGAGCGGGGCGAACATCACCACGCGGTTGTCGTAGACCTTGTGCTTGGCCGCCAGTGCGGTCTGCTCCATCTCCTTCCAGAGTTCCGGCGAGCGCACCTGCATCAAAGCCGCGAGTTCGTCGATGGTCAAGGTCTGAATGTCGAGGGACTTAGCCAGGATCTCCCGGACATAGGCAGGATCCTCCCCTTTTTCGGCCGCCTTCTGGAGGGCTTGGTGAATAGCCGCCTCGTCGATGAAATGGCGTCCGCCGGGGAGATAGGGGTCAATCTGGTCTTGGCGGATGTAGGTCTTCTTGTACTCTTCTGCTGTCATTGTCAAACTCCTGTTGATAACTATCCGAGAAGGGCGCGGAAAGGCTCCAGCACGCGCGGGAGGACGCCTTGGAGGTGGGAGATTGCCACGCCGTAGTTAGTGATGGGGATGCCGGCCTCGCGGGCCTTGGCAATGCGCCAGAGGATCTGGGCCCTGTTGGTCATACAGCCACCGCACTGGATGATGAGGTGGTAGGGGGAAAGGTCTTCCGGGAAGTCTCTTCCGGCCGCGACATCGATGGAGAGGTTGATACCTTTCTTGGCGCGGATCCAGTTGGGAATCTTCACGCGGCCGATATCCTCGTCCCCCGCGTGGTGGGAGCAACTTTCGGCAATCAATAGGCGCGCGCCGTCGCGGAGGGTGTCAATCGCGCGCGCGCCGGCCACGAAGGTTTTGAGGTCGCCCTTGGCGCGCGCCATCAAGATGGAGTAGGTCGTGCAGGGGACATTCCGGGGCATCTCGCGGCAGAGCAGGTGGACGACTTGGGAGTCGCAGACCGCCAGCGCGGGGGGGCTTGAGAGGGCCTTGAGGGAGCCCTGGAGGTCGGCTTCGGTGACGACGAGGGAGCGGAATCCGCAGTCGAGCGCCTCGCGCAGGAGGTTCATCTGCGGGAGGATGACGCGACCCTTGGGGGCTTGGGAGTCGATGGGGATGACCTGGAGCACGACCTGCCCTTTTTGAACCAAATCCCCGACCAGCACCATCGGCGCGAGCGCGTCCGGCGGCAAGGCTTCGATGAGGCGGGGGATGAAGACCTTGAGGAAGGATTCGCGGTCAGCCGGGTCGAAGTCTCTTGAGCGGAGCGCGAAGCCGGGCTTGGCGAAAGGGCGCACGAAGGCTTCGAGTTCCGCATCCGGGCCGTCGCAGACCCGCACGATGACATCCGCCCGCTGAAGCGCCGCGCGGGTCTTGCGCACGCGCTCCCGCCCCAAAGGCGAGGTATCGTCGAACCCTGCCGTATCCAAGAGCAGAATTGGGCCGACCGGCAACAGTTCCATCGCCTTTTCGACGACATCAGTGGTCGTTCCGGCCTGGGGCGAGGTGATGGCGACATCCTGCCCCGCAATCAAATTGAGCAAGGTCGACTTGCCCGCATTCGTCCGCCCGACCAGCGCAAGCGTCAGCCGCAGCGACTTCTGAACCGTTTCCACGGGAAAACCTCCTTGGCTTCAGGACTCGCCGCCCCTGACCTCAGACTCAGATTCCGAAAACAGATCCGGCGCAACGGGAGCCGCTGCGCCGGAGAAGATGGTGGTGGGCCTTGGATTCGAACCAAAGAAGGCGTGAGCCAGCAGATTTACAGTCTGCCCCGTTTGACCGCTCCGGAAGCCCACCAGAAAGGTGTGAAAGAAGTATGCCAAAACCTACCCACCCCGTCAAGCCAAAAGTGCCAACCTCCCCAACCAATTCATTCCCGAGCGCCCCTCCCCATCCCATCTACCTCCCACCGCGCCCCGAAACAAACGCCACCTCCGCCCCTCCAGCACGCCCGGCGGATTGGCCAGCGAACGGTTCGAATAGCCAGAAGCCGTTCCTCGTCCGGCAGGGCGGCGCACACCAGGCGAATGGACGCGAGCACAGCTGCGGGTGGGCAAGGGCCGCCCACGCCCACCCGATGAATCCGACAGCCAGCCGCCTGGATTCGGCGCCAACGGCGCAACAGAGGTGCCCCGCCGCTCCGCCTTCGCGTCCGACTGTGGCGGGCGGGCATAGCATCTGGGAGGGCGGCAGGCGGGTTAGAAGAGGTAGAGCAGCGTGGTACGCCTCGGGG
>JAXFQS010000159.1:0-8166 GCA_034178815.1 Kiritimatiellia bacterium | reverse complement strand
CGGGGGCGTTTGGGAGGGGGATTGCCGCGTCGAGGATGCCGGCGGCGTGGGGCGCGACGGTGCAGGGGGGGTAGACGAAGTGGAGGGCGCGGGAGGTGCAGTAGAAGGGGGCGGCGAGGGTTGGCTCTTCTAGTAAGGTATAGCCGTCGCGGAGGCTTTCGAGGAGTTGGCGGCGGATGCGTTCGAGGGCTTGGGGGCGGCGCTCAGGCGGGAGCAAGTCGTCGAGCCGGAGGGGTTTTCCGGAGAGTCGATCGAGGGTTTCGGCGGCGACTTGGGTGGTGCCGTGGGCGCCGCCGCGGTAGGCGAAGTCGTGGGCCCACCAACTGATTCGGCGGGGGTCTTTCCAAACGGTCTGGAGGCGGAGCCGGCGGCTTCGGATGGTGAGCGTGGTGCCGACGAGGTCGCGGCTTTTCCACTCGGGGTCGCGGGCGATTTCGGCCAGTTCGGCCAGCGTCCGTCGGCGCAGGTCGCGGGCGAAGCGCACCAGCGGATGGGGGGCGGCGGGCGGTTCAGAAAGGGCGGGCGCGGCGGTGCGCGACAGGGCGACCTCCTCGACGAGGCGGAGCAGATCGACGCGGTTGGTCTCCAGACGCAACTCAAGCCGGCAGCGAAGCATCTGGCGGTCGGCACCGACCGCGCGGGCATCGAACGCCAGGCGCCAGTCGGGCGCGGCAGCGGATGCCGCCGCACGGAGCGTCTCGCCGCGGTAGGCCCCGAAGAGCGCCGCCTCGGGGTCGGCGCGGAGCGTCCAGGCAAAGAGCAGGAGCAAAAGCCATCTGGCGGAACGAACCATCACGACCCCATCGTGCCACATTCCCCCGCCGAAGGCAAGCCCAAAAGTCCGCCGCGCCCGCCACGAGCGGAAAAGGTTGCCGCCCGCGGCGCTCTTTCATTGCCTTCTTCGGGAGCGTATGGTAGACTGCTTGCTAGTCGCATCCTGCGCACCTTCCATACCCGAGGATACCCGAGCAATGATAGCAGTCATCGGCAGTGTCAACACCGATCTGGTCGTCTCCGGCCAGCGCATCCCGTCCATCGGCGAGACCGTCACCGGCGGAACCTTCCGCATGGTCCCAGGCGGTAAAGGCGCCAACCAGGCCGTAGCCGTCGCCCGCCTCGCCAGGAAACCCGGCGAATGCCTCTTCATCGGGAAAGTCGGACGCGACACCTTCGGACGCGACACTATCCGCCGACTGAAAGCCGACGGCATCCGCACCCAAATCGTCTTCGACCCCGTCCACCCCACCGGCACCGCCCTCATACTCGTCGACCGCAAAGGCCAGAACTGCATCTCCGTCGCCCCAGGCGCCAACGCCAAACTCACCCCCCAAGACCTCGACCCACAACTCCGACGCCTCCAACGCGCCAAAGTGCTCCTCCTCCAACTCGAAACACCCCTCGAAACCGTCCTCGCCGCCGCCAAGACCGCCTCGGCAGCAGGCACAACCGTCATCCTCAATCCAGCCCCCGCCAGACGCCTCCCCAGAGAACTCCTCAGACTCGCCGACTGGCTCACCCCCAACGAAACCGAACTCGCCACCCTCACCGGAATCGACCCGGCAACCCCCGCCCAAATCGAACAGGCCGTCGCCAAACTCAAACGCCTCGGCGCCCCCCGGATACTCGTCACCCTCGGCGCCAAAGGCGTCTGGTACGACCGCCAGATCATCCCCGCCCCCAAAGCCAAACCCCTCGATACCGTCGCCGCCGGAGATACCTTCAACGGCGCCTTCGCCGTAGCCCTCTCCGAAGGCCAAAGCCCCCTTCAAGCCATCCACTTCGCCCAGCGCGCCGCCGCCATCGCCATTACCAGGCCCGGCGCCCAAGACTCCGTACCCTACCGCCGCGAACTCGACTAGCAACCACCCCCCAAGAAGCCTCCCAACCATGTACTACTGCAGCCACTACCCCCACGCCGTCGCACTCTGCGTCCTGACCATGCTCTGCTGGGGAAGTTGGGGCAATACCCAGAAACTCGCCGGCAAAACCTGGCGCTACGAATTCTTCTACTGGGACTATGTCCTGGGCCTCGTCCTATTCGCCCTCGCCGCCGGCCTAACCCTCGGATCCACCGGCGAGATGGACACCTGGAACTTCACCTCCAACCTCTGCTCCGCCCCCGCCAAAACCCTCCTCGGTCCCCTCGCCGCCGGCATCATCTTCAACGCCGCCAACATCCTTTTGGTCGCATCCATAGCCATCGCCGGCATGGCTGTCGCCTTCCCGGTGGGCGTCGGATTGGCACTCGTCGGAGGCACCGCCGCCAACCATCTGGTCGACCACAAAGGCAACCCCGCGCTCATTTGGTGCGGCCTAATCCTCATCGTCGCTTCCATCCTCTGCGACGCCTTCGCGTTCAGGATCCGCAACCGTGCCTGCCTGGCCAAGACCGACCCGAAAGCCTTGCGCAAGGGGCTTATGCTGGCAGCCGCCGCGGGCATTCTGATGAGTTTCTTCTCCCCGCTGGTGAACAGGGCCATCGACTTGGAGTTCGCATCCGCCGCGCCGAAAGAGGGGCTTCTGACGCCCTATGTCGCGTTCTTCGTCTTCACTCTTGGCGTGTTGGTGTCGAACTTTGTCTGGAACACCTTGGCGATGCGTTTTCCGGTATCCGGCGAGCCGGCGCGGGGGCGGGATTACTTCCGGGGGAAGCCCGCGACGCACTTGGTGGGGTTGCTTGGCGGGGGGATTTGGGCTTGCGGGACATTGATCTCGTTCGTGGCGGCGGGGACGGCCGGTGCGGCGATAGCTTACGCGTTGGGGCAAGGTGCGACGCTGGTGGCGGCGTTGTGGGGAATTCTGGTCTGGCGCGAGTTCAAGGGGGCGCCGCGGGTGTGCACCTGGCTGAATGTTTCGATGGTGCTGCTGTTTGCGGCGGGGCTCTATCTAATTGTCCGGGCGGGGCAGTGCTAGGAGTGCGACTGATGGCTATCAATCCTGATGATTTTGTCTTCCGTCCGGCCACGCTCGATGATGTGGAGGGGATCGGGAGGTTGATACGATCCTACCCCGACGAGTTGATTGCGCGGCCGCCGAACAGTATTATCGAGAACATCGATCGCTTTACGGTGGCGGTCTCGGAGGAGGGCGAGATTGTGGCCTGCGCCTGCTGGCAAATCCTCCCGGAGATTGGCAATCCGGGGAACACGACGGTGGAATTGCAGTCGGTGGCGGTGAAGCGGGAATTGCGCTCGGGGCATATCGGGACACGGCTGATTCGAACCGTACTGGGGCGCATCGTGGCATTCCGTCCGGCGCAGGCATTGGTGCTCACCTACGCCCCCGGCTTCTTCCGCACGCTCGGCTTCCGGGAGATTGCGAAGACCCAGATTATGCATAAAATCTACCTCGGCTGCATCTACTGCACGAAGCACAGCGATCCCTTCACCTGCCCCGAGATTGCTATGGCTCTCGACCTGCACGACTATGCTCGGTGACCCTGTCGAACCCCTGGGCGAGACCGACCTCCAAATCGGCGACCTGCACCTGCATCTCTCGGCCCCGAAGGACATCGACGCCCTGCTCGACCACGCCATCGAGACAGCCCCCTCCGATGTCGATGCCATCCCCTACTACGCCTGGCTCTGGCCCTCCGCGCGGGCCCTCGCCGAATACCTCTGGGAGATTCGCAGCTGCCTGCGCGGCGCCCGCACCCTTGAACTCGGTTGCGGCCTCGGACTGCCGACACTCGTCGCCGCCCTGCTCGGCGCCGACGCCACCGCCAGCGACTTCCACCCCGGCGTTCGCCCCTGGGTCGAGCGCAACTTCCTACTCAACAACGCCTCCGCCAGGTACCAACCCTACGACTGGAATGATGCCTACCTTCCAGAGCAAACCTTGCTATCCGCCGAACCCCCTTATGCCTACCTCCTGGGCAGCGACCTGCTCTACGAAAAACGCCACATCCCCGCACTCGTCCAGGCCCTCGCCCGAAACCTCGCCCCCGGCGGCCAAGCCCTGATCGCAGACCCCGGGCGCGACAACCTGCAACTCTTCCTCGACACCCTCCAAAAAGCCCGCTGGCAACACCAACTTCTCGTCCGCGGCGACATCTGGATTGTCCGCTGCACACCCCCCGAAAGGAACCACCCATGACCTTCGCCCAACTCTCAGACCTCGCCACCGGATACTGGAAAGCCGCCGCCCTCAACGCCGCCGTCCAACTCCGCCTCTTCGAACAACTCCCCAAAACCGCCCAAGACTACGAAGCCGACCTCCTCGACGCACTCGCCGGAATGGGCCTCGTCGAAAAAACCGGCGACCGCTACCAAATCGCCCCAGACTGCCAACACCTTCTCAGCCCCCACAGCCCCTCCTGCATCCTCGGCGCCCTCCGCTACAACATCGACCTCTACCCCATCTGGGCACGGCTCCCCCAGACCATCGCCAACCAACAGCCCGCCGTCCCCCCCCACGACCACCTCGGCTCAGACCCCGCCGCCACCCGCCGCTTCGTCCTCGGAATGGAGAGCCGCGCCGCAGGACTCCTGCCCGAACTCCTCCCCGCCATCGGCCCCCTCCAAGGCACCCTCCTCGACCTCGCCTGCGGCGCCGGCACCATCAGCCGCCACCTCCTCCAGAACAACCCCCAACTCACCGCCACCCTCTTCGATCTCCCACCCGTGCTCGCCGTCGCAAAAGAACTCGCCGAAGAGCACCAACTCGCCAACCGCCTCCGCTTCGCCCCAGGAAACTACCGCACCGATTCCCTCCCCGCCCCCCACGACACCATCCTCTACGCCGGCGCCCTCCACCAAGAAAACCCCGACACCGCAACCACCCTCTTCCGCGCCATCCGCCAAGCCCTCACCCCCGGCGGAACCGCCCTCATCTTCGACCTCATGACCGACCCCACCGGCACCCAGCCCCTATTCGCCAGACTCTTCTCCCTCAACATGCGCCTCACCTCCCAGCACGGCAGAGTCTTCACCACCAGCCAGACCGAAACCCTCCTCAAAACCGCCGGATTCACCCGCCTCCAGACCACCTTCATGCCCACCATCCCCTACGCCCTCATCCGCGCACAAGCCTAGCAATGGCCCTCATAACCCTACACGACATCACCATCTCCTTCGGCTCTGACCCCGTCCTCGACCATGTCTCCATGGCCCTCCATCCAGGCGACCGCGCCTGCATCACCGGACGCAACGGCGAAGGCAAATCCACCCTGCTGAAAATCGTCGCCGGAACCCTCGAACCCGACTCCGGCGAAATCATCCGCGAGCCCCACCTTCGCCTTGCCCACCTCTCCCAGGAAGTTCCCCCAGACACCGGCGGCACCGTACGCGAAATCGTCGCCCAAGCCCTCCCCCAAGACAACTCCAACACACCCCGCGAAGACCTCTTCATCACCCAACTCGGCCTACCCGCGGACGCCCCCTTCTCCACCTTGTCCGGCGGAATGAGACGCCGCGTCTACCTCGCCCGAGCCCTCGCCTCAGCCCCCCAACTCCTCCTGTTGGACGAACCGACCAACCACCTCGATATCGAGAGCATCGAGTGGCTCGAAGGCTACCTTGCCACCGCCCGGCTCGCCCTACTCTTCATCACCCACGACCGCGCCTTCCTCCGGCGGACGGCAACCCAAATCTTCGATCTCGACCGCGGACAACTCTCGGGGTGGCGCTGCACCTACGACATTTTCCTCAAGCGCAAACGGGAACTTCTCGCCGACGAGGAGACCTACTGGGCACGCAGGCGCAGGCTCCTTTCCAAGGAAGAAGCCTGGCTGCGCAAAGGCGTCAAGGCCCGCACAACGCGCAACGAAGGGAGGGTGCAGGCGCTTATGGAATTGCGCCGGGAGTTCGCCGCCAGGCGTACGCAAAGCGGCACCGCCACCCTCACGCTCAAGTCCTCCGATCCCTCCGGCCGACTGGTTGCGAAGGCGGAGCATCTGACCTTCGCCTGGCCGGGGCAGGAACCCGTCGTCAAGGATCTCTCCTTGCGCATCCACCGGGGCGAGCGTATCGGGATCATCGGGCGCAACGGGGCGGGAAAGACGACGCTTCTGAGGCTTCTGTGCGGGGAACTCGCGCCCGTCTCGGGGTCGGTTTCGCTGGGCTCCCGGGTGCAGGTGGCGCACTTCGACCAGTTGCGTTCGGCGCTACGCCCCGAGGAGCGTGTGGTGGACAATCTGGCAGATGGGAAAGAGGAGGTTTGCGTGGCGGGGGTGCGCAAGCATGTCTTCGGGTACTTGCAGGAATTCCTCTTCACGCCTGACCGCGCGCGGCAGCCGGTGAAGGCACTCTCCGGGGGCGAGCGGGCGCGGCTACTGCTGGCGAAACTGTTCCTCAATCCGGGCAATCTGCTGGCAATGGACGAGCCGACGAATGACCTGGATATGGAGACTTTGGAACTGTTGGAGGAGCAGTTGGCGAACTATTCGGGGACGCTGCTGCTGGTGAGCCACGACCGGGCTTTTCTGGACAATGTGGTGACTTCGACGCTGGTTCTGGAGGGGGACGGCGCGGTCGGGGACTACCCCGGCGGGTACGCGGATTGGCTGCGCCAGCGCAAGCCTCCGCCGCCCCGGGAGAAGCCCAAGGCGGAGCCCTTGAGGTGCCCACCGAAGCGGCGGAAACTCTCCTACAAGGATCAGCGGGAGTTGGAATCTCTGCCGGAGAAGATTGCCCGGCTGGAGGCGCGCCAAGGGGAACTGACGGCGGCGACGGCGGTTTGGACTGCGGAGTCGCAAGGGCTTTTTGCCGAACTCGAATCGGTCACCCGCGAACTGGACGAGGCGATGGAAAGGTGGCTCGATCTCGAAGCCAAATCGCAGGCGCTCGCGGACGGAAACGACACAGGAGAGGGGTTGTGAAAGCGACAGCCGACTTGACTTTTCTGCGCCGCGTGCTGGCCCGCGAAGGGCGCGCGGTGCTACTCATCCGCCACAGCGAACGCTACTCGTTGCCGGTCGACGACGGCACCTTCGGCTCGGAGGTTTCGCTCACGCCGCACGGGCTAGAGATGGCGCGCGCGTTCGGCGCGATGCTGGGGCCGTTCCGCAGCGTGGTATTCCTTTCGAGCCCGATGCGCCGCTGCCGCCAGACGGCGGCGTGCATTGCCGAGGGGATGGGGCTTCCCGGGGCGAAGGTGACGCCGGCGGTTGAAATCGGCGGCGACAATCTCTTCTTCGCCAGCCGCCGGAAGGTCTTCGAGACGATGCGCCGCGAGGGGGCAATCGAGACGATGACGCGCTACCTCGTCAAGGGCCGCGCACCGGGGCACAATCCCCTCCGCTCCGCCGCAGCCAAACTCGACCTCTGGCTCAAGAAATCCCGGCGCGAAAAACTTGCCGTCATCGTCTCGCACGACAGCGTCTGCGCCGAATACTTCGTCGGAACCGGCCACGCTCCTGACTTCTCCGCGACCGACTGGGTTCCCTACCTCGGCGGCGTCCTGCTCACGCGCCTACCGCGCGACGCGTGGCGCAGCGACTGGTTCGCGCCCGAAGCCGACGCCCCCGCCCTCGCCTTCCGCCAGTAGCCCGAGGTAAACACCTCTCGCCCGCGAAGGTAGACACCCTTCCACCCGGAAGGTGCCAACCCCTCCGGGCGAATCGTGCCCTTCACCCGCCCCCGAAGGTGCCTACCGGGCGATTCGCACCGGGCCAATCAATCCCGCCGGAACCAACGGCGCATCCGCCTTCGGCCCCGCAATCGTCCAGGACCTCCGCTCGGACTCCGGCAGCCCCGCTTCGTAGATTAAACGGTTTCGCCAAGTCGTCGTCACCCGCACCCGAACCTGGTGCTTTCCCTCCGCCAGATGCAGGCGCCAACGGTACGGCGTGCACCAGCGAATCCCCATCGAAACACCGTAGATTTCCAACTCCGCCACACCGCAGACCTGCCCCAAATCAAGCCCGACCGCAGGCCCTTCGAGAACCGTCTCGTAGACCACATCCCCCGCATGGCAGCGCGCCGCGCGCGGCAACGGCAGATCCGTCAGCGAAGCCAGCCGCGCCACCTCGACCGGCTCGAAACCCGGAACCCGCACAACCCACGGTCCCGGCACCTCCTCGCGCGGCAACACCGGCGGATGAAGCCGACGAGAGACCCCCTTCCGGCACACGATGAAGAGCGACTGGTTCGTCGCCAGCGAGACCTTCGACAGGTCGCCGGCCTCCCACTTCCCGCTCACCGGATCGTAGAAGTAAGGCGTACCTTC
>JAXFQS010000126.1:0-5004 GCA_034178815.1 Kiritimatiellia bacterium | reverse complement strand
TCGTACGCACCTCCCCCGAGCGCCCCCACCCGGCAATCCCGCTCGCCGCAACCACCATCTTCCCCGTTGGAAGCAGACACTCCAGCAGCAGAGATTTCGCCGACGCCGAGTCAAAAGCCTCAACCACCAGGTCGCATTCCGAGAAGACGACGGGGATGTTCGCAGCCTCCAATCGAACCGGATGGAGTTCCAGTTCCACACCCGGCTCAATCCGCCGGAGATTCGCCGCCAAAGCCTCGACCTTCCCCATCCCCAACTGGTCGCGGAAGAAAAACTGGCGGTTCAAATTCCTCGCCTCCACCCTATCAAAGTCCGCCAGAACAAGCCTCCTCACCCCCGCTCGGACGAGATGCGCGGCACAGTTAGAGCCCAACCCGCCGGCCCCGGCGATGCCCACCTTCGCCCCCTCCAGCAACGCCCGCTCGCGGCTGTCTAGATATAGATTCGCCGCCACGACCTAGCCTCCCGAAACGATGTCGAAAAGGTTGAGATCCGCCCCCTCCTCAAGCACGAGCCGATCCAGTTGCTCCCTGCCGCAGTAGACCTCACCCTTGTATTCCGCAATGGCCGTTTCGGGCAGATTCCGCTCCCGGAGAAACTCACCAACCGTCCCGGCGGAAGTCTGCGTCTGATGACCTTGGTACCAAATCGTCATATCCGTTCCGTCATTCCTTTTCGATGATTCCGCCGCAGAGGACGACCCCTTGGTCTGAATAGACCACGGCCGACTGTCCTGGTGCGACGCCCCAGAATCCCGCACGGGATTCGATGACGCCGCCGTCAAAGACTGCAAGCCCGAGGGACGTTCCCGACGAGCGGATTTTCACACGGCAATCGACGGGCCCGGTAGGTTTCGCCATCCCTTGCCAGTTGATTTCTCCGATGCGGAACCTGCTTATGCGCAGATCGCCTTGCCGGCCGACAATGACCTGATTGGTCTCCGGCAGAATGTCTAGGACATACCACGGTTCGCCGCTGCCGGAAAGCCCCAGTCCGTGCCGCTGACCGATTGTGTAGTGCCAGTATCCGTGGTGGGTTCCGAGGATTTTCCCGTCCGCCGAAAGGATCTCTCCCGGCGCATCGGGGGCGCCGAGGAGTTCGTTCGGGTTGCCCGAATAGAAGTCTTGCGAGTCGCTCTTTTCCGCCATAGGAAGGCCGGCCTGGCGGGCAATCTGGCGAACCTCCAGTTTGTCGAGCCAGCCGAGGGGGAAGACAATCTTTTCCAGTTGCGGCAGGGTCAGTCTCCAGAGAAAGTAACTTTGGTCTTTGCGTCGGTCGGCGGCTTGGGCGACGGCGAGTCGTCCGTTGCTGCGGACGAGGCGGGCGTAATGTCCGGTGGCGAAGCGGGCGAAGGAGCCGTCGAGGCGCGCGGCGCACTCGGGGAGGAGTCCGAACTTGAGTTTGGCGTTGCAGACGACGCAGGGATTGGGGGTTCTGCCGGCAAGGCGTTCGCGGCGGAAGTGTTCGAGCACGAGGCGCTCGTAGGCGTCGGATAGGTCGACGACGCGCAACGGGATGGCGAGGCGTTCGGCGAGTTCTCCGGCGACCTTGATGTCTTCTTTTTCGCCCGGGCCGAAGCAGGCGTCGCGGGGGCCGCCCTTGTAGCGGCCGTCGCGCCAGAGGCTCATGGTGACTCCGATGACATCGTGCCCGGCGGCCTTGAGCAGGTAGGCGGCGACGGCGGAGTCGACGCCGCCGGAAAGGGCGACGGCGACTCTCATCTCACCCTCCATCTGGGGGAATCCCCGCGCTCGTTCCAGGCGATTTCTCCGCCGGTGGAGGCGACGCGCCGGGCGAGGCATCCGCGGCACTGGAGGGGGGATTCGCCGAGGCAGGGTTTGCCGGCGTAGAGGGCGTATTCGGCGCGATAGCGAACGGGCGTGACATTGGGCATAATGACATTGGCTCCGGCGAGCAGGCCGCGTTCGCGCCCCTTCGGGTCGAGCGCCTGGAGAGCGGTCGCCGCGGCGATGTTGACCTCGTGCAGGTAGAGCCGGGTCACGGCAATCATACGCAGCCCCAGTTCCAGGTGGTAGGCAGCTTTCGCCCCCGACCATGGGAACCTTCGTCCCACGGGGGTTGACAGGTGCGGGACATAGGGGCCCATACCAATCATATCGAAATCCTCCTTCGCGAAGAATTCAATGTCCGCCGCCAAATCCTCGACCGTCTGCCCCGGAAGCCCCGCCATTACGCCGCTGCCGACTTGGTAGCCGCAGGTGCGGAGCGCGCGCAGGCATTCGACCCGATGCGCCCACGAATGATCCGCCGGGTGGAGCGAGGCATAGAGTTCCGAATTCGAGGTTTCAATGCGCAGCAGATAGCGGTGCGCCCCCGCCTGCTTCCAGCGGCGGTAGACCTCCGGCGTCTGCTCACCGAGGCTCAGCGTGATGCCAAACTCGCTGCCCGCAAGCGAGCGGATGGACGAGACCAGATCCTCGACGAACGAGACCGAGGCCTCATCCGACACTTCGCCAGACTGGAGCACGACATTGCCATACCCCGCCTCAATCGCCCAGCCTACCGCCTCCAGAACCTCCCCCCGCTCCATCCGATAGCGGCGAACCTCACGGTTCCCCCGCCGGATGCCGCAGTAGAGACAATTCTTCGCGCAGACATTCGAAAACTCCAGCAGCCCGCGGCAGAAGACCTTCCGTCCCGTCTGCCGGTAGCGAACATCCCGCGCGGCGGCAAAAAGCGCCTCCGCGTCGGGAGTCGTCAACAAGGCGGTCAACTCCCGGCGTGTCAGCGCGCGCGACCGTCCGGCGGCTTTTGCCAGCAGGAACTCGTCGCTCACCCGAAGAGCCAAGTCGACAAGTACCGCTCGCCCGTGTCAGGCAGCAGCGCGACAATCGTCTTGCCCGCAAACTCTGGACGCTTGGAGAGCTCAAGAGCCGCCCAGAGCGCGGCACCCGAAGAGATGCCCACGAGCAGTCCCTCCTGAGCCGCAGCCGCCCGCGCCGTCGCGCCCGCATTCTCCGCGCTGGCCTTGATTACCTCGCTCAGCAGCGAGACATCCAAGACCTTCGGGACGAATCCCGCGCCGATCCCTTGGATCTTGTGCGGGCCAGGCGCGCTGCCGGAGAGCACCGGCGAGGTGTCAGGCTCCACCGCAAAGAGCTTCACCTCGGGGTTCTGCTCCTTCAAGTAGCGGCCCGTGCCGGTGATCGTCCCGCCCGTGCCGACGCCCGCAACGAACGCCGCCACTTCACCGCCGGTTCCCACCCAGACCTCGGGCCCCGTTGTGCGGTAGTGGAACGCGGGATTCGCCGGGTTCTCGAACTGCTGGAGAATCACCGAACCGGGCGTCGCCGCGCGGAGTTCCTCCGCCTTGGCAATCGCGCCCTTCATCCCCGCGGCGCCGGGCGTCAGCACGATTTCCGCGCCGTACGCCGCCGCCAACTTGCGCCGCTCGATACTCATCGTCTCGGGCATCGTCAGAATCAGCCGGTAGCCCTTCACCGCGGAGACGAGCGCCAGCCCGACCCCCGTGTTGCCGCTCGTCGGCTCTATGATGACGCTACCCTTGGTCAAGGCTCCGGATTGCTCCGCCGCCTCGACCATCGCCAGCGCGATGCGGTCCTTCACGCTGCCGCCGGGGTTGAAGTATTCGACTTTCGCGAGTACGCGCGCCTGCCCCTTATTCAGGCGTCTGGAGATTTCGACCAGCGGCGTGCCGCCGACCTTTTCCAGAATGTTCTTTGCGATTTGGCTCAAAACGACCATCCTTTCGGTTTTTAGGGTTGACTGTGAAAATCAGAACTGGTACTGTACGGAGAAGACCGCGCCCGAGCCAACGCCCAGGTTCTTCGTGCTTCCCTCTCGATAGAACTTGTCCTTGTTGCCCGTCTCCGCGAAGGCCGCCACGACCGTCAACTGCTTGGTCACGAACCACGCCACATGGGCATCCCAGTAATCATGGTTGCGGATGCCGTCGCCTGCGTCGACCCCCTGCTTGTACTCGACACCAATTGCGACATTCTCCGCCGGCAGAATGTCCAGGTTCCCGAACGCCACCACATCGTAGTCGTTGTGTCCGACCACGCCGTTGATGACCTCGTCCGAGAGCAGAAGACCCGCAGAGAGCAGAACCGGCACGGGCGTCTGGGTGATGAGTTTGGTCGCGACCGCGTAGGCGTCGAAACCATCCTTATCCAGCCCCAGAGCATCGGCCAGCTCGGTGTCGGTGTACTTGTAGACGCCGCCGACGGCGATTGCCGGCACCCAGGTAGTGTCAAAGGCGTTCTCGTCGAGAATCCTCAACTTCGCGCCAATGTTGTAGGTGCTGATCGAGTTGTCACCGTACTCGTGTGCGTTGATTAGACCGTAGCCGGCGGAGAGTTCCAACCGCTCGGCGAAGGTCAACGCCACCGAGCCGGCCCACCAGTCAATGCCCGCGTCGTTGAGATTGACATACCAGGCGCCGACCTGAGGTCGCGAGACCACCTTGTCCAGGACATTCGAACCATCCTCGCTCCACGGCAGGCCCGCCGTGTAGGCCAAGGGGTTGAACGCGATACCGCCCGTGCCTTGGAGGTTGTTCAAGGGCACCCCCGCAACGGCCGAAGAGGCGAAAAGCGAGAGGGCGGATGCGAAGAGGAGGGAGAAAGAGTTGTGCTTGATTCCGTTAAAGTTCATATTGAGAATCCTTGTCTAGGGTTAGTTGGAATGTTCAGATTGAATCGACTGCCGGTGCGGCGTTCAAATCTTCTCGAACGCCTCCTCCAAGGCTGCGATAATGTCGTCGATGTGCTCGATGCCGATTGAAAGGCGAATCAACTCGGGCAGGACGCCGGCCTCGCGCAGTTCCTCGTCGGAGAGTTGCGAGTGCGTCGTCGATGCGGGATGGATGATTAGACTCTTCGTGTCGCCCACATTCACGAGGATGGAGAAGATGTCCCCGCTCGCCGCGTCCGTGAACCGACGCGCTTCGTCCGCGCCGCCCTTCACGCCGAAGACCACCACGCCGCTCGCGCCGTTGGGCAAATACTTCGCCGCCAGTTC
>JAXFQS010000045.1:0-15799 GCA_034178815.1 Kiritimatiellia bacterium | reverse complement strand
CTGTGTTGTACTAGGGATGGGGGGGGCTTGGTACTATACCTCCGGGTGGTTCAAGTACCAAGGAATGGGGGTGTTTGGTGTCTATCTGCTGATGGGGTTGGTGGAGCCGCTGGCGGCGTATTGGGCGTTGGCGCGGCGGGTGTCGCCGGAGATGGTGTGGGTGTCGCTGCCGATTGCCTTTTTGGTGGCGGCTATCCTCCACGCGAACGATTTGCGGGATATCCGGAGGGACTCGGATGCGGGGATTCGGACGCTATCGATTCGGCTGGGTCGGCGCGGGGCAAGGTGGCTCTACGCCTTCTTGGTACTTGCGCCGTTCCCGATGTTGGGGCTACTGCCGCAGGTCGCCCCCTGGGCGATGCTGGCCGCGCCGCTGGCCGTGCTCGCAATCCGAGAAGCCTGGGCGTCGGAGGAGCCGAAGGCCTTGCTCGGGATGACCGCGCGCCTGCATCTGGTCTACTCGGTCTTGTTCATTCTGGGAGTTTGCATTCGTTAGAGAAGGAGTCTCGCTTGCTATGAAAAACGGTATCGCCGCGGCACTCGCCGCACTCGCTCTGTTGTCCGGCTGCGTTACGCAGGAACCCGACCAAATCGTCGGCACCACCCCGCCTCCGCCCTCCGGAACCGTCTGGCTTCTGGATATCGCCGCGGACGATCTCACGGGCGTTTTGTCCATCAACGCCGAGGGTCAGGGCGAACTCCCGCTCGACCTCGAAAAGGGCGAGTCCGTCAGCGGTATGGTCACAGCCCTCGACCGCTCCCAAACCGGCGACACCTTCATCAAGATGGCCTTGACCGTGCGCGGAAAGTTGCCCGCGTCCCCGCTCCGCTACTGTCGCTACCACCTCGGCTACAATGGCCTCATCCCCATCGGCGAATGGCTTCTGATCGGCTCCACCGGCGACAACCCCGAAGCCCGCCTCGTGTCCGTCCGCCTCCGCCCAGCCGACCCATCCCAAAAGTGATACAGTACAACCTCTCCGAACTCTTCCCGTCCAGGCAGGGCGAAGGCGCCAACACCGGAAGACCCGCCGTCTTCATCCGACTTTCCGGGTGCAACCTAGCCTGTCCCTGGTGCGATACCGACCATCGGACGCGGCGCCAAGTCGGGCTCGAAACGCTCCTAGAGGAAGCCACCTCCTTCGGCATCGGTTCCATTATCCTGACCGGAGGCGAACCCCTCGTCCACCCCCATTGGGAAGCACTCGTTCGAGCCCTTCGCGCCCGCAACCTCTGGGTCGCCCTTGAAACCAACGCCACCGTTCCCTTGACCCCAGACCAGCACGCGCTCTTCAACTATATCGCCGCATCCCCGAAAACCAAAGCCTTCGCCTTGCGCCAGGCAAACGAACTGCGCCTGGTAGCCGACGGCACCCTTTCCGCACAATCCTGCCGGGACATCGCCGCCCGCCTCCAGGCCCAGCGGCACTATATCTCCCCCTGCTGGAGAAACGGACGATTCGCTTGGAACGAAGCCCTCGAATTGCTCGCAGAACTCAATAGCGACCGCCCCCTCTGGAGCCTTTCGGTTCAAGTCCACAAACTAGCCGGGTTCCCATGAACTTTGCCGACTTTAGGGGGCATGGATATGCGGCAGGTGAGGCGGCGCGAAGGTACCTTGCCTGGCGGTTGGGGCGTAGGTTTGGGGAGTGTGTGCGGGAACCTTCCGAGGTGGTGGCAATGCCTCCATCGGAGCGGCACCTGCAAGCGGTCTGGTTCGATCCGGCGCTTCGTCCGGATGGGCTTCGTACGCGGGAAGGGGATTCGGTGGTAGTCGTCCATCCGGGCGAATGGAACACTGGTGCGGGGCCTGATTTCTTGCAGGCCGAGTTGGTGATTGGCGGGCATCGGGTGCGGGGTGATGTTGAGGTTCATCTCTCGCCTGGGGACTGGACACTGCATGGGCATGGAAGGGACGAGCGGTACCGGCAGGTGGTCGCGCATGTGACTTGGTTTGGGGGGGCTGTGCCGTCGTCTCTGCCGTTTGGGGCGGCGAGTTTGGTGCTTTCGGATTTTGCCGATGCGGGGGCTCTTTTCGATGCGATTGATGCTTCGAGGTATCCGCGTGCGGCGCTTGGAGGCGGGGTGAAGCCTTGCCGGGCGCGGCTGGGCGGGGATGTCGAGAGGGTGTTCGGTCTGTTGGCTGCGGCGGGGAGTTGGCGTATCCAAGGGAAGGCGGCGCGGCTGGGTTTTCGTCTGGCGAATGGCGAGGCGCCTGAGCGGGTGTTGTATTCGGCTGTTTTGACGGCTTTGGGGCATGTGCAGTATACGGTTTCGTTCCATCGTCTGGCGGATCGTGTCTGGCCTTGCGCGGGCGAGTCGAGGGATTCGCTTTTGGCTGCTTTGTTGGGCGAGGCGGGGCTGTTGCCGGTGCAGGTGGAGGGGGTGGATATGGAGACGGCGGGGATGGTGAGGAGGCTTTGGGATTTGTGGTTTCCTCGGAGCGACGGGCCGTTGGGGGCGCCTATTCCGCGGGGGCGTGGTGCGGTGCGTCCGGCGAATTTGCCTTGGCGGCGGTTGGCGGCGGGGGCGGCATTGTTGCACAATCCGGCTGGGTTCCTCGGGGGGCTGGAGGGGTTTGCGATTGAGGGGAGGGGGTGGTTCGGTGAGGTGTCGCGGTGGCTTGGGATGGGGAGCAGTTGGCCGTTCTGGGAGCAGCGGGCGACGCTTTGTTCGAGGCCGGGGCGTCGGGTTGCTTTGCTGGGGAAGGGGCGGATCGGGGGGCTGCTGTTGAATGCTTTGGTGCCGTTCGAACTGGCGAGGGGGCGGTTTCCGGAGGCGTTGCTCTGCGAGTTGCCGGCGGAGGAATCTTCGTCTGCGCAGATGGAGGTGGCGGAGGCGCTTTTGGGGGCTGATGGGCTTCGGGATGGGCGGTTGCGTTCGGGGCTGGTGCAGCAGGGGCTGGTGCAGATCCGGAACGATTTCTGCTCGGTCGGAGGTGGGGCGTGCGCGTGTTGTCTGGTGGCGCGTGGCGAGGGGGAGTGCAACTATTCTCGGTGAGGGGTTTGTGCCTATCTTAGGGTGAGGGGGATTGGCAGGTTTGGGTATAGGATGTGCCAATAAGTTGCCCCAAAAGGTGCTTTCCGTTTGTCAGCGGTGGTGCAAAGGAGTATAATTGGGGGTATGAAGCGCGTACGATGTTTGACTATCTGCGGGTGTGTGCTTTTGATGGCGTTGACGCAGGGGTGTCTCTTTTCGAGGATGAAGGTGAATGCCGATGGGTTGCACGGGCGGCTTCTGTCGGTTCGCCCGGGGATGACGCTTGATCAGGTGGTGCGGACGACTGGCGAGTTGCCGCACGCGATGTTGCCTTCGCCGGAGGGGTCAATCGCGGTTTACAATATGGGCGATGTCAAGACCAAGGGGCTGACGCTGATTCTCTTCAATGTCACCCGCACGACCTCTTCTTTCTCCAGTGCCTATCTCTTCCTCGACAAGGCCAACCGCGTCCACCGCGTTTGGATGGACAAGACGCCGGTCGAGCCCCCTTGGCTGTGGTGGCCCTTCTCCGATGCGCGTGCCAACTGACCATTTTCCGAGGCTTCTGCCGCTCGTGCTGTTGGGGCTCGCCCTCGGCGGTTGCACCTTCAGCCGAATCGTCGCCAACGACCATGTGCGGCGGCTTGAGACGAGTTTCATCCGCATCGGGGAGACCGACCGCCAGACCGTCATCCACCGCCTTGGCCCGCCGCCCGCACTCGTCGGAGACCGCCGGCGGGTGAACGCCTATTCGCCCGAACGCTTGCGCTATGTCTGCAGCGAAACCAAGCGCGCGCGGCTCGACCTCGGGGGCGGCTACATTGGCGGAATCGGCTTTACTTTGGCCTGGGAGGACGAACAGCCAATTTGCGAATGGGTCATCGACTTTGACCGCCGCGGCATCGTCACAAGGGTCGCCAAAACCGAGCGCGGAACGCTCTGGAAGCCGTTCCAGTCCGAGGCATCCAGAAGCCGCCTGGTCTACCGGGAGAGACGATGAGAACACTCCTCCTGCTGGCCACTTTCGCCCTCCTTTCCGGCTGCGTCAACGGCGTGCGCGGCGCGACCAACTTGGCCTCCGTCCAAGTCCAGACCCTCCGCGAAGCCTACGCCACCCTCGGCGAACCCGATTCCAGCCGGACGCTTCCCGGCGGCGGAACCGAATTGACCTGGTCGACACGCCGGGCTATGGGCGGGAATATGCGCGCCACCCTCTTCTCCGTGCCCCTAGCCTCGATTGAACGCACCACCACCTCCCGCGAGTGGCTTGTGCTCGTCTTCGCTCCAGATGGACACATCCAGTCCCGCCGCTTCGGCTCGACCAACCAATCCCTTTCCTGGTGCCCGTGGCCCGGGCGCTGAACCCTAGTCAAAACCATAAAAGACAGAACAAAAGATGAAAATCGATACCAAATGCATCCAAGCCGGCTGGCAGCCCAAGAACGGTGAAGCACGCGTGCTTCCCATCTGGCAGAGCACCACATTCAAGTACGACTCCACCGAGTTTATGGGGCAGCTCTTCGACCTCCAGGCCAGCGGCTTCTTCTACACCCGCCTGCTCAATCCTACTTGCGCGACCGTCGCCCAGAAAATCTGCGACCTCGAAGGCGGCGTTGCCGCCATGCTCACCTCCTCCGGACAGGCCGCCAACTTCTTCGCCATCTTCAACATCGCCCCGGCGGGCTCCCACATCGTCTGCTCCTCCGCCATCTACGGCGGCACCTTCAACCTTTTCTCCGTTACGATGCGGCAGATGGGCGTCGAGTTCACCTTCGTCGAGCCCGACGCGAGCGAGGAAGAACTCAACAAGGCCTTCAGACCCAATACCAAAGCCCTCTTCGCCGAGTCCCTCGCCAACCCCAATGTCGTCGTGCTCGACATCGAGAAGTTCGCCCGTATCGCCCATGCCCACGGCGTCCCGCTGATTCTCGACAACACCTTCCCGACCCCCGTCAACTGCCGTCCCTTCGAGTTCGGCTGCGACATCGTCACCCACTCCACCACCAAGTATATGGACGGCCACGCCACCCAGGTCGGCGGCGTCATCGTCGACAGCGGTAACTTCGATTGGGACGCCCACAAGGATAAGTTCCCCGGGCTCACCACCCCCGATGCCTCCTACCACGGGCTGACCTACACCAAACAGTTCGGCAAGGCCGCCTACATCCTCAAGTGCATCGCCCACATGCAGCGCGACATTGGCTGCAGTCCCGCGCCCCAGAACGCCTTCCTGCTCAACCTCGGGCTCGAAACCCTCCACCTGCGCATGGCGCGCCATTGCGCCAACGCCCAGGCCGTAGCCGAATTCCTCCAGAAGCGCCCCGAAGTCGCTTGGATTCGCTATCCCGGTCTTCCCGGCGACCCCGCCCACGCCTTGGCGCAGAAGTACATGCCCAAAGGCTCCAGCGGCGTCATCGCCTTTGGCCTCAAGGGGGATCTGGCGCGTACCGTACGCTTCATCGATGCGCTCAAACTCGTCGCCATCGTCACCCATGTCGCCGACGCGCGTTCCTGCATCCTCCACCCCGCCAGCCATACCCACCGCCAACTCAGCGACGAACAGCTCAAGGAGGCCGGCATCCCCAAAGACCTTATCCGTCTCTCCATCGGCATCGAGGATCCCGAAGACATCATCGCAGACATCAAACAGGCACTTGAGGCTTGATTATGCTTCGGAAAAGCCTTATAATCTGCGCAGTGGCGGGTTCCTTCGCACTCGCGGCGGATGAATCCGTCAATGACCTGATGGCCGAGCGCTCAAGGCTCTTCCAGCAGACCCGCCAACTTGAGCGCGAGTTGCGCTCCGCCGTACACGACCCGGACAATACTTCTCCGGAAATCGAAGCCCTCAGGGCCGAAGGTGCCCGCCTCGAAAAGCGCCTGAAGGAGATTCGGGAAGCCATCGGGGATAAGGTCTCCAAACTCCCCAGGGTCGCCGAAAAGCGGCGCCTCGTGCTTGAGAACAAGCGGCAGATTGAACGCCTCGACAAAGCCATCCGCCAGGTCGCACCACCTAAGACGCAGGAACCTAAATGAGCCAGAAAAAGCAGACAGCAAAGGGTAGAAAAAGTCCCGCCCGCAGCCGGAGCACCACGCGTGTGGCTGGTTCTGCAGCGGTAGTCCGGAAGCGTAAGCCGCGCATCCTTATTGTCACGCCGGAGATTACCTATCTGCCCGCCGGAATGGGCAATATGGCAAACCACCTCACAGCCAAGGCGGGGGGGCTGGCGGATGTCTCTGCGTCGCTGGTCGCATCGCTTTTCGAGTTGGGCGCGGATGTGCATGTCGCGCTACCGCATTATCGCAAGATGTTCCATGTCGATGTGGGGCGTCTGATTAGCGACGAGTTGCGCGTCTACAAGTCCCGACTGGCCGACTCGCGCATCCATTTGGCTGAAGACCGCTGCTTCTACTATCGGGACACTGTCTACAGCAACGACCAGACCGTCAATCCCCATTTGGCGCTGGCGTTCCAGCGGGAGGTGATCAACAATATCATCCCTCAGGTCCAGCCCGATCTCATCCACTGCAATGACTGGATGACTGGATTGATTCCCGCCGCTGCGCGCCGTCTGGGCATTCCGAGCCTCTTCACCATCCACAATATCCACACCTACAACATGACACTGGCGCAGATTGAGGATGCGGGCATTGATGCGGCGGAGTTCTGGCGCTATCTCTATTTCTGCGGTATGCCTCAGGACTACGAGTCGACCCGCTATTCGGTGCCAGTGGATATGTTGACTTCGGGGGTGTTCGCGGCGCATTTCATCAACACGGTCAGCCCGACCTTCCTCAAGGAGATTACCAACGGCTGGTTCGATTTCGTGCCGGGGGCGTTCCGCGGGGAGGTCATCAACAAGTACCGCGCAGGGTGTGCTGCGGGCATTCTGAATGCGCCGGACGAGTCGTACAATCCCTCGACGGACGAGGCGCTTTACCGCCGCTATGACGAAGTGACGCATGCCGAGAAGAAGCGGGAGAATAAGTTGCGTTTCCAGCATGAGACGGGGTTGTTCGAGAACCCCTCCGCGCCGCTCTTTTTCTGGCCGTCGCGCTTGGATCCGGTTCAGAAGGGGCCTCAGTTGCTGGCGGACATCTTGTATAGGGTCTTGGAACGGTATCGCGACGATGGGTTGCAGATCGCGATTGTCGCCAACGGGGCCTACAAGCAGGTGTTCTACGATATTTTCAACTTTCACGGACTGGCGGGGCGGCTGGCAATTTGCGACTTTGACGAGAAACTTTCTCGGCGCGGTTTTGCGGCTTCGGATTTTACTTTGGTGCCTTCGCTTTTCGAGCCTTGCGGGTTGCCGCAGATGGTCGGGCCGAAGTATGGTTCGTTGCCGGTGGTGCACGACACGGGGGGCTTGCACGACACGGTCGAGGATATGGATGTCGAGGGGAATCGGGGCAACGGGTTCCGCTTCAATGTCTACAACAGCGAGAGCCTGTTCTGGGCAATGGGGCAGGCGATGGAGTTCTATCGCCGGCCTCAGTCGCACAAGGAGCCGCAAATTGCGCGGGTGATGCGTCAGGCGGCGGAGCGCTTCACGCACGGGGTTTGCGCGCAGGCGTACATTGACATCTACGAGAATATGTTGCACATTCCGCTGGTTCGCTAGGGGGCTTGGATGCGGGATCGATCGGTTTGCACGAGACTGGGGGACGACCCGTGGCTGCGCCCCTTTGCGGCGGTCATCGCTCGTCGCCGCGAACAGGCGGAGTTTCTTGCGCGGCGGCTTGCGGCTGGGGCGGGAAGTCTGGCGGACTTCGCGTCGGCGCACGAGTTCTACGGGTTGCACCGCACGGACGGGGGCTGGGTTTTTCGGGAGTGGGCGCCGAACGCGACGCAGATTTGGCTGGTGGGGGATTTCTCGCAGTGGCGGGTGGACGATCGTTTCGCGCTCTACCGCCTGCCGGGGCGCGATGTCTGGCAGGGCAGGTGGCCGGAGAATTTGATTCGCCACGGGCAGTTCTACCGGCTGGAGATGGTGTGGGACGGCGGCAGGGGTGAGCGCATTCCGGCCTATGCCCGCCGCGTCGTGCAAGATGCGGATACCAACCTTTATGCCGCACAGGTATGGACTCCTGAAACCGCTTATAGGTGGGAAAACCCCTTCAAGGTTGGTACCCGCGCGCCCTTGATATACGAAGCTCATATCGGGATGGCTCAGGAGCGCGAGGGGGTGGGTACTTATACCGAGTTCCGCGACCGAATCCTGCCGCGCATCAAGCGCGCGGGGTACAACACGATTCAGTTGATGGGCGTGATGGAGCATCCCTACTACGGCTCGTTCGGCTACCACGTGTCGAGTTTCTTCGCCGCCAGTTCCCGTTTCGGCACGCCGGAGGAACTCAAGAGCCTCATCGACACTGCCCACGGAATGGGGCTCGCGGTCATTATGGATTTGGTCCACTCACACGCCGTCAAGAACGAGCGCGACGGGCTGGGACTGTTCGACGGGACGCCGTGGCAATATTTCCACGACGGGCCGCGTGGCTGGCACTCAGCTTGGGACTCTCGCTGTTTCGACTATTCCAAGATTGATGTCCTGCACTTCCTGCTCTCCAACTGTCGCTACTGGCTGGATGAGTTCCACTTCGACGGCTTCCGATTCGACGGCATCACTAGTATGCTCTACACCCATCACGGGCTAGGCGTCGACTTCATCGATTACCACCAGTACTTCGGCGAGCATGTCGACGAAGACGCTTGGAGCTACTGCAACCTCGCCAATCGCGTCGTCCACGCCGTTCGCCCGGATGCGATAACCATTGCCGAGGATGTCAGCGGGATGCCCGGCATGGCGGCACCCATCGAACAGGGGGGGCTCGGCTTCGACTACCGCATGGCAATGGGCGTTCCCGAGTGCTGGTTCAAACTGGTGCGGGATGTCCGGGACGAGAATTGGAATGTGGGCTGGCTCTGGCATGAGTTGACCAGCCGTCGAACCGACGAGTTGACCGTCAACTATGTCGAGAGCCACGATCAAGCGCTCGTAGGGGGCAAGAGTTTCATCTTTCAGCTTGTCGACTCCGAGATGTACTACTCCATGCACAAAGGGGCGGAAAACCTTGTTGTCGATCGAGGCATCGCCATCCACAAGCTCGCGCGAATGGCCACGGTCGCTTCGTGCGGCGGAGCCTATCTCAACTTTATGGGCAACGAGTTCGGCCATCCCGAATGGATTGACTTTCCTCGTGAGGGCAATGGTAACTCGTACCATTGGGCCCGTCGCATCTGGTCGCTCCGAGACAACAAGGGGCTTTATTTCAAGGCGCTGGGCGATTTCGACGAAGCCCTGATGCATCTGGCTGCCGAGAAAATCCCCGATTTGGCGTCTACCTTGCCCAAGCGTATGTATGTCGATGACGACGGAAAGATTCTCGGCTTCATGCGCGGCGACTGCGTATTCCTTTTCAACTTCCACTCCACCCGTTCCGTCGTCGACTACCCCGTGCTCGTGCCGCCGGGAACCTACCGTTGGCTTATGGATACGGACGAAATTCGCTATGGCGGGCAGGGACGCATCAAGCCCCGCCGCGCCTACCCCGTCGTCACCGTCCCGCGCGGAAACGAGGTCTGCCTCGCCATTCGCGTCTACCTGCCCTGCCGCACCGGTCTGGTGCTCAAGCGGACACGGCCTGGAGCCTAGTATGCCCGACCGCCAGTCCGAAGTTCCGGCGTCCGCTCCTTCCGTTCCTGCGCAGCCACCACTCCAAGAGGTTGGCTGCAACTCCCCCCAAAGGTTGGCATCGCCGCTCGGCGAACCAACGCACGAACCAGACCGGAGGGTTGACGCGAATTCCCCGGAAATCGCCCTTCCGCCGCCACCCTTCGAACCCGGGCCTTGGGGCCGGCGTTTGCTGGCGACGGGAGCCGGACTGCTCTTGGCGCTGTGGTTGGGCGTGATGAGTTTTACGCAAAATCTCACGGTCACAACGGCTTCGCTCCCGCCCCCGCCCCCAACCGCATTGCTCCTCTCGATTCTGGTTCAGCAAGGCGGAATGCTCCTGGCGGGAAGCCTCTTGTTGCTGGTCTTGAGCCCGAATGGATGGGCCCTGGGGTGGGGCAGATTCAGCCCGAAGACCGTCGCTAAATACTTCCTGATTATGCTGGCTTGGGGGATAGGCCTCTCGCTCGCGGTCTTGATGCTGTGGCAGTGGCAGACCGGCTCAGAACCTGCCCCCCAGACGGGCGTCGCGTGGCTTCAAGACGGGCAAACCCCCTGGCGCGTCCGATTGATAATCGCAGTCGCGGCAGTACTCGGCGCCCCCCTTGCCGAAGAACTCTTCTTTCGGGGCCTCCTCTTCAGAGGCTTGGTTCCCCTCGTGGGATTCCCTTGCGCCACCGGGATCGGCGCACTGGCTTTCGGACTGGCCCACGGCGACTTCGCATCCCTTCCGTCGCTGGTCGCCGTAGGCGCAATCTTGTCCGTAGCCTATTGGCGTACCCGAAGCATCTGGGCCCCGATGTCCCTTCACGCCTGTTTCAACCTGGCCAGCACACTGTGGGCCCTGGCCGCTTCCGGAGGTGAGTAGCGAAATGAACCACGACAGCCCGTCCAACCCGCCCCGCAAAGACCGCCGCGCCTTACTGATGAAGGCCGCGATGAAACACTTCGCCCTGCACGGCTACCTGCGCGCCTCCCTGAGGGATATTTCAGACGAAGCAGGCGCCAATGTGGCTTTGATCGGCTACTATTTCGGCAATAAGGCGGGGCTCTATCGCGAGACCTTCCACGAACTCTTCAAAGACCTCGCCGAGCCCCTTCTGAAGATAGCCTCGGGGGTCAGAGATCAGGCTTCGTGGGAGGCGGCGCTACGCCAGTGGGTGGTGCAGTTGTTGCAGCTCACGACCTCGACTGAAGCGCCAGCCTGCTATGCGGCAAGGCTCGTGGCAAAGGAGATTGTGAACCAGACGGACGGCTTCGCGGAGGCCAATGCGGCGCTGGTGTCCATGCGTCGCGTGCTTCAGAGACTTATCCGCATGGCGAGTGATGACACGACCGAGACAATCCTCTGGACGAACTCGCTGGTGACTCAGGTTCTGGTCTATCTGTTCTGCCCTTCGGACTGGATATTTCGTCTGCATGATGGGCCTGTCGAGCGGGATGCGTGGCTGAGAATGGTGGCGGAACATATGCTTAAGCCGCTGTTTGCGGAACTGAAGTTCAAGCGGCATCTCTAGTTTCCGATGCGGGTTTGGGTCTGTAATCCGTTCGACCTTCTGCCGGGCGAGGGGGCGCGGCTGCAGCGTTATGGTCTGCTCTGCCGGAGCCTGTCTTGCGCGGGGCATCGTGTGGTGTGGTGGAGTTCGGACTTTTGCCATCTGAGCAAGCGGCGTCGGGCATCGCCGCCGCCGGGTTTTGGGGAGGTGGAGATCCGTTTGGTGCCGACGCGGCCGTACAGGCGGAACATTTCGCTGGCCCGGGTCTGGAGTCATCTGCGCTACGCGGGGATGTGGCGGAAGTTGGCTGAGGCTTCGGGGGAACGGCCTGATTTGATTGTCGCGAGTCTACCGCCTCTAGGGGCATGCGAGGCGGCGGTGGCGTTTGCGCGGCGGGTCGGTTGCGCGGTTGTGGTGGATCTGATGGATGCCTGGCCGGAGGTGTTTGAGCAACTTGTTCCGCGCCCCTTTCTGTCGCCGTTCTACCGTCAGGCGCAGCGCATTCTCGACGGCGCGACGGCGGTTTCGGGGGTGGGGCAGACCTATTTGGATCTCGCCCGATCGAAGCGTCCCTCAGTCCCGATTCATAGGTGTTATCACGGGATAGACCTGCCAACCTTTTCCCCTGAAAGGTGCGCACCAGAGGGTGTCAGACTTTGCTATGTGGGGAACCTAGGGGTACAGTACAATCTTCCTGAACTGGTTGATGCCGTCCGTCTTGCCCGCGCGCGCGGCATCTCCGTCACTCTGGATGTTGCCGGAGACGGGCCCCGCCGCGCCTGGCTCGAAAGCGTTTGCGGAGAAGGAATCGCCTACCACGGATTGTTGGGGGAGGGGGCTCTCGCCGGACTGATGGCCACCTGTACCATCGGCGTCGTCCCGATGCGCCGTGCCACCTGGGTCGCCGTGCCCTACAAACTGGCCGACTACTGCGCGGCGGGGCTCGCCATTGCCAACGGACTCAGCGGCGAATGCGCCCGCCTCGTCGAGGCGTACCGCTGCGGCGAATCCTACGACCCCCAAGCGCCCCGAACCCTCCTGGCGTTGATTGAAAAATGGGCGCGCGAGCCCCACCTCCTGCGCTCGATGCAAACCGCCTCCAGACGCCTCGCCGAAGCACGCTTCGACGCCGCACGCACCTACCCCCGCTTCGTCGACTGGCTCGAAAACATTGCCGCCAGCCGCTAGGTCAAGTGAACCATTCCCCCCCGTGCGCCGTTCCCCTAGATGACCCCAGGAGAGACCCGATGAACAGAGCCCTGCGCTTCGAACAAGTCACCCGAAAATTCGGCGACGCCGACCACCCCGTGCCCGTCCTCGAAGGCATCGACTACGAACTTCCAAACGGCGCCTTCCACGCCCTCATGGGCAGAAGCGGCTCCGGTAAATCCACCTTTCTCAACCTCGCCGCCGGCCTCCTCCCCCCCACCTCCGGACGCATCTGGGTCGGCGATCAAGAGATTACCGCCCTTGACGACGATGCCCGCACCATCCTCCGCCGCCGCCACATCGGCGTCGTCTTTCAAGACTTCAACCTCATCCCAACGCTTACCCTCCTCGACAACATCCGACTGCCCTTCATCCTCGACCGAAAAGATCCTCCACAAGAGAAAATAGAAACCCTCCTCAACCACTTCGGCCTTCAACCCCTCCGCGCCCGCCTCCCCCACGAAACCAGCGGCGGCGAACGCCAGAGAACCGCCATCGTCCGGGCACTCGCCCTCTCCCCGGATTTGCTCCTCGGCGACGAACCCACAGGTAGCCTCGACCTCCACGCCGGCGAAGGCCTCTGTACCCTTCTCAGAGAGGCAAACCGCACCTTCGGCGTATCCGTCCTCCTCGTCACCCACGACCCGATGGTCGCCGCACAAGCCGATCAAGTCCACTTCCTCGTGCGCGGCAGACTCGCCGACACCATCCAGCCCGACCGCAACCCGGAAACCATAGCCGCACGCTTCCTGGAGACCATCGCCCCATGAACCCCAAGCCTTGGATTGGCGGCATCGGACGCATTGGATCGATCCTGACCCTTGCCGGTTGCGCAGGCGCCGCCATACTCCTCACCTGGGTCGCCGGCTACACCCTCGCCGCACTCGCCCAAAGACAGACCCTCGCCGAAGAGATGACCGGCCCCTACGACAGCTGGTTATCCTCCGCCCGCGCCGGAATAGCCGCTAAAAAAGGCTTCGGCGTGCAAGAACTCGTCCCCGGTTCGCCCTTCGCCCTCATCCCCCCAAAAGCCATCGACGCCATCCGCTCCCAGCCTTGGGTCGACCGCGCCGAAAGCTTCGCCGTCTTCCGTATGAGGGTGCGCTACGAAGGCTTTCAAGGCGCCGCAGAGGCCAAAGTCCCTCCCTTGTCCGCCGGCGTCGCCTGCGAAGACGGCCAGAGGACTCTTTACCGGAACGAACTGGCACAGGGGCGTTGGCTCGACGAAAAAGCAACCCTTCCGGAGGCCGTTGTCGCCCCCGAAATGTTCCTCTCCCGTGGGTTGCGCGTACCCCGGTTGGGCGAAATGTTGGAGGTCTCTTCGTTCGCAGGAGTCGCCGATGTGAAAGTAGTCGGTCTGTTGCGCAATCGCCAGACAGTCTCCGGCTTTCCTACCCTTTTCGTTCCCACGGATGTGTTTTACGGGCTGATGCCGGATGTAGAGGATGGCGGCAGCAACCTGCTTTTGTGCCAGACCCGAAGGTACGAACCTGCGGCGGACTTGCGTGAGGCCGTTGTGGGGGCTGTGGGGGATAAGACGCCAGTGCGGGCTTTGGACCGCCAGCGGCTGGTGGCTGAATTGAGCGGGGATCTTCTGAAGAACATGGTGCGCCAGGCACCGCTTATGTTGACCCTTGCGTTTTTGACGGCGTTGTGTCTGACTGGTACGGCTGTGCGGATTGGCGTGGCTGCCCGGATGGGAACTTTTGGGTTGTGCCGCGTGATTGGGATGACTGGGCGACAGGCGGCGGGACTGGTACGCCGGGAGACGGGGCGGCTATGCGTGCGGGCATGGGCAGTAGGTTTCCCGCTTGGGGTGGTTTTGCTATACATCTTTGTGGGGTTTCATCGCGAAGCTTTCCCCGATGGCGTACCGTTTCGTGCTTGGTTTGGCGGGGCGATTTTCTCTGCCTTGGGTTTGTCGGTTTCGGGGCATTTGGCGGTTATGGGGCCGTGCCGGAGGTTGCGCCGGATGGCTCCGCTGGAGGCCTTGGGAATGTCAGTTGAGCGGGAAGTTTTCCGGGGAGGGAGTGTCCTGATTTCGCTACTGATGATGGGGGGCGTGCTGGGGCTTTTGTGGGCGAAATTGCCGGCGTGGCTTTTGAGCGGTCTGATCCTGTTTGTGGGGCTCCCGGTGCATTTGTGGGGATTATGGCGACTCCTGCCGCACGTGGCGATGTGGGGGGATAGGCTGTGCGCGAAGTGGATTTCTCCATTGCTTGCAGGCGCGGCTGGGCGTTCGGCTCTTCGGACTCGGTCGCTTATCTTGACCGTTGGGGTTGGGCTGGGAAGTTATTGCGCAGTACAAATCTGGGGAGCATCGATGATGGAGCCTTTTCTGCCTTCGGTGAGTTTCCCTGATGTAGTGGCCTCTTTCGAGCCGAACGGCATCCAAAAGGTTGACACCAACCGCTTCCGTTCGCTCGACGGCGTGTCGGATGCGTTGTGGCTCAACGCGCGCCAGTTCGTGTTGACGCCAGAGACACTTTCGCACATTGAGCGGGCGGCGGGGGCAACGCCGCCCCAGAACAACATCCTGCTCATCGGACTCGAACGGCTCCCCAAACGATTCGAAGCCGTGGTTTCGCGCCTTGGGCAAGGCGAGTGCATCATCCCGGCAATGCTCGCGCGTCAAGGAGGCTTTGTGCACGGAGACACGATTTCCCTCCGCCGCGTACTGCCCGACGGACGGGAAATCAGCCGATCCTGGAAAGTCGCCGGCGTGCTCAATTTGAACTGGCACCTAGTCACCGCCCGAGCCGGTATGCGCGGCCTCGACGGAGCCCCTTTCGGCACACTCGGCCCGGTCTTCGTGCGTGCCGACGAGTGGAACGCCTTCACCACACGCCGCCCCGGTTGCGGCGAGGTCGGATACCTCTGGTTCGACCTCAAGCCCAGCGCACGCTTCGAAGATGTCGAACGCCTCTTTACCCGGACGGTCGCCCAACTTCCCCGCCGGGAGGGACAAGCCCTGCCCGGCCAGCCCCGCACCACCACCCTTACTCCGACCGTCACACTACACCGCCGCGACGAAATCAGCGAGGGCACCTTGGCCCACGGCGCCGAGTTGATTGGCGAACTCGCCGCCATACCCTTCTGGTCGCTCGTCCTGCTACTCTTCGGCGTCGCCGCCGTCACCCAGGCAAACATCGATTCCCGCCGCCGCGAGTTCGCCCTGCTTCGCGCAATCGGCCAGACCCAAAACCAACTCCGCCGCCAACTCCTGCAGGAAGTCCTCCTCCTGCTGACCCTTGGCGCCCTCGCAAGCCTCTTCTTCGGCCTCTGCATTGGGTGGCTATTCACCGCCTGGACACGCGCCTGGCTACCCTTCGGCGGACTCCCCATCGTCCTGCGCATCCCCTGGCGCCTCCTCGGCGAAGGCATTGCCCTGACCTACCTCGTCGGACTCCTCTACGCCTGGTTCCCCATCCGCCGCCT
>JAXFQS010000044.1:0-2176 GCA_034178815.1 Kiritimatiellia bacterium | reverse complement strand
GTCATGATGGTGGCGTTGACAATCTTAGCGCAGACCACTTGAGTGGTGAGCGAGTGGCTCTGTTCTCTCTAGGGAATGTGCACGAGATTCAAGAACAGTCCGTTGAAAATATCAATCGCCGTGATGCTGTGATTGCCGGAGGAGACGGAGAAGATGTACCCCCCTGCGCCGCGCTGGAAGCAACGCTTCGCGATGATGGTAATGGGCAGTCGCAAGTCGTTTCGGGCTTGCAAGATGGCCCGCTCGATGACAAACGAATCGCCGCCCCAGTCGTAGCAACTGAAGATGCGCTGGTTAGGCGCGGAACCGATGACAACCGTACCCGGACGCTTGTGCCCTTCGCGAATAGCTAGCGTGAGAAACTTTTTGACATTCTGGTGCATAGGCTTTCCAACGCAGAGTATCCAAGCTGACCCGTCAGGCGAGAGAGGACTTCCAAAGTGGAGGGAATCAAGGCCCGGTAGTGACCGAGACCAAGAGACGACAAGCGGGCAAACGCCCCTGTCGCCTGGAGCAGACGCTCGACAGCCGCGTAGTCAAGTAGTTGCAAGGCTGACGCATCGCAGGTGTTTACCTCTTGGTAGATTTCGAGCAAACGACTTCGTTGCGAAGGCGAGAAGGGCGGAACATAAGGGTCGTATAGCAACGAGGCCAAATCATAGGCGGCCGCCCCCACGCGCATGCCTTGGAAATCGATGAAACAAGGCGTTCCGTCCGAGCGGAAATGAATGTTGGCCGACTGGCAGTCGCGATGTATCGGACAGGGGCAGGCGGTAAGCAGGTTTTGGATCAGATCCTTGAGTTCCTCCGCCTCCTCTGCTAAAAAGGAATGGGTAAGAATATGCTCGCGGAAAAGCTCCTGCTCCCAAGCGTAAAGCGCCTCGGAAAATGGCGGTTCAAGCAAATCAGAGGAGGGAATCGGCATCGTGTGCAACTGGGCGAGAAGACGCATGACAGGTGCGTAGAACTCCATTACTTTCTCGGGTTTCTGTCGCATCCTTCCTTCCAATGTGTCGCAACCAAGATCTTCCAGCACAAGGGTCTGGAGTTGGGGATGATCGGCGTAAAGAACTGGCACCGCAATGCCGTGCTGCTTGAGATACCTCGCAATCGGTGCATAGCGGCAATTCTCCCGCCGGATAGGGTCGTATTCGACCGCAATGGCGGTCTCCTTCGGGGCAAGCGTCAGCCGAGAAAAGGAGCGGTTGGACCCACGCTTCCCAAGATTTTCTATGCCGGCATAGGGATTTGCCCGGGTGTAAGAATCGAGTGTGCCGAGGTCATCCCATTGGGCCGAAGACTGCTCGACAGCGCGGACAATTCTGCCGTCCTTTATGGCCTTTCGGTAAGCATCGATGATGGAACAAAATACGGGGGAGTCAGACAGGTAGCGGTAAATGTCGGGGGTGAGAAGTTGCCACCCGCAGAAGGTGGCGCCGCCTACGGCTTGAAAACCTTGAATAGCGCCATTTGAGGCTGAGACCGTGCATGGGCCTTTGGATTTAATGACCCACGCCGAGGCTAAATCCAAGCCTTCCACAAAGGGGGCTGGTATTAACCCGTCGACGAGAATATCGGCATTGACGAGCCAAAAAGGTTCGTTCTCGAGGTGAGGTTTCAAGGGTATCAACGCCCCCCCTGTGCCGAGAATATCGGGTTCGTAAGAAAGGGTGATACGGGCTGCGGTGGTGGCTCTATTCTGAAGCCAATCATTGAATGCTTCGGGCATCCAATGGGTATTGATGAAGATGTCGCGGACGCCCCAGTTTTCGAGGCGTTCAATGATTTGTTCTATGAGCGGAGAACCGTTGACGGGGAGGAGTGGCTTAGGCTTCCAGAGGGTCAATGGGCGCAATCTCGTGCCGAGCCCCGCGGCTAGAATGAGGGCTTTTCGAGGGAGTTTCATTGGGGAAATCAGTTGCGTGCCTGAGTCAGGGTGAATGCGGCGGTAAGGGCGAGTTTGGCGTTTGGTTTACGGAGGGTGAGGTGGAGGGAGCGGATTCTTGGATCTTGCAATGCGGTATCGGCAATGGCTTGTGCGGCGCGCTCGATCATCTTGAAATGTCCGGTTTGAAGGGTGTTGCGGATCTGATCGACGAGGCGGGCGTAATCGATGGTATCGGATAGTTGGTCGCTTTGCCGAACTTGGCTGAAGTCGGCCTCGATTGCCAGGTCT
>JAXFQS010000040.1:0-17727 GCA_034178815.1 Kiritimatiellia bacterium | reverse complement strand
CATCTCGGCAACGGATGTCTTTCGTACGGTGGGGCTCTCGCACACGATTGTCGAGAAAGCCTTCCGCCGCTACCTGCGCACGACAGTCCAACAGGAGATTATGCGCCACAGACTCAACGGCGCGATCGAGCTCCTGTGCACGACATCGCTGACGAGCGCGGAAATCAGCCGCCGGACGGGATTCTCGTCACCCCAATACTTCGCGCGCTTCTTCCTTGAACAGACCAAGTGCACCCCCGGCGGCTTCCGCGAGCGCAACAGCGGCCCCGCGTGGGAACGCTACACCATCCCCAGCGCCATGGAGCGAAGGCTCCTCGATCCTGTCGACTACTCGGTCGAGAGATAGGTACCAGCCGGGGGCGCGGGTGGCAACCTCCTCAAGCCAATCGAACCAACCTCTCGGAGCCGCACCTGCCTACCTTTTCGCCGCCGAGATGGACACCTTCCGTGCGTGCGAGCAAAGATGCCCAGACGATTTCCTTTTCGCTTCCCAAACAATTTACTTGCCAAGCCCCGCCGGATGTGGTAGATTGATTGCCCATTCGAGATGGCGAAAGTAGCTCAGTCGGTAGAGCTCCAGATTGTGGATCTGGCTGTCGCGGGTTCGAGTCCCGTCTTTCGCCCCATCCCCCTTCCAAACCCCGAACGCGCCGTGCATCGGGGTTTTTTAGTAAAACACGCGGCGACTGACCAACGGGAGGACAAACCATGGCACGAGAGCGCACCCCTCGACTAACTGAAAAACTGCTCGGCCACTACACATCCCGCCTGCGCCAGAACGGTAAGATCGACACCGAACTCTACCAGAAATACAATGTCAAGCGCGGCCTCCGGAACGCCGACGGCACAGGCGTCCTCGTCGGCCTGACACGCATCGGAAGCGTCCACGGATACATCATCGACGAGAACGAAAAACAGAGCGTCGAAGGCAAACAACTCTACCGCGGAATCGATGTCCAAGAACTCGTCGCAGGCTTCCAGGCAGAGCACCGGCCGGGCTTCGAGGAATGCGCCTACCTGCTCATGTTCGGCCTACTCCCCGACGAAAAGGAACTCGCCGAATGGCGCGGCGTACTGGACTCCTTCAGATGCCTTCCCGACGGCCTCAAAGGCGCCATCCTGCTCTACCCAGGCAAAGATATTATGAACAATCTGGCCCGGGCCGTGCTCAACAAATACAACCTCGACCCAGTACCAGACTCCCTCAGGCTTGACGACACCATCCGCCAGTGCATCGAACTCATCGCCCAACTTCCCGCCATCGTCGCCTACTCCTTCCTGGCCAAGCACAACCGCTTTGAATCGCAGGATCTCTACCTAGTCGATCCAAAGCCCGGGCTCTCGACTGCCGAGAATTTCCTCCGTATGCTGCACCACGATCGGGACGCGACGCCCCTAGAAGCCGAACTGCTGGATTTGCTTCTGGTGCTACATGCGGAGCACGGCGGAGGGAACAACTCAGCCTTTACGACGCATGTGGTCACTTCCGCCTTCACGGACACTTATTCGGCAATCGCGTCGGCGATTCTCTCCTTGAAAGGCTATCGGCACGGGGGTGCGAATCTCCGGGTCATGGCACAGATGGCGCAGATGAAGGAGAAGGTGAAGGACTGGAAAGATGACGAGGAAATTGCGGCGTATCTGCGCAAGGTGTTGCGGAAAGAAGAGGGCGACGGGACGGGGTTGATCTACGGTCTGGGGCATGCGGTCTATACGCTTTCGGATCCGCGTGCGGTGTTGCTCTCCAGGAAGGCGGGTGAACTTGCTGCGGAGAAGGGGCGCTCGGAGGAATTTGACTTCTACGAGCGCATCAGCCGGGTCGGTCCGCAGGTCTTCAACGAGGGCCGGGAGAAGAAGCGTCCGCTCTGTGCAAATGTCGATTTCTACTCGGGCTTCGTCTACGATATGATTGGGGTGCCTCAGGAGCTGTTCACGCCGCTTTTTGCCGTCTCGCGCATCGTGGGATGGTCGGCGCACCACCTTGAGGAACTGCTCAATGGCGGGCCAATCATACGCCCCTCCTACAAGGCGGTCGGGGGCAAGCGTCCCTATCAGCCGCTACACGACCGCTCCTAGTCGGTCGCGGCTCACGCCCAGAGGCTCCGCAACGGCTTCGTTGCGGAGCCTTTTTGCATGCTTCAGCCTTCTCGGTCGGTAACGGATTCGGCAGGTGCGTACGATGGGGAAGCGAAGGTAGGCACGAAGCGGACGCACGGCTTGGTACCAACGCCCCCCAAAGGTTCCTACCCGCCGCCGAGCATCTTTTGCACATCCAAACGCAAAAAAACCTACCCTTTCTCCCAATAGTTTGATACATTAGTGCATATGGATACGAATAACTCCGCCTCAACCAACACCCGGCCCGGCCCCCCTCGCTCTCTGGAACGACGCCGCCACAGAAGCGCCAAGGATCTCCCCTTCAAAGTCGACCGAGCCCTCCACGGTGGCTTGACCGACCAGTTGGCCGCGGGCTTGAGGCAGGCCATCCTCTCCGGATTCTACCGTGCCGGAGATGTCCTTCCGACCCTCGAAGAGTTGGCGCACGCGACCGGCACCTCTATGCGCGTGCCGCGCGAAGCAATAGACCGCCTGCGGGCCGAGGGACTCGTCCAGCCCAGACGCGCCGTAGGCTCCATCGTCATCGACGCCCGCCGCCAAGCCTGGAAAGGCCATGTCCTCTTCATCCTCTCCGACGCGGACGGCTCCTACTACGCCAATGTCTATGCTGCGCGCGTCCAGCAAGGTCTTATCGAGGCCGGTTACCTCTTCTCAAGAGTCTCCGTCGTCGGACGCGAAGGGATTGCCAACTCGGGAGCCCTCGAGTCCGCGCTCGCGCAGAATGTGACCCTTGGGATAATCTTCTGCCCGCGCGACGGGCGCATAGCCAAGCGCCTTGAAGGAAGGGGGATTCCCTATGTGGTGATTGGCGAGCAGGAGGTCGGTGGAAACCTGTGCCGCGGATGGATTCGCTTCAACCGGGCCGCCGCGGTGCAAGGCTTCGTCGACCGCTGCCGGCAGGTAGGCGCCAGGCGCATTCTCGCGGTGGAATTCGAGGGCGAGGGGGGCGTCGACATTGCCCCGGCGCTCGAAGGAACCGGGCTTGAACTGCGGCGCGAATGCTTCCGGGCGCCCCCTGGAGCGGGGCGGCTTGAGCTCATTCAACGGGAGGTGATGGAGCGCTTCATCAAGGGTCGAGGGTGGTCGGCGGATGTCGTCTTTTTCGCCGACGATTTCCTTGCGATGGGCGGCTTGATTGCGTTGCTGGCCAAGCAGGTGCGGATTCCGGAGGATCTCAAGGTGGCGACCTTTGCGAACGATGGGTTCGGCCCTGTTTTTCCGATCGAGTTGACGCGACTCTCGATGGATCCCGTGGGGCACGCGGTAGAGACGATCGGGTGGTTGCTGGCGATTCTGCGGCGCGATCCCCTGCCCGACGAGCCGGTTCTGAGGTCGGTCTACCGACAGGGCAAATCGCTCTAGCAACCGTCCGCAAGGCCGGATTTGATACGCCCCCGGATGCGGGAACCCACCCGCGTCGGGGGTGTGTCGTACCGGAGTGGAGAGATTGAAACCTTTCGCCCCCTAAGGTTGGCACTTTAGGCTTGCAAAGGTTGGCAGGATGGGGTATTATTGGTACACAAGAATCCGCCTTGTTCCTTGCTACCAATTGCAGGGGTGGACTCGAAGAAAGGAGTCGACCAATGTCCCGACTGCTCAACTTTGCGTTGCTGACATCCGCTGCCATCCTTTTGACCACAAACGCCCAAGCCGCCTGGCGCTATGTTCCCGAGGGAGGGGACGCCTATGGCGGAGTGGCCTACCTAACCGACGGCAACTGGGTCTTCCAGTGCCAGACCTACAACACCGACACGAAGAAGTTCACCACCGTGCCGAAAGCCGTCGGCTGTCTCGCCGGCGAAGGGGCGCTCGACATTGACCTTGCCGAGCGCGAATTGGCGGAATCCTCCGGGGTCGACACGATGACCTGGGCGCTCCAAGATTCGCAATTCTATGGACTGACGACCTTGACCGACATCGCCCTCTCCTCCAAGCAGACCTGGATCCCGCGGAACCTCTGTCGCGGATGCACCGCGCTGACCAATGCCAACTGCAGAGGGCTTCTGACGCTGAATAATTATGCCTTCAAAGACTGCACGCGCCTAGCCTCCTTCTCGCCCGATTTCTGGACGCAGGACGAACCCTATCCCTTCAAAGAAGAGTGCTTCTCTGGGTGCACCTCCCTGCCCTTCGACTCCCTATGCCTCCACCCGAAAAGCAGTATGGGCTGGGCGTGTTTCCGCGACGCGACTGGCATCCGGACGGTCGACTATTCCCGCCGGACAGATACCGTCGACCTGAACTTCGTCAAGGGCAGCGGCGTGCGCAAAGTAATCCTTCCGCCGGCCCAAAACAAGCTCAAATGCGAAAACTTCTTCAACAATATAGAGGAACTCTACGCAACCAGCAACCTGATTACTGAGGTAAGTTGGGCAGTCACGGGGCCTACCCACTACCGTTGCCGATTCTTTGTCGACCCCGTGCTCGAAAAAGGCTATCTAGAGCCGACGCTCGCCGGGTATGATGTGGACGCGCCGACGGACGAGCAGGTGACGCTCTACTGCGAGCAATACGGGGTCTCGGAGGAGCAGGCCCGGAGGGATTTGATTGGTCTCTGGAACTTCAAGAGGGGGGCACAGGGACTGGTCTGGATTGTGCGCTATGTGAGCCCGTTCCGCCCAAAGAACGAGACGATGTTGTTCATTCAGTAGACTTCGAAAGGTTGGTATTAGTCTTATGTCCGGTTTGTCTTCCCATGCGGTTCTGGCTGGTTTTCTAACACTCTCTGCGCTATCTGTTTTCGCAGGTCAGAAGTTTCACTATCCGCGGGCGATTATGCCCGAGTCATACTGGCGAATCTGGAGTGATTCAGAGCAGAATCGTATCGATGCGGACATTGAGCGTTACCGCAAGGCGGAGGGATGTTTCGACCAGTTGGGGATTCCGGAGGATACCGTGGTCGAGGTCGAACAGGTGACGCACGCGTTCTATTTTGGCGCCCACGCGTTCAATCTGGGGCAACTCGCGACGCCGGAGTTGAATCGCCAATTCCGCGCCTACTGGGGAACCTTTTTCAACTCCGCCACGGTGGCCTTCTACTGGGACACTTTGGAGCCTCAGCGCGGGCGTCCTCGCTACCGTCCGGGGCCCGAGGATTCGGAAGCGTTCTGGAGCCGATGCAAGAATCCGACGGCTCAGCCGCATTGGCGGCGTCCCCCGCCAGACCCGATTGTCGACTTCTGCAACGCCCGCGGCATTCGCGTCCATGGCCATCCCATCGTCTGGGCCTCGGCCTCATCCTACCCACGCTGGCTGGAAGCGGCGGCGGCCGACGAGTTCGACTTCATCGCGCGGGGCTTCTGCAAGACCAACCCCGTGACCAAAAGGTGCGTACCTGATGTCCCCAGAGGTATCTGCGAACTGACCCCGGAGGAACTCGGCAAGGTACTCCCAAGGTTCCTATCTTTGGTAGAAGAGGTGCATACCAAACGCATCGAAGAGTTGGCCTCGCGCTACGGCGCGCGCGTCCAGAGTTGGGATGTGGTCAACGAATCGTGCATCGACTTTTTCCGCTGGAAACTCCGCCCCGACCTGCCCGTCTGCCGCAGTTGCCACGAGCGCGCCATGCCCCCCGACTATGTCTACAAAGCCTTCAAAAAAGCGGCCGAACATTTCCCAAAAGAGGTCAAACTCAATATCAACGACTACATTACCGACCAACGCTACGCCACCCAGATAGACAGCCTGATGACTCGGGGCGCGCGCATCGACACCATCGGCGTCCAGCGGCACATCTGGCAAGGCGGAGTCTGGAACGATGTCATCTCCGGAGCCGACCCCTTCTCCCCCGAACACGAACGCCGCCAAATCCTCCGGCTAGGCGAACGCGCCCCCATCCATATCAGCGAAATCACCGTTCCCGCCTGCTGCGAAGAAGAGGCCAAATTCGCCAATATGACGGCCACCCAGACGGCCGAATTGCGCCAAGCCATCGTTGCCAGAAACCTCTACCGACTCTGGTTCAGCCTGAAACCCGTCGAAGCCATCACCTGGTGGAACAGCATCGACGGATGCGCCTTCAAAGGCGAGTCCACAACCTCAGGATTCTTCCGCCCAGACCTAACCCCCAAGCCCGTCTACTACGCCATCAACGACCTGATCAATGGCGAATGGAAGACCCGGTTGAAAGTGCGCACGGATGCCGCCGGAAGCCTCCGCTTCCGCGGATTCAAAGGCCGCTACCGCATCAGTTGGAGCCAGGATGGGAAGCGAAAGACAGCTGAGATAGAACTCCGCTAGAATCCATCGGGAGGAACTATGAAGGGGAACATCTTGCTCGCAAGCCTGGCTTTCGCCAGCCTCGCCTGGGCGGTACAGCCGCGCCTCGCCGTCTTGAGCAAATCGGGGGCGCACCGTGACGAGTGGGCCTCTGGGCTGGACGAACTCAAGTGGACCGCGGACGCCATCGACTCGGAGGAGAAACTGGCTACCCTAGAGAGCCGCCTGGAGCAATACGACATCCTTCTGGTCGCGCCCCTTTTCGGAGGAAAGGTAGGCAATCCAGAGGCCTACCTCACCTTTCTCCGGGACGGAGGGATGATTGTCGTCACGGACGGAAGATACCAATCCGTCCGTGACTGGATGCGGAGTATTTCGGAAGACTTCTCGGGCGTGGCGATTCCCAATGGCGACTGCAATTCGTCCCAATGGTTTGTCAATGGCTATGTCCAGGATGCCAAGCCATCGGCCCCGCATCCTTTGCGCACTTTCCCCAAACGGATTCACGAGCCGAACCACTGGGGGCACTTTGGAGAGAGTTCAAATCCCAAGTGGGAGTTGCTCGCGAGGTGCAGCGAAGGGCGGCCGGTTGTCTGGCTCCAGCGGGTGGGCAAGGGGCATATCATCTACTCCGCCTTGCGGCAATACACGGCGGCGCACCTGCTCAACTGGGCGGCGTGGCAGAGGCTATCGAGGGCTGGGATTGAGTTGAAGCAGTTTGAAATGTCTCCGCGCGAGCTGGGGAACGGGATGATGAGGCTTTCGTACGCGAAACTTGCGACTCCGGTGCCCATCGAGTTGGGCGTCACGCCGGGGCGAACATTCAAGGGCGTGTTGGGCGGAACTGCGGGTTCTCTGGCCTATCGGCTGGATAGGCGCGGGGAACAGAGGTTGACGCTCAAGGTCGGCGGGCAAACCATCTTCGAGGAGATGGTGCGGCTACCTTTCGAACTGGAGGTTCAGCCGCCGATGGGCAGGAGGAGTCTCTCCACGGAGACGAGAGGAGGCCAAGTCTGGTTCCCAGTCGACCTTGCGCCGCTGGAGGAGTCGTTCGCAGGAAGGTGGCTGGAGGTTGCCATTTTCGACTCGAAGGGGAAGTCGCTCGGGGAGGGGCAAATCAGCCGTGTCGGGAAGGATTTGCATCCCGTGGTTCCGTTCCGAACCGATCGACCTTTGGCTCCGGGGCGTTATCAGGTGGTGGTCAAAATGCCGCGGCGGGCGGGGCGGGGCGAGCCGTATGCGGCGACAAATCGGTTTGATGTCTTGGCGCCCCGGAGGGCGCAGACGATTGTCGACCAAGATGGGACTTTGCTGGTGGCCGGGAAGCCTTTCTTTCCGCTCGGTTTCTACCATGTGGGGAACGAGGATCTGGCTCAGGTTGCGGAACTGGGCGCCAACACCGTGCAGTTCTGGGCGTGGCAAGGGCGCGCGGGAATGGATCGGGTGAAGGAACTCGGTTTGAAGGCGCTTTTCGAGAACAACCACGGTTCGCTCGCGGCCTATTCGCACCGTCTGGCGGACTACAAAGACCACGAGGCGCTGCTGATGTGGTACATTGCCGACGAGCCGACGGATTGCAATGCGCTCGCCTGCCGGACGCGCAACGACTTTCTCCTGGCGAACGATTGGCAGCATCCGACCTACATCCTCTCCTGCCGCCCCGATCTCTTCAACTGGGCGAGCCGTTTCGGGGAAGTCCTCGCCTTCGACAGTTACGGCAAGATTCCTGAAACCGCCGCGCGCGCCACCCAGGCAGCCGAAGCCACCCGCGACCGCGTCCCCGTCATAGCCGTTCTCCCCAGTTGGGGCAATCCCAACGGGCAGAAGAGCAATCCCGATTTTCTCCGCCAAAGAGCCTTTCTCGCCCTCGCCTCGGGCGTCCGCGGCATCTTCTGGTACCCCTGGAAGCAGGCCGGAGGCGGCCCCCTCGGGGAGGGGCTCGTCCAAGCCCCGCAGGACTGGCCGGCCTATCAAAACCTCATCGCCGAAATCAAAACCCTAGAGCCAGACCTGACCGCCTTCTTCCGCCAGAGACTCCAGTACGGCGACATCTACGCGCTCCACTGCCGGCGCTCCGACGGGCGCAACGCCTTAATCTACGCCAATGCCTCCGACAAGCCCGCCGCGGCAGACCTCCGCCTTCCCGGCAAAAACGCCCCGCGTCGCCTCGTCCTCAAACCCCGCGCCTGCGGCGTCCTGCGCTGGTAGCACCAAAAGGTACCAACCTCCGACTCCAAACGCTGCCAACCGTTCCCACCCAATCCTATCTAACGGTTCACCCCAAAGGTGCCAACCGTCCCCACCCAGTCTTTACTATTGACCCGCCCCCACGATTGTCCTATCATACTCCCCGATACACACACCAAGGACACCCTATGGACTGGCAAGTCGGCTTCATCTCCCTCGGCTGCGCGAAAAACCTCGTCGACAGCCAAATTATGGCAGGATACCTGCACCAGGCACACATTCCCCTCGCCCCGAGCGTCGACCAAGCAGACATCATCATCGTCAACACCTGCGCCTTCATCGACTCCGCGCGCGAAGAAGCCGCAGAAGCCATCCTAGGCGCCTGCGAACGCAAACGACTCAACCAATGCCGCGCCGTCATCGTCACCGGATGTCTCCCTCAACGCTACAAATCCCGCGCGCGGCAAGCCTTCCCCGATGTCGACACCTTCCTCGGAACCGACCAACTCGAAGACATCGTCCCCGCCGTACAAGCCCTTCAAAACGGCCACGCCTACCACAACAAAATTCCCGCAAACGACCCCTGCAAACTCTACAACCCGACCTACCCAACCCTCCTCTTCAGCGGCGGCCCCTTCGCCTACATCAAACTCGGAGAAGGCTGCTCCCACAGGTGCGCCTACTGTGCCATCCCGCAAATCCGCGGAGCCGCACGCTTCCGCCCCGCCAAAGACATTCTCGCCGAAGCCAAAAGCATCGTCCAGGCTGGCGTCCGGGAACTCAACCTCATAGCCCAGGATGTCCTATCCTACCACCACCAAGGCCTGCGGATACTCGACCTGCTCAAGCAAATCTGCGCACTCCCCGGAGACTTCCGTGTCCGCCTCCTCTACGGCTACCCGGGCAGCATCACCCCCCAACTGCTCCAATTCATCGCCGACGACCCCAAGTGCTGCCGGTACCTTGACCTGCCCGTCCAGCACGCCTCTCCCAAGGTGCTCGCCGCCATGAATCGTGCCGACATTGCCGATCAGGTGCAGACACTTCCCGAGCGCATTCGTGCCATCATTCCGGATGCCACGCTGCGCACCACCTGCCTGCTTGGATTCCCGGGGGAGCGCGAGGAGGATTTCAACCTTCTGCGCCAATTCATACGCACCTCCCGCTTCGACCATCTGGGCTGTTTTGCCTTCTCTCCCGAGGAGGGAACGCCTGCATTCGAACTGCCCCGGCGCCCTGGGAAAGCCGTAGCCAAGCGTCGTTGCGAGCGGTTGATGTCGGATCAGAAATCGATTGTCAAAGAACTCAATTCCCACCGCGTCGGGCAATCGGGGCGCGCCTTGCTCATCCGTCCGATGCGGGGCGGGAAATGGGTCGCGAGGCTCGACCACCAGGCCCCTGAGGTTGACGGCCATACGGTTGTCTCGGGGCTTTCCCCAGAGGCACGAGCGGGGGCATTCGCGCGGGTCGTGATTACGGGTTTCCGGGGGTATAACCTGTTTGCGGAGCCGTGCTGAAGGTATGCGGCGGATTGACCAGGCGATTGTTCTTGCACTGCTTCCGACCTTGGCTTTTGCCGTCTCGGCGTGCGGCAACCTGTTGGGGTTTTCCACGACAGCCTGGGGGCTGGCGGGTGCTTTGGCGGGGGCGGGCGGCTACGCGGGGTGGCGGCGATGCGGTTGGCGTCTGCCGATGGCGTTCGTGGCTTGCGCGCTGCTCTGGGGAACCTTCAAACTAGCCGATTCCGAGTGGGACGGGAAGGCGATCCATAAGCCTGGGGCGATTGCGCTGGCGGGCGGGTGGAATCCCGTATGGAAGGCTCTTCCGCATCGGGCTGAAGGCGACGCGGGATGGGCGTGGTGCGAATATTACCCTAAAGCGGCCTGGCATGTCAATGCCGAATTGTTGCGTGCGACGGGGAATGTGGATTTGGGTGATGGAATCCCGTTGATTTGGGCGGGGGTGGTCTTTTGCCTGGGGCTCGGGGTGCTGCCGTGGCTGTACGGTTTGGGGCCAAAGGGTACCTATCTTTTTTCGGCGCTGTTGGCGTGCAATCCCGTGCTTCTGCGCGAACTGTGCAGTGGGTATGTGGATGGTCAATTGGGCTGCTCTCTGGTTGCGGGGCTGCTGGCTTTCAGCGCCTATGCGCGGCGTCCGGAAGGGCGACTGCTGCTGCTATCGGGACTTTGCTGCGTCTACGGGGCGAACTTGAAATTTACGGGGCTGGTTTACTTCGGGGTTGGCTATGCGCTGCTGGGGAGCGTGGCGCTCTGGCGGCATTTCAAGCCGTCCCGTCTCGGCTGGATGGCGGTGCTTGCGCTCGCAACACTCCTCTGCGGAACAACGCCTTATTTGACCAACTGGATGCGCTACGGTTCGCCCTTCTACCCGCTCCACGCCTTCTCGGAGGATGCCACCTTGCGGAACAACGAGGTGCTACACCAGTGGCTAACGCCGGAGGGAATCGAGACCTCAAGGTGGCGTCTGGCGGGCGAATCGCTGATCAACCCCGTGCCCGACCTGAACCGCTTCTTCTCGCGCCGGGACATCGCGCTCGTGCCGCCGCTTCCCTTCAAACTCGCCCTCGCGCTGACGCTTGCGGCAGTGCTCATACGGCGCAAAGGCGACCTCTTCTCCGGCTCCCTCCTCCTGACCATCCTCATCCAACCCGCGTTCTGGCACTTCCGCTACATCCCCCAACTCTGGGCACTCCCCCTCGCCCTCGCCGCGACAGAACGCCGCCTGCGCCGCCCCGTCGCCCTGCTCGCCGCCTGCGCCCTCATCACCCCCGCCATCGAACTCGCCCAACCGCTCTGGACGATGACGCTCCGGGCCTGCGAACTCGAACGCATCTTTGGAGGCAACTCGTATCAATGGCACGCCTCCACCAGTGCCTATGGTCACGAGCAAGAGTTTGATACCTACTGGCTCAACTGGTTGGCATCCGCCGGCATCCCCCTCGCCGATCGACTCGCCTCCATCCCGTCCGACCGCCACGCCGACTTCTGGTGCATCGACCTGCGCCTCTACTCCGCCCCCCCGGACAAACTCCCCCCGCCCGCCAATCCCCTTGCCGCCCTCCTCCGACTCCGCGCCCGACAGTTGCATTGGGCATGGAGCCGCTGACCCCATCCCGCTGGAGCCGACGCTTCCTCGCCCTGATGACCGGTGCCCTCGCGGGGAACTCCGGCACCATCTGGCTCCCCCTCCTGCTGAGCGTCGCCGCCCTCCTCCGCCCCCGACTCCGCCAAGGCGGCCACCTGTGGATCGGACTGCTCGCCGGTCTCCTCTGGCACGCCAGAATCCAATCCGAACGCACCTGGCTCGCCACCCTCGACGGCATCGAAGTCGACTTCTCCTGCTGGTGCCAGAGCGACGCCGTCTGCCGCGAATACAGACCCGGACGCCACGCCTGGGAGTTCGAGCCTCACGACCTACGCCTCGGCCCCGAACGCCGCCGGCTAATCCTCCCCGCCAAGGCATCCTGGCGCGCCCCGCCAGGCCAGGAACACTACGCCCCCAAGTGCGGCGACTACTGGCGAGGAAGCGCCAAAATCCGCATCTGGAACGGTCAAACCGTCTTTCTCTCCATCCCCCGCACAAGCGCCTACCCGACCCTTCCCCAAACACGCCCCGACCACACACCCCTCAAAGTCCGCGCCGCCCTCCTCAGCGCCAAACTCCGCCAACGCCTCGCACGCGGACACGAGACAGATGCCACCGAACCCCTCGTCGCCGCAATCGTCCTCGGAACCCGCGGAGCCATCCCCAAAGCCACCTACGATACCTTTCGCAAGACCGGTATGGTTCATATCCTGGCCGTCTCCGGGCTCCATGTCGGCATCGTCGCCGCACTCATCTATTGCCTGCTCACACGCCTCCGAACACCCCCGCGCACAGCCAGCCTCCTGAGCATCCCGTGCTGCATCGCCTACACCATTCTGACCGGACTTCAGCCCAGCGCCCTGCGCGCCTGCCTCATGGCCTCAATCTACCTCGCCGCCCGCGTCCTGCGCCGCCAATGCCGCCTCCCGGACGCACTTCTGATGACCGGATCAACCGTCTGGATCCTCTGCTGGCCGCTCGCCTGGCGCCCCGGCTGGCTCCTCTCCTTCACCGTCATGGCCGCCCTCTGCTGGCTCTTCCCTCTGCTCCGCAGAACCTTCGAGACCTGGCTCTCAAGAGATCGCCGCTACACCCTCCCGCCACACCTCGAACTCCTGCGACACTGGTTCAGTTCAGACGAACTCAGAACCGACGAAAATATCCTCCGCGCCCTCGCCCCCAATGCCACCTTCCGCTTCCGTCTGGAGTTAACCCTGCGCCGCATCACTGTCCGATGGTTCTTCAACGGACTGCTCGTCTCCGTGACCGCCTGGCTCGCCGCACTCCCCCTCGGACTGCACTTCTTTGGACAACTCACCTTCGCAGGAATCCTCGGCAACATAGCCATCGTCACCCTCGCCGCCTGCGTTCTCGCCACCGGAATCGCAAGCCTCGCCACAGGCTGGATCTGCCCGCCAATCGGACTCCTTCTGGGCCACCTAGCCAACCGGTTCGCAGGCCTGATGCTCTCCCTTGCGCAAGCCTGCGAGACAACCGGGCTCTACTTCCAACTGCCCAAAATCCCCGTTTGGACTACGATTCTTCTCTACCTTGCCCTTCTGGCCGGTTATTGGCTTCTCCTGCGCTGGACGAACCAACACACCGCACCCGGAGACGGAAACGACGCCAGAGCGCCCTAATCTTCCGCCCAGCCCCATTGTCGCCCGGCCGATCCCAATCCGGCTCCGCACCCAACCGCGCCGCCGTCAGTCGCAACGCCTCGTCATTCCCCATAACCATTAGACTATCTCCCGGCAACAACTCCGTGTCCCCGTGTGGAACCACAAAGTCCGTTCCCCGCCTAACGAGTAGCACCAGAGCACCCTTCGGAAGATTCAAAGAGCAAATCGTCCGCCCACCCAATGCCTGCCCGCCATCGACCTCCGGCAATACGAACTCCCGCATCTCGTCCGCCTGCAACTGTCCCGTGTAGTCGAACTCCAGCGGGATGCGAACCTTGGGTTTGAGCGGCAGGTCAAGATGGAGCCGCCGGGCCAAGGGCATAAGCGTCTTTCCCTGCAAAATGACCGAAAGCACGACAATCGTGAATACCGTCGTGAATATCCCCTGCATTTCCGGCCGCGACTCCCCAAAGGCCACAAGAGGAATCGTCGCCAACATAATGGGAGCACCGCCGCGCAAGCCCACCCACGAGACGAATAGGCGCTCGCGCCAGGTGTAGTTCCCGCCCAGCAGACAGAGGTGCACCGCGGCAGGTCTTGAGACAAACATCAGGAAGAGGGCAATCGGCAAGGCAATATGCCAAGTCTCCAGCAACTGCTTTGGCGTGACGAGCGCGCCAAGCACCGTAAAGAGCAGAACCTGCATTTGCCAAGCCACCGCATCGTGGAACCTTCCGAAACTGTTCTTGTAGATAAAACGTGAGTTTCCCATCACCAGACCGGCCACATAGACGGCCATGAAGCCGTTTCCTCCAAAAGCTTCCGCCGCCGCGTAGATGAGTAGCACCGTACCGATTCCGGTGACATAGTAGAGACCGTCGTAATCGTAGTCGATGCGGTTGATGACCCAAATGGCCGCGGCAGCAAGCAAGGCACCCACCGCCGTGCCGATACCCATGGCCAGGCAGAACGAGGGGAGTATCTCCCAGTAGTTCGAGGCGGCAGGAGCACGCAGCATTCCAACCAGAAAAATGGTCAAGAAGGCGGCCATCGGGTCGTTCGATCCAGACTCGAGTTCGAGGAGGTTTTTCAGGCGGCTTTTGATGCTGACGCCGGAACCTCTGAGGATGGAGAATACGGCTGCGGCATCGGTGGAGGAGACTATGGCACCGACGAGAAAGCAGTCGGCGAAGGGTGCCTGCCGATTGAGCGACCAGACGAAGAGGCCGGTAAAGAGGGCGGTCAGGAGCACGCCGACAGAGGAGAGGTAGAGTCCTCTTCCCAGGACCGGCAGGATGGAACGCCACCGTGAGTCGAAGCCTCCCGAAAAGAGGATAAAGGCCATCGCGACGGTGCCGAGGAGGTTAGCAAATCCGCCTGTCAGAATCAAGGGTGAATTGCCGGGCAGGCTGCGCGCGAGCATGCCGACGCCTAGGAAGAGAAGCAGGACGGGGAGGTTCAGCCAGCCGGCGAGTTTGCTGGAGAAGGCGGCGACGAGGACAATGCCGCCGAAGGCGGCGAGGGTAATCAGGAATACGGGATCCACTTGGCTAGAGGTCGCGGAAGATTTGGCCGGGGGTGGGGGCGAAGGGGTTGGCTGCGCCGTGGCGTCTGAGCAGGTCGACCATGGCGGCGGTCTTGTCTGGCTCGCCGTGAATGGCGAAGGTATGGCGGAGGGCCGGGCCGTTTAGTTTGTCGAACCAGTTCATCAGGGCGGTTCGGTCGGCATGGGCGGAAAGGGCGTTGATGGTGTGCACGCGGGCTTCGAGGGGATAGGTGTCGCCGAGGATGTTGAGGGGGCTCTTGTGTTCGACGAGGCGGCGGCCTAGGGTGTTCTCGGCCTGGTAGCCGACGATGAGGACGATGTTTCGGGGGTTGGTGATGTTGTTGATGAGGTGATGGAGGATGCGTCCGCCTTCGCACATGCCGGAGGCGGAAATGATGATGAGGGGGCCGGGGCGCTTGGCGAGGGCTTTGGAGTCTTCGACGCTTTCGGTGAATTCGAGGCCGGGAAGGCGGAAGGGGTCGTAGCCTTGGCGGAGGATGTCGGAGGCGGCTTCGTCGTAGCATTCGCGGTGGTGGGCGTAGATTCGGGTTGCCGCGAGGGAGAGTGGGCTATCGACGACGACGGGGGTTGGTGGTATGCGTTTTTCGCGGAGGAGTTCGCCGAGGTAGTAGAGGATTTGCTGGGTTCGGCCGACGCTGAAGGCGGGGATGACGAGGCGGGAGCGCTGCTGGTGAATGTCTTCGACGAAGCCTTTGAGGCGGCCTTTGACATCGGCGAGCGGGGGGTGGTCTCGGTCGGCGTAGGTGCTCTCGATGAGGAGCACATTGGGCGTGTCTGGTATGTCGTAGTCGCGGAGGATGGGCTGATTGGGCTGGCCGAGGTCGCCGGTGAAGAGGAGGCGGCGGTCGCGGGTTCCGGGGGTGGTGGCGATGAGTTCGGTGATGGCGGAGCCGAGGATGTGTCCGGCGTTGTGAAAGAGTCCGACGAGGCCGTCTCCGAGTTCGAAGGCGCGTTGTTTGGGAACGGGTTCGAAGAGGGAGAGGGTGCGCGCGACATCCTCTTCGGTGTAGAGCGGTTCGAAGAGGTTCTTGCCTTGGGCCTGGCGTTTGCGGTTGACGATTTCGAGTTCGGCGAGTTGGAGGTGCGCGGAGTCGCGGAGCATCACCTTGCAGAGGTCTGCAGTGGCTTCGGTGGCGTAGATTCGGCCGCGGAATCCGCCGCGCACAAGGGAGGGAATGTTGCCGCTGTGGTCGATATGGGCGTGTGAGAGGATGACGGCGTCGATGGTCTTGGGGTCGAGGCCTAGGCGGCGGTTGCGCTCGAAGGCTTCTTTGCGGTGTCCCTGGAAGAGGCCGCAGTCCAGAAGTATCCGTTTGCCTTTGACTTCGACCAGGTGCATCGATCCGGTGGTGGTCTGGGCGGCTCCGAGAAAGGTCAGGTTGAACATAATTTCCTCCTTCGGTCTGGTGGCGGGATGATTTCTTCCACTACTCGAAGTGTAGCAGTTTTCGCCTCCGAAATCAACCCCGATGTGTCCGTGCGGGGGTGGGAAGACCGGACGCGGAAAGATTGGTTCGAATGGGGTCGGAAGGTTACCGCCTTCGGGGGTGTTTGGTAGGCAGGGACGGCGCCATTTCACGCCCTAGGACTACTTCACTTCCAAGAGCCCGCCCGAGCCGTCTGGTCTGCTCGGCCCTGTCTGGAGCGAGTGAACCCGCCGGGACGGAATCTGCGCTTCCCCCCTTCCCTAAAATATGGTAAAATGGCTCGCAAATGAATGTTGGACTACTAGGAGGTTCTTTCGACCCGGCGCACCAAGGCCATCTGATGATGGCTGAAGAGGCGTTGCTTCGCTGCGGGTTGGACGAAGTTTGGTTCGTCCCCTGCGCCCGCCAACCGCTCAAGCCAAATGGCCCGCACAACACACCCGAAAGCCGCCTAGAAAGCATCCGCGAACTCATCAAGGGAAATCCCAAACTCAAACTCAGCCTCATCGACTGGAACCGCCAAGGCCCGTGCTACACGGTCGACTGGCTCTCGGAACTGACGCAAAGCCGTCCCGACGACCGGTTCTACTTTATCCTCGGCATGGATTCCGTGCGCGATCTGCCCAAGTGGAAAGCCCCCGAACGCATCTTCTCCCTGGCACGCCCCATCCTCTTTGAGCGCCCTGGTTTCGAGCGCCCGGTGTCAATGCCCTACTTCACCCAAACCCCCACCATCCTGCCTGCGGTGTCCAGCCTCAGTTCCACGCAAATCCGCCGGCAGACCCGACAGGAGACAACCCAATGACAGCCGAACAACTAGCCCGTGCCATCGCCGCCGCCCTCGAAGAGAAAGGCGGTGTGGACATCAAGGTCATCGATCTTCGCGGCGCCTCGCCCATCACCGACTACTGTGTCATCGCCACCGGCACTTCCGCGCCGAACCTCAAGGCGCTCGCGACGCAGACCGCCAACACCGTCCGCCAGAGCGGCAGCCAGATTCACCGCACCAACGGCGATTCCGAGAGCGGATGGCTGGTCATCGACTGCTTCGATGTCATCGTCCATGTCTTCACCGCCGAGGCCCGGGCCTACTACGCCATCGAACGGCTTTGGGACAAGGCGCGCCAACTGGCCGACGCACCGCTCGACAATTCCCCCGCCAGCCCTAGCGAACCGACGCCGACCGCGACCGAACCCGAAAGCCCCACGGCGCGCGCCGATCTTCTTATCAACCTCCAGATCTCAGGCGTTGCTTTGTCCGAGACCGATCGCAAGCTAATCACCGAAGGCGTTCCTGTTAACCAGTGGCCCGAAGAACTGCGCACCAAAGCCCGCCCCTTTTTGCGCACCATCCGCTGACCCCATGGCATCCATCCGAGTAGCCCAGCCGCACGGATTCTGCGCGGGGGTCGCCAGAGCCCTGAGAATTGCCGACGAAGCCCTTCGCGCAAACGCCTCCGTCTGGTGTCTCCACGCCATTGTC
>JAXFQS010000142.1:0-10464 GCA_034178815.1 Kiritimatiellia bacterium | reverse complement strand
GGTACGCAGGTGTTGCGCGGATGAACGGATGCTTTGCGGCCGATTGATGGGCTTGGCTAGCCGAAAAGTGCGGTCACCTCTCGCCGGAATCGTCGGTATTCCTTCTTGACGCCTGTGTGCCCGACAGCACTTGTGGCATCGGTATTCCTTCTTGACGCCTGTGTGCCCGACCTTAGCCGTATTTGACCGATGCAGTGCCCTAAAAACAACAAAAGAAGCCGCCATCCTGATGGACAGCGGCTTCTTTCAGGGATATGCTCCCTACTTGCTCAGCGCCTTGCGGATTTCGTTGAGCTTCTTAGTGAGCGCGAACGGAATACGGTTGCCGAATTCCTTCCAGGACTCTTCAACCCCATCGAGTTCCTTCTTCCAACCTTCCCTGTCGACGGCAAGCAACGCCTTGAGGGCTTTTGCGGAGACATCCTTGCAGCCGGTCAAGTCAATCGCGTTTTCGGTCGGCATATAGCCAATAGCCGTGTCGCGGGCTTTGGCCGTACCATCGATACGCTCGCAGATCCACTTCAACACGCGGCTATTGTCGCCATAGCCAGGCCACATGAAGTTGCCGTCCTTGTCCTTGCGGAACCAGTTGACGAAAAAGATCTTCGGGAGCTTGGTCTCGTCCGTGCGGATGGCCATGGAGAGCCAATGAGTGAAGTAATCACCGATATTGTAGCCGAAGAAGGGGCGCATAGCCATCGGGTCGCGGCGAACCTGCCCAATCTTGTCGGAGATGACAGCAGCGGTGATTTCGGAGCCCGCGGCAGAACCCATAAAGACGCCATGAGTCCAGTCCTTGGCCTGGTTGACCAGGGGAATGGTGCTGGGACGGCGACCACCGAAGAGAATGGCGGAAACGGGCACGCCTTCGGGCGCCTCCCACTCCTTGGCAATGACGGGGCATTGGCAGGCTGGAGCGGTGAAGCGGGAGTTTTTGTGGGCTGCGACATACTTGGCCTCCTTGACTTCCTTGGCTGTCATGCCAGGCTTGGGGCCCATCTTGCGCTTGTTGTCGACACAACGATAGCATTTCTTGCCCTGCCAGTCAATTCCTTCTTCGGGGGCATCGATATCCATATCTTCCCACCAGATGTCTCCATCGGGAGTAAGGACGACATTGGTGAAGATGGTGTTCTTGCGGCAGCTCTTGAGCGCGTTGGGATTGGTCTTGAGGGAGGTGCCGGGGGCGACGCCGAAGAATCCGTTCTCGGGGTTGATGGCGTAGAGCCTGCCGTCTTCGCCGATGCGGAGCCAAGCGATATCATCGCCGAGGGTCTCAAGCTTCCAACCTTTGAGGGCGGGTTCCATCATGGCGAGGTTGGTCTTGCCGCAGGCGCTGGGGAAGGCGGCGGTCATGTAGTAGGACTTGCCCTTGGGCGAGGTGAGCTTGAGGATGAGCATATGCTCAGCCATCCAGCCTTCCTTGCGGGCGAGGGCGGAGGCGATGCGCAGGGCGAAGCATTTCTTGCCGAGGAGGGCGTTGCCGCCGTAGCCGGAACCGAAGGACCAGATTTCGCCAGTTTCGGGGAATTGGGTGATGAACTTCTTCTCAATTGGTGCGCAGGGCCAGGTGGAGTCCTTCTTACCGGGCTTGAGGGGGGCGCCGACCGAGTGGACGCAGGGAACGAAGCTACCTTTCTCGCCGAGGGCTTTCCAGACGGCGTCGCCCATGCGGGTCATGATGCGCATATTGACGACGACATAGGGGGAGTCGGTGATTTCGATGCCGATCTTGCTTACGGGGGAGCCAAGCGGCCCCATGGAGAAGGGGATAACATACATGGTGCGTCCGGCCATGCAGCCTTTGTAGGCCTTGCGCATGGTGGCGCGCATCTCTTCGGGGTCGACCCAGTTGCCGATGGAGGGGGCGTCCTCTTTGTTCTTGGTACAGATGAAGGTACGGCCTTCGACGCGGGCGACATCGGAGGGGTTGGAGCGGGCGAGGTAGCAACCGGGGCGTTTCTCCTGGTTGAGTTTGATGAACATGCCGGTCTTGACCATGCCCTCGCAGATGTCGTCGTACTCCTTCTGGGAGCCGTCGAGCCAGATGACTTTCTTGGGCTGGCAGAGCGCCTTCCACTCGTTGACGAAGGCGATCACTTGTTTGTTTTTAGTCGGGCACTTGGTACTTGCCATGAGGTCTCTCCAATTCCCGCAGCGAGTCCCGAAGCGGCGCCGTTGGCACCTTGCCATCCGTGCGGCTCCAGCGTGCGGTCTTGGTTAGTTTAACAAACCGCCTCCGAAAAACAAGCAAAAAGGGCTTTCCCGCCCGACAAAAGGTGCGCGTTGCCCCCGCGTGGGAATTCGAGGGGTTGGTTGGATGCTCGGCAATTCTCGCCTAGGAATGGGTGGAAACGGTTGGCAGGTGTGGCTGTGGGAGGTGGCTATCTTGCCCTTCAAGGGGTTGGCACCTTTTGCCGCAGAAGGTTGAATGGGGCTTGTTTCAAAGGCGGAAATGTGGTAGAGTGAGCCCGTCTTTTTTGGGTATCGGCCCGGTTCGGTTCGACTGGAGGCGGAATTTCACGATGGCGTGTTGCAACACTGGCGATTTGGAGCGGTTCTTGGCGGGCCACGGGCCCATCCTGTCCGTCGCGACCTTTCCGGTAGGGACTGTCTTCGGCCGGTGGCGCATCACGGCTTTCCTCGGGAAGGGCGGAAACGGTGAAGTCTACCGCGCGGAATCCAGCCAGCCGGACCATCCCGTCGCGCTAAAAGTTCACATTCCCGTCGCCGGGCGGAGTGCCTCGCAGACCACCACTGCCCGCCAGCGCTTCGAGCGCGAGGCCCACATCCTCTCGAAGAACACCTACCCTTTCTTCCCCCGATTCTATGGTGCCGGAGAGGCACACGGGCACCTCTATTTCGCCATCGAACTGCTCGACCCCGTGACTTTGCCGTCGACCGATTCCGAAGTGGCGGAGTTCCTCTTCAAAACCTGCACTGCGGTCGGCGCCCTGCACCGAAACGGGCTCGTCCATCGCGACATCAAACCCCAGAACATTATGCGCCGGGCGAACGGGGACTTGGTGCTCATCGACCTCGGTCTGGTCAAGCAGGTCGCCCCCGATGCACACCACGACGGCACCTCGGTCACCCTTGTCGACGGCAAGGCCGTAGGCGTCGGAACGCCCCACTACGCCGCCCCTGAGCAGTTCGTCGGCGGCGCAATCTCCCCCGCCTCCGACATACACGCGCTCGGCATCATCGCCAACGAATGCTTCGGCGGCAAACCTACCTCCGAGTGGGAACGGATCATTAGCCGGGCGACCAGTTCCATCCCCCAATGCCGCTACCATAGCATCGAGGAACTGGCACGCGCCGTCCGAGAGCGCCACAGCCGGAAAGGCTCCAGAAGGGGCGTTTTGGCGGCACTCGGGTTGACCATTGCCGGAATCCTTGCTGCCCTGATCCTGAGACGCACCGCCGGCGCCTCACGCGTTCCCTTTGTTCCGAATTCCTCGACCAGAAAGGGCGCCGGCAACCCCATCGGCACGGCGCTTGGCGACCCCCTGCGACACTGGGAGAGCGGTGGAATCCCATCCCAACCGGGCGAAGATGTCACCTGGCGCGTCAGCAAATACGGCAATGCGTTGGGTCGCGAATCCTGTGTCGCTTCGGGCGGCGGAGGCAGGGGAAAGTCAACCTCCTATCTGCGCACGCAGATAGCCGGGCCCTGCAAGGTCACCTTCGACTATCTCATCTCAACATACATGGGCGATGCCATCGTTTCGTGCGACGAAACGGAACTGATGCATTTCAACGACATCGCCAATCCCGGGGCTTTGTGGCAGTCTGCCTCCTATGACATTCCCGAGGGCAAACACCAACTCGAATTCGTCTACAAGCACTCCGGCCAAGGCTTTGTCAATAAGTTCAACGGCTTTGCCATCGCCAACTTCAAGGTCGCTCCGCGCTAGCCCGCCAATCCGGTCAATTCCCTTCCGCCGCGCCCCCGTGGCAAAGCCAATCTCTACCTCCCGCGCCTTTCCTGATCGCCAAGGCATCGATCGTATGGGGCGCCGCGGTCTCTCAGCACACCTCTTCGGCAACCTCAGTCGGTCTCGTCCCCTTCTTGTGCGAGAATGTGTTACACCTCCTAGGCATCGTATGGCGCACAAGTGACAGTCTCCTCTTATCCAGTTCGACGCCATCGCCTATCTCAGTGAGGTGCGAGGCTCGGGGGGTGAGCCCGGGAATCTGTATGATGAGAGGCTTGTTGTCGAGAACTTTCTTGCGTTGACACCATACGCGCGCGGCCTTTTCGATAGGTCAACGCGGGATTAACCGAATCTCCTCGTTCACAGTATGGCATACCCTTGGCATCGTAGCAGCCTGCAAAGGAGATTAGTTATGCACATTTCATCCACTTTGCTCGTTTTGCACTTGACATCTTCCATCCTTTGCACTACCCTTATGATTGTATGTTCGCCAGCCGCCAAAAGAATGAGCGGCGGCACGACATTACCTTACTCTTAATGGAGCCGACAATGCAGTCTCGAATCCTGCCTCTACTCTCTGCTATTCTGCTCTCTGCCTGTTGCCTCCCTTGGACTGGCACAGCCGAAGAGAGCACAACCCGAAATGTGCTGGTTTGCAATAGAGTCGGGAAGAAAGCAGTCTCGGTCGCCCCCGTGGTGACCGGGAATGGTTCCTACTCCCTCGCCTTCTGGGTTCGAATCACCGCCGCCGATATGGAGCGCTATACGGCAGACGGCTATTTGGCCGGACAGAATGGTGACTCCATTGGCATCTTTTATGTCACCTACAGTTACGAGACCAAAGAGTTCAACTTCAAGAGGCGCACAGATTGGAAAGTCTTTACCATTGCCTCCTGCCCTGCGCCGGAAGACAGCCAATGGCACTTCCTTACCGCTGTCTACGACAAAGATAACGGGGTTGTCCAACTTTGGCTCGACGGCACTCTGGTCAGCGAGGTTGCCGACACCAAGACCATCACCCTCGCTGCCAAACCCTTCTCCCTAGGCTACACGGAATGGACATCCATCTTCATTGGGGCTATGGCCGAGGTCTCCCTTTGGTCAAAAGCCCTAAACGCCAGCGATATCGCCGCCTTGATGCAGGCTCGCCCGACTACCTTCGCCGACTGCTTGGGTTACTGGCCTTTGGATGATAAAACCGGAAGCGAGACCGCCCGGGACATCACCGCGAACAACCAAGCCTTGACGATGCCCGGCCACACCTCCATCGACTTTCAGTCTGTCGGAGACTTCCCGCCCTTCGAAGCGCCAACTATCATCACTTACCCGCTACTTGTCCCGTTCCCCCAAGACCGTGTTCAGGTGACCTTCTCTGGTGCAGACCCCATAGATGGGAAATATCCAGACGGCAGCGAAGTCACGCTGAGCGCGTCCGCCCCGGATGGAGCGGAATTTCTGGGCTGGTGCGGCGATGTGGCAGACTCCGACAGGCTCTCGCAAACCATCCAGGTAACGGTTTCGAAGTCTCTCGTCGTCACACCCGTCTTCCGCTTCGACTGGTTCTACGACCCCACAACCAAAACCATCTCAGACGGCTACTGGTTCTTGAATGCGACCTCAGGCGACAACGGTCTATCCATTTCAACCCCAGTTCCTCGACCATATGCGACTTGTCAGGCTACCCCCTGATGCCACTGCTCGACCTCACCAAACCGATTGCCGACGGCGATGCCACAGCGTATTCAATCTACAGCATTCTCTCCGGGGCATTGGTGGACAATCCAAACCTCGTCACCGTTCGCCTGCCCAACGGTCTCAAGCGGCTCGAGGGATCTTGGTCAAATGGTGCTAACCGAGGCCCATTCGCCAACTGTGCCAATCTGGAAACCGTGGAGCCGCTCGTCCCCGAAAGCGTCGAGTTCATCGGCGCAAGTACATTCAACACCTGCCCCAAACTCAAAGGCGATTTGCGCTTCGGGTTTGCCCAGACGGCCACATTCTACACCAATCAGTATGCCCACGGGGCATACTTCGCAGGCACAGCCATCGGTTCCGCGACATTCGGCCCAGCCCTGAGCAATATCTCCTGCTCTGCGTTCTCAAAGGTCACCACGCTGACCAATGTGACCTTTGAGGGCGTCTTGATTGAGATTGGGGGCGGCACCTTCAGCGGTTGCACGGGCATTCGCCAATTCACACTGCCCTTCCGCCCCCCAAACATTGCCGCCACTGCTTTCGGTTCGTGGAACAACTACCAGGCTCAATTCTTCATCGATCCAACCGATTCTGGATGGGCGGAGTTTATGGCATCTGCCGAGAACTTCACCCCGTGGCGCGAACTCTCGGAAGAGATTCAGACCCAATATGCGAAGAACTTCCCCAATGGCGTTCGCCCCTTGGGGCTCTCCCTGTCGCTCCCCGCTAATCAATGGCTTGTGGCAAACCGGAAGCCCGCAACTGTCCTTTTGCTGAGGTAGGCCGTCTATGTCTCGAACAGCCAGCGCCGTGGGGTTAGCCCTCTTGGCGACCGCCGCAATCTTCGCCAAGCCAGACCCCATCTTCACCGCCCTAGTGCTTCCCGCCACTTCGGGCAAGAATCCGGGCATCTCACGCGCCTATGACCACCAAATTGCCCAATTGGGGATTCGTGCCGTCTACGCCACACCGGAAGAGGTGGAGAGTGGAGTAGCATGGGAGAAACTGGACTCGTGCGATATGCTCCTGGTGCCGACCGAGTTTGCCGGTCGGGCAACCAATGGGGTGAATCGTTTGCGGGCCTGGCTCAAGCGCGGGGGGTGTTTCTTCTTGCACGACGCGGTTTATCCCCAAAGGCTGGCTTGGCTCAGGGACATTGACCCTAAACTCGAACTCAAATGCGGCGGATGCCAGTATAAGCCAAGGAAGGTCGTGCTCGACCATTCGCTCGTCAATCAGCCTCAGAAGTTGGTCTGTGGAGGCTTTTGGGGCCACTTGAGTTGTCCGTCAGGCACACTTTGGCAAGTGGTCTTTGACTGCCCGCACGCGGCAAGTGGAGCCTGTGGTATGGCGGTTGCGCGCTATGGCGACGGCGTTATCTTGGCCAACTCCCAGCATCAGGGCGATACGACGGGGCTCATTCGGAACTTGAGGGCCAATGCTATGCTCTTTGCCAATCGGCTCTCCATCGCCGCCCCAGTCATTGATACTCCCTCGGCTGGACGAAACACCTTCTCTGTAGAGGTGCGAAACGAGGGCCACGAGCCTAGGGTAGTTGAACTGGTCTTCAATGAATCGCAGACAGTCTCGGCCACGATCCCACCTCAAACCAGCAAACAATTGACCATACATCCTGCCATCCTTCGCCGTGGAGTCCAACGCTTTCGTTTGGCGTTGCGCTGCGCTGGCAAGGATGCCGTCCTCTTCGACCGTGAGGTGCGCATACGGAATCTATTTGAAATCGGTTCAACCCGCTACAGGAATCTTCTCTCGCCTGGGCGGCGTTTCGACCGGATCGAATTCTTCTCGACAATTTCCCCCATCGATGAGCAGGTCAACGGAGCAAAAGTCATCCTCGAGACAGTCAGCGAAGGTAAAGTCGTCGGGCACGAAGAAATGCCGGCACAGGTCGGTGGCTTTAGAAGCCGTGCGCACATTCCGCTCGATCTTCCTCCCGCCGTCTATTCCATCAAAGGAAGGCTCATCTCCCCTGCCGGAAAAGTCCTTGCCACGGATGAGGTGCAGGTTGAGATTCTTCCCCCGACACCGGGGCTCACCTGCATCGACGAGGACTTGAACTTCATTGTGGACGAGGAGCCCTTCCTGCCGCTGGGGCTCTACCATGTCACCCCCGCGCAATATGACGAGGCGATGGCAACCGGCATCAATATGATCAACCAGTTCGGGTGGGAATGGAGCCGGAGCATCACGGCCGCTTTCGAAAGAGGCTGCAGGGTCGTTTTCCAACCATTTCAATTCAGCAACCAGGGCTGCGTCAACCACTACGCCCACAACCCCGGACTGATGCAATGGTATCTGCTGGACGAACCGGGCGAAGCCGACATACCCAAAGGAGAAGCGCTCAACAGGGATTTTCACCGGTTTGACAAAACACACCCGACCTACCTCGTCTCCTGTACGCCCAGCCTCTTCGACCGGTTTGGAGTAATGGCAGATGTCTTCGCGCCGGATCCCTACCCGCACACCTGGGATACCCCGGAAATCGTCGCCCGATGGATGGATAAGGCCTACGCGGTTTGCGGTGATCGAAACCCGCTCATCTGTATCCCGCAAAGCCACCTGATGGAGACGCACGAAGAGTGGTTGGCCATGACGCATTTGGCGCTTTGCCACCGTTCGCGGGGCATATTCTGGTATTGCTGGAGCCAATCCGGAGGGGGAACGCTAGGCGTCGGCATCCGCAACAACAGCCACCGAAAGGATTTTCCCATACTCATTGGACGGTTCAGGGCCATTGCCCCCGCCTTGCTCAACAGTACAAGTTCCGACTACTTTGTCACGAACGGCATTCACGGTATGAGTTGCCAGGATCCAGACCTTGGAACCCGCTATATGATTGTAGTCAACCCGGCAACAAACGGCCCTGCGGCAACAGCGGTGGTCGAGTGGAGAGGCGCCGCGCAATCCAATCGTCTGGCCCGTGCGGCTTTCGCCGGAAGAGACTTCCCTATGCAAAAGGGAACTGTAGCGTTGTCACTAAAACCGCTTGAATATGGAATCCTCGCGGTAGATGGGCCCGTGCCGTCCCCTGTTCTGTTGCCGCCATCCCCCCCGAAACCGACCACGCCAGGTCAGACTCGCCGAGTCGGGCCCAAAGAGCAGTTCAAGACTATCCAGGCGGCCATCGACGCGGCGAGTCCAGGCGACACGATTGTGGTTGCGCCGGGCATCTATTCACCCATTGTATCCTCAAACGCTTATTTGGTCATTCGCGCGGAAAAGGGGGCCGATGAAACCATCATTGATGGCGCAACGACCCAGCGTTGCGCCCAACTCACGGCCTGCCCATTCGGGCCGATGGGAGCGCAGACTAATACGGTCTTGGAAGGGTTCACCCTCCGTAACGGGCAGGCTGGGCGAACCCGGTTTCACCGCAACCGTGGGGGGCTGGCCATTGGCGGCACTTACCGAGACTGCCATTTTTCCAACGGCGAAGCCCAATATGGCGGAGCCTTGGCTTATGGCTTGGCGGAGCGGTGCCGGTTCACCCTAAACCACGCTACGAAGTGTGGCGGTGCACTGGTGTTCTCTACTGGTCTTGACTGTCGCTTCGAGGACAATAGGTGCGACTTTGACGGCGGAGCGGTTGCCTTCTCGAAACTCTTTGGATGCCACCTCTCCGGGAATCAGGCAGGACGCGATGCCGGAGCAATGTATTTCGGCAATGCCGATCGGTCTACCTTCTTGGGCAATCGTGCGCGACGCAACGGCGGTGCCATTTTCACTCAGGATGGCGAAGTTCGGAACTGCCTTGTGGTGTCCAACCGGGCTGAGTGCGTTGCTGGCGGAGCCTATTGGAGTTCGATTCGGTTTTCAACGTTTGTTGATAACCGTGCGCCGGAAGCCGGAGGATTTGCTGGGCTGGATGACAACAATACCGTTGAAGGATGCATCTTTTGGCGCAACTCCGTACGGGGGATTTCCCGCGGAGCGGGAACTTTAATTGATGTGGATCCACGCTTTGAGACCGGAAGTTTCAGACCCTCCAAGGATTCCCCAGCCGTGGGCTTCGCCAAGTTGACGCCGAGGGGGGCTCAGGAGCGAGATTTGGCCGGCGAAAAGCGCTTGAAGGGAGTTGCAACGGATGCGGGCGCATACGAGGTGGAAACGGCTACTTCCGCCTCGAAAGATTTCCCGCTGCTGATTCTCTTTGACTGTATTCCCCTTGACGAGACAGAGCGGAACCCCATCGACCTCTCGGGAAAGTGGCCAGCCGGCAGGCCTGTCGATGTACTCACCCTTTCGATTCGCTTCCGCTACGCCAAAAATCCGAAACAAGCACCGTTTGGGAAAATCCTCAGTTTGGAGATGTCGAAGGGCGTGAAAATCGAAATCGGCACTTCACCTCGCTCTTCGAACCGTTTAGCCGGGCAATTCTACGGAACGGTCTCCTATCGCCAACGACTGGACAGCAATGGCTCCAAGTGGGAACCGAAACACCGAACAAAGATTTCGCCTCGCAATCAGACCGTCCAGCGCGAGAAGTGGCACGAAATCAAGTTTACCGTTAGAGCCAATGGCTACGGCAAACGCATAAGTCAGTTGCTCGTGGACGGCATCGAAGCGCCCGTCGATTTCCCTTGGTGTGAGGAGCACAACGAGCAACTCTTTTTTGACTGTCCAAAACTGCACTTGTCGGAATCAGTCGAATTCGATCGTGTCAGCATTAGCACAGCCTCCGAGCCTGAGAATCCCTAGAGAAGTTGCCTGCATAACGCAATCTAACATCTAGCGATCTGCGCCCATCATGTGACGGGCACTCGTCGTTTTACATTTTGGACAAAATTTGTATGGGGACGGCAGGGGGCTG